>NZ_JBFHDY010000022.1:0-37038 GCF_041584495.1 Zhongshania sp.
AAAATGGAAATGATGACACGACGAGCGTATGGTTTTAGAAACTTTGAAAATTACAGATTACGCGTTCTAGCCCATTGTGGGTGGGACGGTGTGATTAACAGGGTTTAATGAGTGCCATCCCCCGTTAATGGGGTAGAGCCCACGACGAGCGTATGGTTTTAGAAACTTTGAAAATTACAGGATAAGAGTGCTGACCCATTGTGGATGGGACGGTGTGATTAACAGGGTTTGATGAGCGCCATCCCCCGTTAATGGGGTAGAGCCAATTATTTTTGGTCTGCATCAACTGCTAACACGTAGATAACTTGATTAGTTCTGCCATTAAACTACCGCAAGCGCACGAAATGCCTTTGTCTACTATACGTCTACTATGAAGATTTTCTGGATTTGACTTCGAATAGCAAAATCGCTGTAAGCTATTGATTTATATTGGTGCCCGGGGCCGGACTTGAACCGGCACGACATTGCTGTCGGGAGATTTTAAGTCTCCTGTGTCTACCGATTTCACCACCCGGGCTAAGGGGTTCTGGCCTAATAGCCAGTAATGATACAAAAACCTATGAACAACGGCTTTTGGGTAGCGCTAGTGCTTTAAAAGCGTTCGCAGTCTACTGATATGATTCAAAAAAATCAACGGCTTAGGGGTTTTAATTACTGCTTAATTGGCAATTATCGCCTGACGCGCCCGTTGTCGGGCACAGTAGCGCAAAGACAGCAGTAATGCAGCCAGCAGGCCCACCATTGTCCATAGCGGATATTTAAGACCATAAACCAAAGGGCTTAGACCCACACGAGTGATTACTCGTAGCGTAGTGGAGCTGGCAATTGTCTCTGCTATTGGTGGTGAGTATTGGTAATAAGCGGCCACCAAGCTACGCCCCCAGCTGTAGGGCAGTAATACGGTGTCGCGAAAATTGCGCAATACTTGTACGTCTGGCGCCATATAACTGCCGTAGGCCGCAGTGGCGATAAAACATGCGCCGCCACCGCCACTGCCACCACCGCCTTCACTTCTGGTTGTTGGTGGCGCTTGGCCCACTGATATGGCAAGGGCACTTGCCGCCGCCTCCGCATTAATTAAACCGTCACCGCTTACATCGTCGTAGCCGATAGCTGCGCGACGACCATTTATGTCGATAGCCGTACTTTTTACTGCGGCAATCAATTGCGCGGGGGTCGCTGCTGGGTAGGCTTGTTTATAAAGGGCAAAAACAGCAGCGGCATTAGGTGCCGCTGCCGAGGTTCCATAAAAGTTGGGAAAGCTGTCTGGCTCGCCATCTTCTGACGCCACATTGGCGGACGGCACCCCCAAAAAGGTGTTGTTGTTGCCGTCAACTGCAGCAAAGCTCGGTACTTCGCGATTTTCTACTTGATAATTGCCATTTTGGTCAAACTGTAGGCGATTAATGCCGCCCCGCGAGGTAAAGGGTTCTGGGTCGATACCAATGGTATCGTAGCCTTCTGGACGGAACTCTGGCGATTCCCACCACGGCACGGCCGCGATCGACGCAACGTTGCGAGCCATTGAGTGCCCCCAAACAGCAACGCCGTTGTAGGGATACTCAACACTACTGGGCGCATCGCCTGTAATCAAAATTCTAAACTCTAGACGAATGCCCGCCTTTTGCGGAATGTCATCTTGGTTGCCATCAAAATGCTCAACTGCAATGTAAAAAACTTCGGTGTTTTGCCCACTCTTTAAGGTCACAAACTCAAAAGCGTCACCGTCTGGATTGCCGGTTGCCCCCTGCTTATTTCTACCGGCATCCACGTAGTCTGGGCTAATTTCATTGAAAGCGAGCACGCTCGGCGCGCGCGTCGCATACAAATCGAGGTCTATTTGTGCACCCTTGGCAGCGTTTACCGACGCATTGGGCTGGTTCCAATTCAGCACAACATAAGTTAATGAATTTGGCTCAAGAGTAATGGCTAAAAACCGATCACTGCCATTGGAGCTCCAGTTATGCAAGTCATTGCCAGTAGGAATCGCGCTAACACCAGGCTCATCTATACTGGCATTTGAATCTTTAAACAGGTAGCGGTAGGCTTGGTCGGCGTCATTGCCCGCCGCAGTTAAGTAAGGCACACCCGCCGCCACACAGCGACTGGCCGCCAGTGCGGGCAAGTCATCTTGGTACACGCTTTCGCTGAGGAACAAAATGTCATCAACAACAACATCTGCCTGACCCGGACTGCACAGCCGATCAATGGCCTCGGCCAATTCAAACCGACTTCTGCCTGCTGCATGAAATAAAAAGTTGGCGCCCGGCGCAACGTCATAGGCGAGCTCCGCCATGGCAGCGCCTTCGTCGGTGCCGCCGTCAACGTCATCGCGAAGCAGGCCAATAGAAGCCGGGAGGTCACCACTATTTTGTGAATGGCTGCCCTGCAGGTTACCGGCAGCATAGAGTGCAGGCGCGGTATTGTTATCACGCATGGCGCTAGTCTGGGCAAAGCTGTCTGAAATTATACCAATGGTCTGACCGCTGCCATTCACGCCTAGGGTGTTACTGATAATCTCGGAACGCATCGCCCGACCCGCCCGACTAGTAACCGAGCCAACCCGCAGTACCGAGGGTGTTTCTAAATTAAGGGAGCGAATGTTACTGAGTTCAGCAAGGGCAAGCAGGGCACCGGCTGATGGCGCTTTTACCGACGCGTATTTGCCATTACCGCTTAAGAATAATAACTGAATACCCTGCTCAGCTAAAAACTCCTGCAAACCAGTGTCATGATGAAGATGTAACTCAACGACCATGCTGTGCGTCAACGTGCCACTGCTGCCGCGCAGCAAAGCCTGCTCTTGGCCAACATCGAGTAATGTCTGACGATTGATGCCAACCGCCCTTTGCAGGTGGCTGTCCATTTTAGCGAGCGCTGGCGAGGTTTGTGCAAGCTTTTGCTTTATATTGGCTTCAGCCAAAATACCGATACTAAGTAGACTAATGCCAAATACCAGCATTGTTGCCCAGCTATATTTTACGCTCATCGAATGCCTTCAGGGATAATTCCCGCTTGGGTTTATCAGTGCTCATTGACACTGCCATAACGCCTTCAATCGCGACTAGCTTCTGCAATTGCACCTGGGTTTTAACCCAAAGCCTAAGACGCTGATTAACCGGATTCATATAGTCTAATGTATAGCCTGCGTTTTTGATATTTGCGACCATAGCGTCAACGTTTGTCGACCAATAGCGAATATCTACCAATAAGCCCAATTTCGGATCAATATGGATCGCCAAGCCCTGCCCGGTTATACGCCACAAAGACTCATTCAGATTCACCAATGTGTTTAAGGGGGCGTGCAAAACCACATTTTGAATAATGACCGCGTCTCGGCCCTCGCGCTGGCGATCCGCCTCTTGTATGGTACAAGCAAACAACAAGCCGCCCACTGCAACAAGCACTAAGCACAGGTCGATAACAGCCATAACATACTGCCTTAGCGTTAACATTAATTCTCCTATCCAGTGCCGATAAACAGCGTATTTTATCCACCCCCATTAGTTTAACGGTTGCGACCGCCGTAATAAGTAAGGGATTCACACAGGCCCCGCCACCAAATTGGGCTCTTGACATCGACCATTAACATATATGAAAATTCGAATATGTAAGCCAAGGTTGCGCCCGCTATGCCACTACCCCAATTTTTCAAATGCCTTGCGGAGGACACTCGGCTAAAAATTTTGCTGCTACTTAAAAGCCATGGCGAACTGTGTGTTTGCGACCTGACCCTTGCTCTTTCAAGCAACCAACCGAAAGTGTCTCGCCATCTTGCCGAGCTTAAAAAGCACGGCTTAGTGAGTGACGAGCGACGGGGAAAGTGGATTTACTACCGTTTAAACTCCGCGTTGGCACCGTGGCAAGCGTCAGTCATCGCGCTCGCATTAAACAATGCAGCCGATTTTATTCACGTTGAAAACGCGCTACTGAACAGCCACTTAAATGAGCGCTGTTGCTAATTTGCACGCGCGTTCACCCCACCGAGTACGATCATGACCACGCCATTTAAAATTTTGTATATCTGCACCCACAATCGCTGCCGTAGTATTTTATGCGAGGCCATTAGCAATGCAGCGGGCGCAGGTGCAATTGAGGCACGCAGCGCGGGCAGCCAACCTAGCGGCGAGGTTCACCCTTTGAGCCTGCGTTATTTGGACGAGCTAGGCATTGCAACTACTAAGCTGTGCAGCCAGTCCTGGGACGAGCACCGCAATTTTGCGCCAGATTTAGTTATTACGGTTTGCGACAGCGCTGCTGGCGACGCCTGCCCGCTATGGCTGGGCAGTGCCCAAAAAGTGCACTGGGGGTTGGCCGACCCATCAAAACTCACGGGCAGCGATAGCGAGATCGCCGCAGGGTTCCACACTTGCATCGCAGAAATTCAGCGCCGCACCGCCGCGCTTCTCGCCTTAAACCTAGGCGCATTGCCAGCCGATGAGCGACTCAATGCCCTGCGCAAGCTCGGCGCACACTAAACTATTTTTTACATTTCGGAGTATTACATGGGATTATTTGAACGTTACCTGAGCGTTTGGGTGACACTAAGCATTGTGGTCGGCGTTGTCTTGGGACAGGTCTTTCCCGCCCTCTTCAGCCTTGTTGCTAGCCTCGAAATAGCCCATGTTAATTTAGTGGTAGCAGTGCTTATTTGGGTCATGATTTATCCAATGATGATCCACATTGACTTTGCGGCTATGAAGGACGTTGGCAAAAAGCCAAAAGGCTTAGCCCTTACACTGGTTGTGAACTGGTTGATTAAGCCCTTCACCATGGCGCTTATCGCTTGGCTATTTTTTGATGTACTATTTGCCCGCTGGATCGACCCCCAATCCGCCAGCGAATACATCGCTGGAATGATTTTACTCGGCGTAGCCCCCTGCACGGCAATGGTCTTTGTTTGGAGCCAGCTCTGTAATGGCGACCCAAATTACACCCTGGTCCAAGTTTCAATAAACGATATTATTATGGTGTTTGCCTTTGCGCCGATTTGCGCTCTTTTGCTTGGTGTTAACGCCATTGCTGTGCCGTGGCAAACCCTGCTGCTGTCAGTGTTTTTATATGTGCTTACTCCCCTTGCTGCTGGTTACCTCACGCGCAAGCTCGTCAGTGGCAACGGCATCACCAAGCTCGGCAAAACCCTTAAGCCATGGTCTATTTGCGGCCTACTAACCACCATCGTGCTGCTCTTTGGTTTTCAGGCTGACGTTATTCTGAGCCAGCCCCATATCATTGTACTGATCGCCATTCCGCTGCTCATTCAAACCTATGGCATTTTTGCTTTGAGTTTTTTTGCCGCGCAGCGCCTGCGCCTGCCCTTTAATATTGCCGCGCCAGCCTGCATGATCGCCACATCCAACTTCTTTGAGCTAGCCGTAGCCGTGGCCATTTCGCTGTTTGGCTTAAACTCGGGGGCAGCCCTAGCAACGGTGGTTGGCGTATTAGTTGAAGTGCCGGTAATGTTGTCGCTGGTGTATTTTGCGAATCGCAATCAGCATCGGTTTGAATGATAGTGCCCGATGTTTGACGGGAAGTGCACAGGCGAGTTACATGGATTATCGGGGCTGAGGCCTGATGTTTAAGGCTATTCGCCGCGCTCACATTGATCCCTGCCTGCGCAGGGATGACTTGATGTGCGCACGTATGACGACGCTTAGGAAGACATGACTTGATCGGCTTGGCGTGAGCACAAATAAGCGCAAAAAGTTCGTCACACCTGCGGAGGCAGGCGTCTATTCTAGCTACGACGCTACAATAACGCCGCCTTTGTGAGCGCAAGAGCCACTTTTACTTTTAGCCTCCCCCCATCAAGCACGCTTAGAACTTAGCAGGAGCATAGCCTGTTACTTCACTAATACCCATTTCCTTACCGAGTGCGGTCAGTGGATGTACTACAACCAGGCCCCGCACCGTTTTTTTGAATTTACCCATATCGGCCTGCTCGGCTTTGGTCAATGCTCTGCTAAACCCAAGGGTTTTGAGCTCTTCCGCCTTGCCCGCATTTTGCGCCCCGCGCATACCTTTAATGCTGGCCACTTTACGGCTTAAAGTACTGAGCTCTTTTTTAAACTGCAGCACTGACTTTTGATCATCCCGCAATTTAGCCGCTTCTAATTTACGGCGATACAGATCAATTTTATTATTCAGTTGCTGGATATCTTGATTCAAATTCATGGCGTAAACCTCACTCTGGGTGCGCACACGCACACCTCTGCGCCAGTGCTTATTAGCACGGGCCTAATAATTGGCGGCAGTATAGCAAGAAGTCTCGACTCGAATTGAGTCAACTAAGCCAGTTCAACAAAATTACCTTATAAAGCGCTGACGAGACCACCCGAAACGGCGAATAGGGGCAGTGGCCTGCCCTTGGGTCACTGTTGAGCTTAAATGCTAAGCTAAATCGCTTACTTGCTTGCGCTGAGGCGTTTGCCCAGCGAGTAGATCGTCTGGCTGCTCGTTGTCGGGTTTTGATTTAGGGAAATATTTTAAGAAATAGGGCCTCCGCAATACCAGAAACGCTGCAGGCACAAAAAACAGAGACAAAATCGTTGTCAGCACGGTGCCACCCGCAAGCACAATCGCAAATGGTGGCCAGAACCCCCCTCCAGACAAAATAAGGGGTAATAAGCCAACCACCGTTGTTATGGTGGTGGAGCTGATGTGCTTAGTACATATCGCTACCGTTTCAACAATTTCAACCCGATTCCCCGACATTGCCAACGGCGAGGCTTTGAGCTCTGTCAAAATAACAATTGCCGCGTTAACCGCTAAGCCCATTAACCCCATTAAGCCGAGAATCGCTGTAAAACCGAATGGGAACTGCGCAAACCAAAGGCTCAACATGCCCATACCCGCCGACTGGATAGCCACAATAAAGACCAAGGCGGACAATCTAAAGGAATCGAAGGCCATTACCACCGTCACGACCAGTAGCACCAGAATAATTCCAACGCTCCCTAACAGTTTACCCACCGTGTTATTGCGCTCTTCAGCTTCACCGCCAATCTCTAGCTTATAGCCGTCGGGAACCACAAAGCCATCATTCTCTATGTTCGCTTTTATGCGATTAAGCACCACCGCTGGTAGCACTCCATTGCCGACATACACCTCAACGGTATTCATTCGCATACCGTCCCGGCGTGATATTTTGGCTTGCGCTGGGCGTAAACTAACATCAGCCAAGGCCGACAAGGGGCGCGAGCCCGTTGGCAGCGCCAAGGGAAACGACATCAACATATCGACGCTCAATTGCTTAACCTGTGCGCCGGATACCCGAATTGGAATTTGTTCAGTGCGGTCAAGCAAGCTACTACTGACCACACCGTCGACACTCGCCGCCAGTAACCGTGACAAATCTTTTAAGCCAACCTTGCTGCGCTGAGCCTCACTCTCATCAATATCTAACCAAACTTTTGGCACAACTTCAGCGAGCGAATCACGAGCGTGAATAACATCCTTGGTTTCTAGGACGATGCGTCTAAGCTGATCACCGAGTCGTTTTAACTGGGCTATATCATTTCCATACAAGCGCAGCTCAACCGGAGCATTAGATGGCGGCCCCTGCGCCAAGCGCTGAACCACAATTTGGTAGTCAGGAAACGCCGCATCTAGCTCAGTTTGCAATTCACCTACTAAGCGATTGGCAGCCCTAAAATCGACCATCGTGATCATCGCTTGCGCGTAATTAGATGAACCGTCGCGACTGTCTTTTAAATTGTAATAAAACGACGGCCCATTTTGCCCAACAAACCAATTTAAAGCCCTTATTTCGGGATGCGCGTTGATAAGCGTACTGACTTTCTGGGTCGCTTCTAACGTGCGATGTATGCTGGTTCCCGCGGGAAGAAATAGCTCAAAATTAATCATGTCCCGGTCTGACGGCGGGAAAAACTGTTCGGGCAAGGTGTTTATCAAAAAGAAGCCGCACAGCGGCAAGATTGACGCCAACAACATCACTCGGCGAGGTCTTAGCAAAACCCACCCGAGTACGGACCTAAAGTAATTATCTAATTTCGGATGACTCGTGCCGCTGCGTTGCTTTTTGTCCAACCACCGCCCGGCTATAGGGGCTATGATCAGCAAAGAAATGAGCCAAGAACCGGCTAGCGAAAATATAACTGCATAGGCTAACGGACCTACAAATTCGCCAGCGGGTCCTGCCATTAAAACAATGGGCATAAACGTTAAAATAGTCGTTAGTGTTGAGCCCAGCAGCGGTATCCAAAGGTGACGTAACGCTTTAGTCGACGCGGCAACAGGCGAAAAACCACTACGACGATTACGCATTACCGTATCAACAACCACAATCGCATTGTCGACCATAATACCCAGCGCAACTATTAGCCCTGTGACCGACATCTGATGGATCGGCAAGTCAAAGAAACGCATACAGGCAAGCGAAAACATCATCGTTAACGGCAATGACACGGCCACAATAACCGCCGACCTCAAGCCCAGGGTATAAAGTAAAATAATAAAAATGAAGATAAAACCGAGTAAAATATTATTTACCAACTCACTGAGCCGAACATCGTTGTAGCGCTCTTGTACGAATAGCTCTTGCACCCCAACTTCTTCGGGTAAAGTTTTCTTAAACTCGGCAACTTCCTGCTGCAGCCTTTCTGTCCAATGATCGCCCCGGCGGTCAGACAGCATCCGCGACCCCACTGCCACACCGCGCTGACCGCCAATTATTGCAAATTCAGACGGCGAGTCTGGCTCGCCGCGATATATTGCTGCAATATCTTGCAGCTGTAATGAGCCGCCGCTGGCTAACGTTAACAGCGGCGTACGACGAACCCGCTCAAGCTCATCAAAACCACCCTCTAGCTCGAGCGACAGCCGCTGCGTGGCATTACTCAATTCACCAGCCGCCGTTTTAGCGTCACTACTGCTTAATAAGGCCGCTATTTGCGGTACATCTAGCCCTACCGCAGCCGCTTTGACGAGATCAACTTTAACTTGAACCTCTTCCGCTGGGGCGCCATAGAGCTTCACTAAATCCGTTCCAGACAGACCGCGCAGTCGGCTGGCCAATTCTTCGGCATAGCGACCAAGGCGCAATTCGTCAACCTCACCTTCGCCCTGCCAAACAAGCGCGCCGATCCACGTAAAAGCGTGGCCACGCTCAGTATCAACAACAGGCGCTGACGCGCCCGCTGGCAGCAAGTGTCGCGACTGTTCAATTTTGTCGCGTATTTCTGCCCATAGCACCACATTCTCATCGCCGTAAATTTCGTCTTTCAGCTGCACTACGACGATCGACACCCCAGAGCTAGAGTGGGATGTGACATGAATAACTTCGGGAATACGGCGAATCACGTCTTCTAAGGGCTCAGATACCAGTGTTTCGATCCGTTCCGCACTTGCGCCGGGAAAAGCAGTAATCACCAGCGCATGCCGATTGGTCATCTGCGGGTCTTCCATGCGCGGCAAACTGCCAATGGCAGCAAGCCCCGCCACCAAAATAAGGGCAAACGCCAGCGCGACCATCCGCGGGTTATTAAGGAGATTTTGGCTCATTCGGTTTACTCCTGGGCCAAAATAACATGCAATTCAGGCGCCAGGCGATGAATGCCACCACTGACAACACGGTCGCCACTGCGTAGCCCGCCACTTAAATATACTTGGCCTTCATATTGATAAAGGACTTGCACCGAGCGTTTTTTTAACTGAAACCGGCCCTCTTCCCTCGACACTATCTGGTAAACGGCCCAGGTTCCACGCACGTCTTCGAGCAATGCCTGCAGTGGCACCCAAAAGCCCGCAACCTGACGTGTCTCGGGCAAAATTAAATACGCGGTATTACCGTCAACAGCAGGGGCATCAGCCGGCATGCTAACGCGCACCGTGCGCGTTTGCGTGCGCCAATCAAGATTTTGCGAAACCGAAATAAGGTTCGCTTGCCATTCGCCAAAATCACCCATTACGGGTAAAGGTTGACCAACAACGAGATTGCGACCCAGCTGGTCAGATATCCCAAACACTGCCTCACTGCGACTGGATTGCACAATTTGCATCAGTGGCTGCCCGGCTGCAACCAGCACTCCCGCTTCTAATTGCATACCGGCAATTTCTCCGGCAAAGGGCGCCAGGAGCTTGGATTTTTGTATGCGTAAGGCCACACCCTGAAGTTTTGATTCAACTTGCGCTAACTGCGCAGCCGTCGCTTGGCGCTTTGATACCAGGGTCTCCAGCTGACCTTCCGACACGTACGCCTTTTCGCGCAATGCCTGCAGGCGAATGAGGTCTTTATCAACCTGCGCGAGACGAGTACTTACTTCGATCCGCGCCGAATTAAGTTCAGTTTGCTCAATCTCCAAGCCACGAGTGTCTAAGCTTGCAAGCACCTGCCCCGTCTCGACACGCTCGCCGTCTTCAACGCTCACGCTCATTACTTGCCCAGCAAGCTCGAAGCCGATCTCTGCGCGCTGGCTACCGATGACGCGCCCGGCGAATAGGCGTTGCGCCTCATAGGACGACTGCTCTTGAATAGTCAGGTAATTCACTGGATGCAGTCGTGTTTCAGCCTGCGCCCCCACCAGAAGAAAATTCGCTAAACATAGTAGCGTCGCTGCGGTATAAAAGCGTTTCATTGCCAACATTCTCAAGTGGATCCAGATTGGCACGAATATAGATAAATCAAACTGGACTGTCCAGTCTATTTTATTTAAATTAGCATTACAAAAATGCAATCACGGATACTGTAACGTGCAAGAGAAACGCGCCCGCTCCAAAAGCGAAGAAAAACGCCAGCAAATCATCCTCTCTGCAGGAATGCTGTTTGTCGAACACGGCTTTGAAAAAGTCAGTATGGAAGGCATCGCCAAGACTGCCGGGGTTTCCAAGCAAACGATATACAGTCACTTTGGCAACAAACAGCAGCTGTTCACCGCCGCAATCGAGTCCAAATGTGACGAATACGAGCTTGTCCCCGAAGAGCAAAGCAGCACCATGGGCTGCGAAACGTATCTCAATTATTTCTGCAGCCACCTCGCCTCGCTGCTAAGCAGTCCCGAAGCACTTGGTATTTTTCGCGTTTGCGTGCGCGAAGGCGGCAATACCGAAGTTGGCGAACTATTGTGGGCCGCCGGGCCAGATAAAATCAGGCGGCGTTTGATTAACTATTTAAGCGAGCAAAACCAGCTAGGTTATTTACGCATTGACAATATCGACTTCGCCGCAAGCCAGCTCATCGCGATGGTCCACAGCGAGGCGCAATTTCGCAACTTACTGTGTATTGGCAATTCAAAGTCTGCCACGGAACTACAAAACTATGCCCAGCACTGCGTGCGCATGTTTTTAAAAGCCTACCAAACATAAGTCTAGGTAGTCTTAGTCCTCAAGCTCTTTGTGGAGCGCTGGCGCCGCACCCAAATCTGGCGGCCCCTTAGGCCCATCGATTTGCGCGGCTAGCGACGAGTTTGCCGCCAATTTAATAACCGCCTTTTGCAGCATCATACTATTTGGGTACACCACTGTGGTGCCGTCATCCCGCCGAATAAGCACATGGAACAAAGCAATTTCTAAAATCCGCCCACTAATATCATCGTCTTTATCCACCACTCTAATGCGATCACCTATACCGTAAGGGAAGGCAAAAAAGATAATCACGCCGGCGGTTAAATGACTGAGCATTGACCACTGTGCAATCAAGGCAATGCCAAGCACCGCCAAAAATGACGATATGAAAATGAATACTTGGTGGTAGCCCAAGCCTAAGAAAAAACACACGAGCACAAAACCCAACAGCAATGTTCCAAAATTCAAACTCTTGCGAACATAACCCACACGCAAGGCGGAACGCTGGTTTTTCTCAGCAAAATTAATCAACATGGTGTTGAGCACACGGTTCAAATAGAACATGACACCGACGGCAAGTAACACTATCAAAAACTTATTCATTTACTGGTATATCCCGTTGCATTATTACTGCGTTCTAGCCACTTTTGCGGGCGACGCGCACGTTTCAAAGATGTTAAATTCTCTTGGTAGGAAGCGCTGTCCTCGGGTAAATAACTGCACAAGCTAAACAAGTGCGTTTGCTTTCGCAACCAAGCCGCCCAACAAGCGTGCCCTGTCTCTATCCGCCGAAGGTAATCGTCCGGTGTTTCGCCTGCGCGACGCGGCACGCCCTTTCTTGCCAGCGCCGCGCAGCTAGCAAGATAATAGCGTGCGGCCAAGTCCTCGCCAGCGCGCTTAGGTAAACGCAAGCTAAAGAAGGCAACTAAGCACAGCGGTATGCCCCCAGCCAACATAATGACTAGCATCAAGCGCTGGGGGTTAATATCACCAAGCACCCGCAAGAGAAAATCATTTTGGGTGCCGGAATCATAATTGAGTATCCAGCGCGCCCAAGCATAATTAATATTATCAACAAAATACCGCAAACGCGTCGCCCATTCGTAGTTGCGCAGAGACAATGGCGACGCTCCCCAATATCCCTCTTGATCCCGCAACATTGCTTCTGCCCCTAATCGAATACGATTGGGGGCCACCGTGGCAGTTGGATCTACCCGCAACCACCCCTGCCCCTCGATATACACTTCTGCCCAAGCGTGGGCGTCGGACTGATTAACCAATAGGTAGCCATCCTGATCATTAAACTCACCACCCTGATAGCCCACCACTATCCGCGCAGGTACCCCTGCCGCGCGCATTAAGTACACAAAACTACCCGCAAAATGTTCGCAAAAGCCCTGACGGCTATCAAACAAGAACTCATCGACATTACTCTCACCAAGTAAGGGCGGTGTGAGGGTGTAGATAAACGGTGTTTTCTCAAAATACCGAATTGCGGCAGCTACCCGGTCTTGGGCGTCTGGCCACTGCGCCTGCCACTGCGCGGCCAGCGCCTCGGCGCGTGGGTTAATCGCCCGACCTAAGCTCAAATTTTTACGATTTAAAGCCTTATTATCGACCAAAGCATGACCCAAATTGCTGCTCACGGTGTACTGCAAGCGGCCCATTACAGGCCTGGCCGGTAACCATAAATGCTGATTGCTGTAATATACATCATCGCGGCTTACCAGCGCCTGAGGTAGCGTGTACAACCATTTATGGCTGCCCGGCTCCAAGGTTACGGTGTAATTCAGCTGCGGCTCGGCCAATACCGGAGGGGGCATTTTACTCGACCATAACGACCAGCTACTGCGAGTCCAACGCCGACCATCAAAATTATCGAGCACCAGCCCTCGCCAATATAAATCGTGAGCGGCTGGCATTGCGCGGTTAAATCGCACCCGAAAGGCCAGTGCGCCAGACTGGCTTAATTTAGCGATATCGCCAAACTCCAGCGAGTCAGACATGCCCGTGGTTGCCTTGCTGTCCGACAATGGCATGGTCCACAATGGTCCAATACGGGGGAATAGCACAAACAATATCAACATCAATGGCAGCGACTGCAAGGCCATGACAGCGACCACGCGCAACATCGGCAGGGTTTCCGCCCGTCTGCGCTGCAGTGCTTGCTGCGCCATTAATAATACTGCGATCTGCAATAGCGCCATGATGAGTGCGCCAATCTGTTGAGAAAACAGGAGTCCGCAAGCGACAATGAAATAACTGAGCATTAATATAAGCCAGTGATCTCGCGCCGTTTTGAGTTCTAATAATTTAAGCACCACCGCTAAAACCAAAATAGTGACCATGGCTTCTAACGAAAACAACGACGAAAACGAGAAATAAACGCCGCCAAGGATGCTCAGTGCAATACACGCCTTGATCCAGTGTGCGGGAAAAAACCACCCAGCGCTAACAATGCGCCAATACCAGAGGGCGACAAATGCCCACACCGCAAGTATCCACACCGGCAACACGCCGAGCTGCGGCGCTAAGGTCATCAATTGCGCCAACAGCAGCCAAATAAAGGCTTGGCGTTGCGCGACAAAATTAATCTTCGCGGCAGTCATTTAAAAGACCGCCAGTTCGCGCAGAACCTTGCTCAGCTGACCGCTGCCGGAGCCTGATGCCACGCTCAGTTTCGGCAATTTTAAACCGTAAGCTAAACCTTGTTTGTCGCAGTCTAGCGCCCAGGCACAAAGCGTACTCAAGCGCTCTTCCACACTGAGGCCCTCTAAGCTATCCCAATCTAAAATCAATTCATTGGCCTGAGACTGCTCATATTGTTTTACCAGCAAACCTTGGCCCTTGGCGTAAGCCTTCCAAAAAATTCGCCGGGGTGACTGTCCCGCCTGATAACGGTTAAAGCCACTAAATTCATCGCTATCCTTGCTGCGATCAGGAATATGCCCCTCGCCGCTGTCAGCGCTGTTTAACAAGGGACGCAAACAGCGCGGCCGCGGATAAACAAGGCAATGCCAATCTAAGGACGGTGCACTCCAGCAGCGCAAAATCCCCAAAGGGTAGCGAGACGTAACTTCCATCCGCCCCGGCCGCAAAGCGCCGCGCTTCTGTGTCGGGTATTTAATAATGACGTTAGCTGCGCCCATCTCGGCGTCTATATCGCAAACTTCCATTTGTTGATTGGGAAAGCCAACATTCAAGCGATGGCGATCTCGCCGCCCAGCCTCCAAGTGCAGATGAAAACTGGCTAATTCACCGGCAAATACCGGCTCAGCCGCACCGGCGCGCAGCAGCAGCCCAGATAAATTGGCGTAGGTGTGTAATATCGCCACCAGAAAAATACTGAATAACCAAAAGCATAAGGCAAAGATCAAATTATTCTGATAATTAATCGCCAGCAGTAGCAAGCCCAGCAACATGATGGCAAAGCCCAAGCCAGCACTGGAGGGAATGATAAAAATACGGCGTTGATTGAGAGTGATTTCACTACAGCGCGGACTGCGTTTGTCTAACCAGCTATTAAAACGGCGGCGAAATAACGCTCTAATCCGGTTTTTCATTGCTATACCACTACCGGTACCTGTGACAATAAGCGCTTAATTAAATCCGGTCCGTCACCTTGGGCATCGGCAGCTGCCGTGAGTCGATGGGCGGCAACGGGTTCTAGCACCAATTGGATGTCGTCGGGCAACACATAGTCACGCCCGTGTAACATCGCCCACGCCTTCGCGCATTGAATAAGTGCCAAGGCCGCACGGGTAGACAGGCCAAAAGCGTAGTGGGAATCTTGACGGGTAAAACCGATGAGACGCTGAACATACGACAGCACGCTGTCGCGAACTTCAATTGCGTCTACCGCATTTTGCAGGGCAATAATCTTTTCGGCATTGAGCAAGGGGCGCAGCTGACTTAACACGGCGCGGGGATCACCGCCCGCCAGCAAGCGCCGCTCCGAGCGCTCATCGGGGTAACCGAGTGATATCCGCATCAAAAAACGGTCGAGCTGGGATTCCGGCAACGGAAAGGTTCCAGATTGAAACCACGGGTTTTGCGTCGCCATAACAAAATAAGGCTGGGGTAAAGGACGCGTTTCGCCTTCAATACTGACCTGCCGTTCAGCCATTGCCTCAAGTAATGCACTTTGGGTCTTGGGGCTGGCGCGATTAATTTCATCAACGAGTAAAAATTGCGTAAAAATCGGGCCTGGATGAAAATGAAAAGCGTTGCTGTTACGGTCGAATACCGAGACCCCTAGGATATCGGCTGGCAACAAATCGCTGGTAAATTGCATACGCTGGTAGTCCAGCCCGGTGACTCTGGCAAAAGTTTGAGACAGGGTGGTTTTTCCGACGCCGGGTACGTCTTCAATCAGCAAGTGGCCCCGCGCTAATAAACAGCACAAGGCTTGCTGCACTTGACGATCTTTACCTAAGACAACCCGCCCAATCTCTGCACCTACCGCCGCTAACACAGCCAATTGATCAGACGGCATCGAGGCCACGCTGTAAGTCGGCGCGTAAATCCTCAATATCTTCTAGGCCGACCGCGACGCGAATCAAATTATCTTTAATGCCCGTTTCAGCGCGCTGTTCAGGGCTTAAGCGGCCATGCGTAGTCGTCGCTGGGTGCACGATGGTGGTTTTAGCGTCGCCAAGATTAGCCGTAATCGATACCAACCGCGTGGCATCAATAAATCGCCACGCCGCCGCCTGATCCCCGCACACTTCAAATGACATCACCCCGCCAAAGGCCTTTTGCTGAGCTGCAGCTAGCGCGTGTTGAGGATGGTCATCTAAACCAGAATAATGAACTTTGTCGATATTCGGCTGCGTTTGGAGCCACTGCGCCAAGGCTAACGCGCTGGCCGAGTGCGCCATCATCCGCAGACGCAAGGTTTCTAGCCCCTTTAGAAAAACCCAAGCATTAAAGGGACTCATACTCGGACCCGCAGTGCGAATAAAGCCTAAGACTTCGTCCATCTGTTCGCGACGACCAACGACCGCGCCACCCACACAGCGACCTTGGCCGTCTAAATATTTAGTCGCCGAGTGCACTACAATATCGGCGCCCAAGGCTAAAGGCAGCTGCAAGGCTGGCGTACAAAAACAGTTATCTACCACCAACAAGCAATTGTGCTTATGGGCGATATCAGCCAGCGCGCGAATATCCGCCACTTCCGCCAGTGGATTAGATGGCGTCTCAAGAAACAGCAGCCGAGTATCGGCACATATCGCTGCCTGCCACGCCGCTGAGTCAACCAAGTCGACAAACGTGGTACGTATACCAACTTTGCCTAAGAATTTAGTGAGTAATACCGTGGTAGTACCAAACACACTGCGGGAGCAAACTATATGGTCTCCGCTCTTGAGCAAGGCCATGCACGTGCTGAGAATAGCCGCCATACCAGAGGCCGTCGCCACCCCCATTTCAGCGCCTTCTAGCGCGGCAATCCGCTCTTCAAACGTGCGCACGGTAGGGTTGGTATAGCGCGAGTACACATTACCGGGCTGCTCACCAGAAAACCGCGCTGCGGCTTCGGCCGCTGAGGCAAACACATAACTTGAGGTCGTAAATATTGGCTCTGAATGCTCGCCTTCCGCGGTACGACGCTGACCACCGCGCACCGCGCGAGTATCAAGTGCAGCGGCGTTGAGTACCGCCACGCGTTGGGTTAAATATTCCTGTTCAGTCATGTCTTCTACCTAGACCAATCTGCTTTTATGATACGTCATTATGCAAGCCAATCAGCGCGCCGTCACCACTGCTGGCATTACGCTCATTTTGACTATTATCATTGCGGTCTGCTGCCAATTTATCGAGGTATGCTTGATCGACATCGCCGGTGATATAGTCGCCATTAAACACCGAACACTCAAAGTCATTGATCTTAGGGTTACCTTCCGATGAGCAATGCACTAAGTCATCAATATCTTGGTATATAAGCCAGTCAGCGCCAATTTCATTGCGAATTTCTTCGACTGTGCGGCCGTGGGCAATGAGTTCATCGACTGACGGCATATCGATACCGTAGACATTGGGGTAGCGCACTGGGGGCGCTGCCGAGGCAAAATACACCTTGCGAGCACCGGCGTCCCTTGCCATTTCAATGATCTGCTGGCAGGTCGTGCCCCGGACGATGGAGTCATCCACTAGCATGACGTTCTTGTCTTTAAATTCAAGACCGATGGCATTAAGCTTTTGTTTTACCGATTTTTTCCGGGCGCTCTGCCCAGGCATAATAAAAGTACGGCCGATATAGCGATTTTTTACCAAGCCTTCACGGAATTTAACGCCTAATTTTGCTGCCATTGACTGCGCAGCAATACGGCTAGAATCCGGAATTGGCACAATAACGTCGATATCGTGGCCGGGGTGATCTCGCAGAATCTGTTCTGCCAAACGCTCGCCCTGACGCAGCCGAGATTTATAAACGGAAATGCCGTCCATAATCGAGTCAGGCCGCGCAAAATACACATGCTCAAAAATACAAGGCCGGTAATCCGCCGCGTCGGCGCATTTGCGTACGTGAATTTCGCCAGAGGTTTGAATATAGACCGCTTCACCCGGCGCAACATCGGCGACTAATTTATAACCCAGTGCGTCTAAGGCCACGCTTTCTGAGGCCAACATATATTCTTTGCCGCTAGCGGATTCGCGCACGCCGTACACTAAAGGACGAATACCGTTTGGATCGCGAAAACCAATAACGCCGTAATTGGCGATCATCGCAACCACGGCATAGCCGCCCTTGCAGCGATTATGAACTCCGCTAACCGCTGAAAAAACATCATCGGCTTCAGGCACTAATTTACCGAGTTTCTGTAATTCGTGCGCGAAAACGTTAAGAAGAACCTCAGAATCTGAATCTGTATTGAGGTGGCGAAGATCAGACTGGAATAGCTCTTGGGACAGTTCAGCGGCATTGGTTAAATTGCCATTGTGCGCAAGACTAATACCGTAGGGTGAATTGACGTAAAACGGCTGCGCCAATGCGGGGCTTGAGCTACCCGCTGTTGGGTAGCGAACGTGGCCGATGCCGATATTGCCAGTTAAGCGCTGCATGTGTCTGGTGTGAAACACATCCTTTACTAGACCATTGCCTTTGCGCTGATTTAGTTTGCCATCGGCAAAGGTCACAATACCGGCGGCGTCCTGGCCGCGGTGTTGCAATACCGTTAAAGCATCATATAAATCTTGATTTACGTTGGACTTGGCGACTATGCCTGCAATGCCACACATGCAGTACTACCTCAATTAAGATGAAGATCAATGCGCTTATACGGAGTTGTTCGACATTAACATCGACACCCAGTTAACCACATCGTTGAAGCTCTGCTCTGACCAGTCCTTCATCAACAGAAACTCGGGTATCAGCTGCGATTCCTTCCACCACTGATCATTTTCTATACCCGTCAATAACGACGGAAGTAAAACTAAAGCGGCCAACACCACTATCAAACCACGAGCGGTGCCAAATATCATACCCAATAAGCGATCTGTACCGCTAAGACCAGTGCGTTTAACCACCATGGCAATAAAGTGGGTCAGTAAACTACCCAGTACCAAGGTGCTGCCAAACAGCAGTACGTACGCCAAAATTTCTCGCAGGTAAATTTTATCAACCAGATTTTCAAGTAGGCCTACGGCTTGGCTATGGAAAGCAACACTGACAAAAAATGCCACCGCCCATGAGGCCAGTGACAGTGCTTCTTTGACAAAACCACGAATCAAACTAATTAGTGCAGACAGGGTGACAACGCCAATAATGGCCCAATCTACCCAAACTAAGGTGCTTAGCACTCTAAACAGCTCCCGTGGCATTTCGAGCCGCGAATTCTAGCAAGCTCGCGCCCCCAGCCCAAGTAAGATTTCACTCTGGGCATTAAATTGACATTGCTATGGCTCAAAGCGATTAACGATAGACTTAACATTGAATCGCGTATTAATTGCGCCTTGCTGGGCAACGGCCTTGTCTTCGCTCAACACCGGCCCTACCAAGACTCTGTGCAAACGCTTGCCACCACGCTCTATTTGATCTGTAAACGCTTTATAGCCCGCGCCTTGTAGTGACTTGTTAAGGGCGACCGCATTGTCGGCATTGCCAAACACCCCTACTTGCACCACCCAGGCTAATGGCAGGCCGTGCTTATCCAGTCCGGGCTTCGTCGGCGCCTCGCTGCTTGGCTGCTGCACAGCGGGCTTTGCTGCCGGAGCACTGCTTGGCTCTGGGGGTGCCGCAACAGTCGGAGGACGCGATTTGCTTTGCACCGGCGCGGAGGCCACCTCATCATCTATGCGCGGCACAGGCTGCGGCGGTACAAGCTCAGTGTCGGCCGGTGTAATACCTTCAGGTCGCTCCGGCTCCGCCTCAAGCAAGGGTTCAAATTGTGGCGCCGCCGGAATCTGACTATGGCGATCAAGCTTGGAGGCCGCCGGACCGGTAAACAGCAAGGACCACAAAATGACGCCGCCGCAGAGTAACACCAAGGCACCAATTAAGCGCTGTCTCATCACAATGTATTCCCCTTGGCGGTTATGACCGACTTCACGTCGACCCCGCCACGCTCGGACAAAAACAACATGGCTTCTGCCACGGTGAAAAAAGAGCCAAAAACCACAATACGGTCACCACTCGCTGATTGCGCCATAGCCTGCTGAATACTTGCTGCCACGCTGCCACCGTATTGGACTCCGCTGACTTGCTGAATCATTAGCATACCGCTCACATCACTCGCTCCAGCGGCGCGGCTATTTCCATCTAAATCTGCCAGCCACCAGCTCTCGAACCATGGCTGTAAAATACTGACCATTTCCGCAATGGCCTTATCAGCCATAACCGCAAAAACGCAACGACTACGGCCGCTAACGGGATATTGCTGCAAATGTTGGCGCAGTGTAACAACTGCAGCGGGGTTATGCGCGACATCTAAAACAATATCCACGCCATCCAACACAATATGTTGGCAGCGACCCGACAGCTCAACACGCGACAAGCCGCTTCTCACCGCGGCGTCAGAAACATTCAAATCCAGATACTGCAAGGCTTGCAGAACGGTTGCGGCATTGTCAAGTAATACGCTGGGCAGCGGCAAGCCATGGTATTCAAGCTTATCGCCCTGCGCATCCAAGCCCTGCCACTGCCACTGCCACTGGCTTGTTGATTCACTATAAGAAAAGTCCCGATCTCGACATAAAACAGTTGCGCCAATATCACGCCCATAGTTCAACACCGACTGCGGCGGGTTCAAATCCCCCACCACCGCAATTCGACCTTGGCGAAAAACCCCAGCCTTCTCGCGGCCAATGACCTCACGATCACTCCCTAACCAGGCCTCATGGTCAATCGCAATAGAGCTAACAATGGCAATATCGGCATCGACAATATTCACCGCGTCTAAACGACCACCAAGCCCCACCTCAAGGATAACAACATCAAGCTCCGCACGCTGAAAAAGCCATAACGCGGCCAGCGTGCCAAACTCAAAATAGGTCAATGACGTGGCGCCGCGAGCCTCATCGATGGCACTGAAAGCGGCAAGCAATTCATCGTCGCTCACATACCGACCGGCAATACCGATACGCTCGTTGTAATGAACAAGATGGGGAGAGGTGTACGTGCCAACCCGATAGCCTTCAGCACTGAGAATGGCGCTACTTAGCGCAACACAACTACCTTTGCCGTTTGTACCCGCCACCGTGATAACAGGCATAGCTAGGGCAATATTAAGGGCCTTGGCAACAACGGAAACCCGTTCAAGGCCCAAATCAATCGCACGGGGGTGCTGACACTCCAACCATTGCAGCCACTCATCAAGTGTCGTAAAGCGCATCGCCTTTATCGTGCTTAATGGGTGTAATGCGTAAGGTTAGACAGTATTCGACTAAGGGTGTCACGCATATCAGCTCGACGCACAATCATATCGATTGCGCCGTGGGCCAATAAAAACTCGCTGAGCTGAAAGCCTGGCGGTAATTTTTGACGAATGGTTTGCTCAATAATATTAGGACCTGCAAAACCGGCCCGCGCGCCCGGCTCGGCGACATTAATATCGCCAAGCAAAGCCAAGCTCGCCGACACACCACCGTAGATAGGGTCGGTCATTACCGACACATAGGGCACGCTGTTTTGCTTCATGCGCTCAAGAACTGCACTGGTCTTGGCCATTTGCATTAAGGAAATAAGCGCTTCTTGCATGCGCGCACCGCCAGAAGCCGAAAAACAAATTAATGGCCAGCCTTCTTTCATGGCGACATTGGCAGCTTGGGTGAATTTTTCACCAACAGCAGAACCCATTGAACCGCCGTGGAAATTAAATTCAAAGGCCACCACCACAACAGGCAGGCCTTTAACCTTACCTGTATAGGCGACAAGTGCGTCTTTTTCACCCGTCGATTTTTGCGCTGCGGTCAAACGGTCGCGGTATTTCTTTTTGTCTTTAAATTTGAGGCGATCAACAGGCTCGATATGGGCAAGAATTTCTTCACGGCCAGCCTCATCGAGAAACAAAGCAATGCGCCGACGCGCACCAATGCGCATATGGTGGTCACATTTAGGACAAACGTCCATATTGCTTTCCAACTCGGGACGGTACAAAACCGCCTCGCATTTCACGCATTTCTTCCATAGACCTTCCGGCACGACACCTTTCGCGCTGCGCTTTTCCGACTCTACCCGACGCACTCCCGAAGGAAGAATTTTGTCTACCCAACTCATAATCCGTTCCTGTTAGTTATCCAGCCGTTGGCTGAATGTACAAAACCACTATACAATTACTCTAAAAATAACAGCTCAGTCCGGACGCCACTTTAGCGTATTCACACGAAAAATGGCAGCATCGCACCGACCTTTAAATCACGTAATACGCCGTCACTATGCGTCTATCGCGGCGCGCATTTCACCGATCAACGAAAGTACTGAAGGAATCCAAACACTATCTCCCTGCTCTCGGTCGGCACCGACCAAGCGCTCGATCAAGGCGCTACCGACAACAACGCCGGCGCACAACGGTGCCAAGGCTGCAGCAGACGCACCGTCTTTAATGCCAAAACCGACCGTAACCGGCAGATCAGTGTGCGCTTTAATACTATTTAATAGCTGAGTGACCGCTGAAATATCAAGATTACCAGCACCCGTCACCCCTTTTAAGGCGACGCAATAAAGGTAGCCGCTTGCCAATGCAGCAATTTTGGCGATACGGGCATTGTCCGTGGTCGGCGCGAGCAGGAAGATATTATCAATACCAGCTGCTTTCAGTATCCGGCTCGGTTCTTCAGCCTCCTCTGGAGGCATATCCACGGTCAACAGACCGTCTACCCCGGCCGCAGCTGCGCGCTCGGCGAACACGTCGTAGCCCATACGTTCGATCGGATTCGCGTAACCCATTAATACCACAGCGGTTTTACTGTCAGTCTGACGGAACTCGGCAACCATCGCCAAGGCCATCGTCAATGATACCTTGTGAGCCAAGGCACGCTCATGGGCTAACTGAATGACTGGGCCTTCCGCCATGGGGTCGGAAAACGGCACCCCCAATTCAATAATATCGGCGCCTTGGCGAACCAGCTCATGCATTAAGCTCACCGTTACCGAAGGCTCAGGGTCGCCGGCAACAATATACGGTACTAAGGCCTTGCGGCCCTGGTTTTTTAAACTTGCAAATAAAGCAGCTAAACGACTCAAATTACTTCCCCGTTATTCAATCCCAATACCGTCGAGTGTTGCGACGGTATGAATGTCCTTATCACCACGGCCAGACAGATTCACTACAATATGCTGCTCCGGACTCATGGTTTTGGCCAATTTTTCGGCATAAGCGACAGCGTGAGCAGACTCTAGCGCAGGCATAATACCTTCAACCAAAGTCAGCTTGCGGAATGCCGCCAAGGCCTCATCATCGTCGATCGCAACATAGTTCACGCGCCCCATGTCCTTCAACCACGAATGCTCAGGACCGACACCGGGGTAATCAAGGCCCGCTGAGACCGAGTGGGTTTCAATAATTTGCCCCGCTTCGTCCTGCATTAGGTAGGTGCGGTTACCGTGTAATATCCCCGGAATACCGTCGTTTAAAGGCGCGGCGTGCTCGCCGCTCGCCACGCCGTGCCCGCCAGCTTCAACCCCGAACATGGCCACACTTTCGTCGTTAAGAAAGGGGTGAAATAAGCCAATAGCGTTAGAGCCACCGCCAACACAGGCAACCAAGGCGTCTGGGAGGCGGCCATTCTGAGCCAAACACTGCTCCCGGGCTTCGCGGCCAATAACCGACTGAAAGTCTCGAACTAACATCGGGTATGGGTGCGGGCCAGCCGCAGTACCAATAATGTAAAACGTGTCATCTACATTCGTTACCCAGTTGCGCATGGCTTCGTTCATGGCATCTTTCAGCGTGCGCGAACCCGATTTAACTGAAATTACTTCAGCGCCGAGTAATTTCATGCGATAGACATTTAAGGCCTGGCGCTGAATATCCTCTTCGCCCATAAACACCTGGCAGCTCATACCCAAACGCGCAGCAACGGTTGCCGTCGCAACGCCGTGCTGGCCCGCGCCGGTTTCCGCGATCACATGTTTTTTACCCATGTATTTGGCCAGCAAGGCTTGGCCAACCGTGTTATTAACTTTGTGCGCACCGGTGTGATTAAGATCTTCACGCTTGAGGAAAATCCGCGCCCCACCCACTTCTTCTGACCAACGTTTGGCGTAATAGAGTGGTGATGGACGCCCCACATAGTGGGCCAGGTCATGGTCAAATTCAGCTTGAAACGCAGGGTCTTTGCGCAAGCGCTGGTAAGCCGCAGCTAACTCGTCTAGCGCAAAAACTAAGGTCTCAGAGACAAAGCGACCGCCATAGGGGCCAAAATGGCCGCTGGCGTCTGGAAACTGGCTAAAATCGGGTGTTACTACCTTACTACTCACTCAATCCTCCCGTCGGTCAGCTTGGCTGACCGCTTCAATAAAACGTGTCATGGCGTGGGCGCATTTAATACCCGGCGCAGACTCAACGCCGCCACTGACATCCAAGGCATAGGGTTTACAGCTCGCAATGGCAGCCCCAGCATTATCTGGTCGCAAACCGCCGGCAAGAAGCAAGGGCCGTTCACTATTGGTGGGAAACCGCGCCCAGTCGAAAGATTCCCCCGTACCGCCCGGCACACCCGGTTTATAGCTGTCGAGCAATATTGCCGAGGCACTGGCATAGGCCTGTATCGCCTCTGCCACATCGACACCATCACGCATCCGTATCGCTTTCATATAGGGTTTAGCAAAAGACGCACAATACGCTGGGGTTTCATCGCCGTGAAACTGCAACAAATCCAGTTCACACACGGCTAATACCTGCCTGACTTCTTCGGCGTCGGCATTAACAAATAGCCCCACCTTACTAACAAAGACCGGTAGCCCCGCCATGAGTGCGGCTGCCTGTGCAGCACTCACACTGCGCGGGCTTTTTGCGTAAAAAACAAAGCCCAGGGCATCCGCGCCGGCACGTACCGCTGCCGCAGCGTCTTCAGCTCGGGTAATACCACAGATTTTTACGCGGGTACGGGACACTTAGATGTACAGCCAAGCAATTAATTGGAGCGAATATTAACAAATAAGCTAGGGACGTGTCTGTAAAAGGCCACCTCAGGACACAAGAAAATCAGGACCTAAGTGGGTTTTGGGCAAATTAAACTGTTCGGGGTAAGTTACATCAACCAAATACAATCCATCGGGCTTGGCGGTAACCCCGCCCTTGCTGCGATCGCGCCCCTCTAAAACTTGACGTGTCCAGCCCGCTGGCATTTCACCACTGCCGACCGCAATAAGCACGCCTGCGATATTCCTCACCATATGATGCAAAAACGCGTTGCCAGCGATATCAATGACGACATAGCGACCTCGACGAATCACATTGGCAAAATGGATGTTGCGCATTGCAGTATTTGACTGACAAGACGCCGCCCGAAATCCGCTAAAATCCTGCTCACCCAACAGTACCTGCGCTTCTTCATGCATCAGTTTTTCATCTAATTCGGCGTCGACCAAGGTCACGCCATGAACAAGATGCGCTGAGCGTCGGGGTTGATTGAGAATAACGTAGCGATAGCGCCGGGCTGTTGCCGAAAAACGCGCGTGAAAATCATCCGGCACCTGTTGCGCCCATAGCACCGCGATGTCTTTTGGTAGCTTGGCATTCACCCCTGCAACCCAAGACCGCAAAGAGCGACTGGCTGGTGCGTCAAAATGAACAATTTGATGAGTGGCATGCACGCCTGCGTCTGTTCGACCGGCGCACATCACGGTTACCGGCGCAGCAGCGATTGCAGAAATGGCTTTTTCGAGCCGCTCCTGAATAGTCGCCACCTGCGGTTTTAACTGACTCTGCCAGCCGCGATAAGCACTCCCTTGGTATTCAAAGGCAAGTGCTATGCGACTTCCTAAGGGTAATAGCTCATCGGCAAAGCGATCGAAGCTCGTCATGCCAACTGCCACATCTGATGATTAACCAATAATATCCAACAATGCCTGCGCATCATTTTGCTGCTGTATATCGCCTTCTACGAGTACTTCTTCAAGCATTTCGCGAGCGCCGTCACTATCACCCATATCTACGTAAGCGCGAGCGAGATCAAGCTTAGTGGCCACAGATTCGGTATCGAGTAAATTATCAAACTCGCCCTCACCCTCATCAGCATCAAACTCGTCGAAACTCAAATCTTCTACGGCGATACCCTCGCCATCATTTGCTTTATTCGTCGTTTCCGCGCTCGCTAACTCACCGTTCTCGAACTCGGCATCAGCGGCATCGACAAAAAACTCATCGTCCGCCGCGACCGCTGGAGTGTCGCGGCTCTCGGTAGACAAATCCAAATCCGCGGTTGGACTTAGCGGCGCGTCGAAATCTGTTAAATCAAGGTCTAAATCAGCATCAGAGCCCTCAAATGAGAGTAACTCGTCGTCATTTTCCGCATCGAAGCTAGAGAGATCTAAATCGAGATCCAAATCGCTATCAACAGCTAATGAAGACAATGTATCGCCATTCGCGCTATTACTTGGTGGCAGCGTATCTGGCTCAGCGCCATTTCCGGTACTTTCTTCATTCTCTTCTGCCTCATCTAGCGCGACAAAATCAAATTCGAAATCATCGTCATCAGAAAGCGCGCTGTCATCCTTGCCATCTAAACCCACGTCTTCCGCAGTAGCAGCCAAATCAGCATCTGCGGCATCGCCCTGACTCAAATCGACGTCGTCGAAATCGGCAAAATCAAAAGACGCTTTTTCGGCCTCCCCCGCCAAGCCACTGACGGCGGCATTAGGCTCAAAATCAAAATCGAGGTCGGCTAAATCGACATCCAGCGAGGCAAGAGCGTCGGCTTCAGCATTTCGAACTGAATCGTCAAGGGAGTTACTATCAGAGGCCACGTCATCACTTAGCTCCTCGTTATCACCCTGTTCAACACCTGCAGCCTCGGGTGCACGAGTATTTGCAAAATCGACACCTAGGTCATCAATGCCAGCCTCGTCTAATTCTAGCGACGCGACGTCATCGCTAACAGAATCCGCTTTATCTGCATCCAAATCACTGAGTTCAAAGTCCAGATCGTCATCAAGCTCAAAATCCAATTCTGATTCAACAAGCTCGGCGGTCGAATTGCCAGCTACAGTCAAGTCGTCAAACTCGTCTTCGGCGTCGAGCCAGTCACTTACGCCATCAATAGCCGACATTGATTCTTTAACACGTGCAATCGCAGCGGCATCACCCAAGCTGTGCAGGCCAGCAAATGCCGTTGTAAAGTTTTCACGGTCGCGGGTATCCAAATAAATATCCACGAGCTTAAAGTGTAAATCTGCGTTGTCAGGATCCTGAGCAATTGCTGTTTTTAATAGGCTGGCAGCTTGATCGTAACGCCCATAGGCAACATAAATATCTGCCTCAGCAACAATATCGCCGGTTTGGGGCTGGACTGACTCAGTTTCGACGGCGCTGACGGTAATGTCGCCCTCATCCATACCAAGGTCGTCAGGCGCGTCAGTGGCAGTATCAGGCTTGTCAAAATCGAAATCATCAGCATTAAAAGACGGCTCACTATCTTCGCCAGTGACATCGCTCAACTCTGTTGCTTCAGTGTTGCCTATATCAAAATCAAAGTTATCGCGTTTAGCCGAAAACACATCGCTATCTGCCACATCACTTGACGCCAAGCTAGCTTCAAAGGCGGCTAGGTCGGCCTCACTATCAGCCTCATTGTCACGGCGGCGCAGAACCAAAATAAGCAAAGCCAGGATTGCCACGCCTAAACCGATTATTTTCACAAAACCATTGCTAAGCCAGGCCTGCGCAGTGGCCACTAAATTCGTATCTGATGACGTCGTGTTAGTCTCGATGGGAGACTCCGCTTCAGGAGCGCTTGGCGTATTCGCCGCCGGACCAGCATCTGGTTCAGAGCCTGCCACTAATGCGCCGCCGTCATTCTCTGCTAACGGAGCCATTGCCTCTTGTTCGTCGTCTTGACTAATTGCTTCGCTGTCAGCAAGAGCCACCGCAGCGTCGCCATCGCCTTTCGCCAAACCGGTTTGCAAGGCGGCTAACTGGGTATTTTTCAGTGTAATTAAATTTTGCAGCGTACGAATCTGCTTTTCCATTTCAAGAACGCGAGCTTGCATAGCGCCGTTCTCTAACACTGATTTTTCAAGATTTTCCTGCTCTTCTCGGACCTTTTGACGGAGAGCTTCAACTTCATTGCCTGCGGCGGTATCACTGCCGGCGCTACCGACTGAAAATTTAACCGTTTGCTCCTCAACGGCAGGCGCCTCGCGACCGCTCTTATCTGTAGCATCAAGCTGGGGCGCGCGCGCTGGAACCGCGTTCGATGACGCCGTGCTTAAAGTGGCTTTTTTATCGGCAGCAACGCGATTGACTTTTTCGCCACGCCACTCTCTGGCTTGGTTGCGAATTTCCTCAACGGCTTGGTCGTGGTTAATTTCGTGAACTTCAGCCTCGCTAGGGATCCGTAATATATAACCAGATTTAATCCGGTTCACATTGCCAGCAACAAAGGCTTTTGGATTCTTTTTAAGCAGGGCCAGCATAGTTTGCTGAGTGGTCACATAAGAGCTCGGACGCAGATTTTCCGCAATTTTCCACATGGTATCGTGGTGCTGAACCCGGTATTCAGTGGGATCTGCAGCTGCGGGCAAACGCTGTTGCTGGTCAACGTCACGCACCAAAGGTGCTGTGCGATTAGCCACGCCGATACTGCCACCCGGCTCGCGATTAGGCGCAGGATCTTGAACGACAGCAGCCTTAACCGCTGGCGCACTCGGCGCAACACTACGTGCCACATTGACTGTCGGTGCCGGTGACGCTTTGGCAAATACCGGTAAATCTAATAAAACCGTATATTCTCGGTTCATTTTACCGTTGGGCCAACGCACTTCCACAATGAAGTCTAAGTAAGGTTCTTGAACGGTATTCGCGGTGGTAACGATGATGCGACCATTGCCGCCACCCTGCAATTCCACTTGGAATTCAAGGGAACTCAGAAACTGACTGCGTTCTACGCCAGCGTTTTCAAAAGCGGTATCGTCAGCAAGTGCAATTCTAATTTGCTCAACATCAAGCTCACCAATATCTCGCAGAGGAATTTCTGCACGAAAAGGCTGATTTAGCGCAGAGCTAAGCGTCAGCTCACCTAAGCCGAGTGCGCTCGCTAATCCGCTATGCAGGGCACCCGTTACCAGTACCGCAGTCGCAAGCCTCTTCCTAACCATATTATCACCGTCTGTGTCTTAGCACTCAGCACTCAGCACTCAGCGGCTACACTGAAATACTGCTTTTATATTAAATCAATCTACCTTACGGCATCCATGCAATGCGAAGACCAGCTGCATCTCCAAATCACATGCGTAGATATTAGCTAGATGTTGATTTTAATCAAGTTTTTAAGCAGCTCAATAATGTTAAACACCGCACCTTTACGGAGATTATCACCGACAACAGTACAACGAAAGGCTGTTTCGTCACGTCTGTCGTAATAAAGTTGATCTACATCAATACAATCGCTGCCTTGCAAGCACACTGGCGAAGCTTGCTCAACGTCTTCATTAGGAAATAAACGAAAGCGTGAATCCTCACTTAACCGACCGCGCAGTGCAGACAAAGCAGGACGTTCTTCACAAGCCACCCGCAACATAATGGTATGGCCATAAAAGACCGGCACCATCATGACATTGGCAATAACGACAACATTGTCACCCAGCAAACGACCTAAATTATGCTCTAACTCAGCCGCTGCGCGATCGGCAGACTGGGGCAGTACATTAAACGCAATCTGCTGACCCAGCGCCATTTTATCAGGGGTTTGGCCGCCGAGCAGGCGCGCAGTCTCTGCGGCTAGCGCTTCGATACCATCGCGCCCCGCCACCGAAACCGCTTGGGCAACGCTAATATCAACACGCTTAATGGTGGCCGGCGCCAATTGCTGGAGCAACGCCGCGACATGACTAGTGGCGGCATCCGCGATTGCGAATAGCTTGCCAGCCGCAACCTCAGCGCCCTCGCAGAACAAAGCCACATCATCGCGCTGCGCCAAGGTATCGGTGGCATCTAGTACCACAATACCAGCGTCGCAGGCGGCGTCCACCAAGGCGGCATCACTGCCAATCTCAGGGAGAAAAATGGCCAAATCCAAAGCGCTAAAATCAGCCGTGTCTGGCGCTTTTAGCGCGACCGGACGACCGCGAAACATCGCAGTTTCGCCCTCGGCATCTGCTGCAAACACGCTTGCAGTTTCGATACCAAGCTCCAAGCCAGATAAGGCGTCTAACAGCGACTCGCCTTCAAGGCCAGTGGCACCAAAAATCGCAACGCGCTGAAAGACCATTACTTGATATCTCCAAGCAGAATTCGCAGCATCCGGCGCAGCGGTTCGGCAGCGCCCCATAACAACTGGTCACCTACAGTAAAGGCCGACAGATACTGCTCGCCCATATTCAATTTGCGCAAACGGCCAACGGGCACATGAAGCTTGCCAGTGACGGCGGTCGGCGTCAGTTTGGCGAGGGTTTCGGCGCGATCATTAGGCACAACGTGCACCCAATCATTGGCGCTGGCCAAGATGCTTTCCACTTCGCTAATCGCAACGTTTTTGTTGAGCTTAATTGTCAAGGCCTGGCTGTGGCAGCGCATGGCGCCGATGCGCACACAGTTCCCATCAATGGCGATAGGCGACTGTTCGCGGCCAAGAATTTTATTGGTCTCGGCTTGGCCCTTCCACTCTTCGCGGCTCTGACCGTTGTCCAGCTGGGTATCAATCCACGGCAATAAGCTGCCCGCCAACGCGTGGCCAAACTGCTCTTTAGGAAAGGCATCGCTGCGCATCATCTCGGCAACTTTACGGTCGATATCGAGAATATTAGAGCGCGGATCGGCCAATTCATCGGCAACGCAGTCCCGCACAGTGCCCATCTGCTTAATCAATTCACGCATATTTTGTGCGCCGGCGCCGCTAGCCGCCTGATATGTTTGAGCACTAACCCACTCAACCAAGCCTTCACGGAATAAACCGCCAACGGCCATCAGCATTAAGCTCACGGTACAGTTGCCGCCGATAAAGTTTTTAACGCCGCGAGTTAAACCGTCTTTAATAACATCAAGGTTAACGGGGTCGAGGGTGATAATCGCCGAGTCATCCATGCGCAATGAGGACGCCGCATCAATCCAGTAGCCATCCCAACCGCCCTCGCGCAAGGCGGGAAACACTGACTTGGTGTAGTCGCCACCCTGGCAGGAAATAATAATATCCATTTTTCGCAATTCAGCCACGTCGCTGGCGTCTTTTAAGGCCTCGATATCACGACCAATCGCAGGACCCTGTCCGCCGACATTAGAGGTGGTAAAGAATACCGGCTCAATACTGTCAAAGTCTTTTTCATCCAGCATCCGACCCATCAATACTGAGCCAACCATACCGCGCCAGCCTACAAATCCTACTTTTTTCATAATGACTCCTAAACCTGTTTTGCGACCAGCGACACCGCCAGCGCTAATATCTACCGCGAAAAGTCTTGTGCGCCTTACAGCGCAGCGATAACGGCATCGCCCATTTCTACGGTGTTCACGAGGGTGCTGCCCGGTGAGAAGATATCACCAGTACGCAGTCCCTTATCCAGCACCTTGCTTACGGCGTCTTCAATCGCTTGCGCCGCGTCAGGTTCTGCCAGTGAATAACGCAGCATCATCGCCACCGACAAAATCGTCGCCAGTGGGTTTGCTTTGTTTTGTCCTGCAATATCTGGCGCCGAACCGTGACAAGGCTCGTACATGCCGCGACCATTCACATCCAGCGAGGCTGAAGGCAGCATGCCAATCGAACCAGTGAGCATGGCGGCGGCATCAGACAAAATATCACCAAACATATTACCAGTAACCACCACATCAAACTGTTTGGGTTCGCGAATCAGCTGCATGGCGGCATTGTCGACATACATATGACTCAGTTCAACATCGGGGTAGTCTTTGGCCATGTCGTCCATCACTTCCCGCCACAGCATAGTTACTTCCAAGACATTGGCTTTATCGACAGAGCAAAGGCGACCACCGCGCTTTTGCGCCGCCTCAAAAGCGACTTTGCCGATGCGCCGAATCTGCGACTCGTTGTACACATAGGTGTTATAACCTTCGCGCTCGCCATTTTCTAAAACTCGAATACCGCGAGGCTGGCCAAAATAAATACCGCCGGTCAGCTCCCGCACGATCAAAATATCCAAACCCGCTACCAGCTCGGGCTTCAGCGAGGAGGCATCCGCCAACTGCGGATACAAAATCGCGGGACGCAAATTGCCAAACAAATCCAAACGCCGACGAATTTCCAATAAGCCCGCTTTCTCTGGGCGCTCTGCCACCGGCAACTTATCCCACTTAGGACCACCCACTGCGCCAAGTAGAATTGCATCAGCGCGAGCGCACAGCTCAAAGGTCGCCTCGGGCAGCGCACTACCGTGGGCATCAATAGCAGAACCGCCCACTAAGGCGTGCTCTAAATTTAAACCCAACTCAAAACGGGCATTGACGTTTTCTAAGACCTTCACCGCCTCAGCCATGATTTCATGGCCAATCCCGTCGCCAGCTAATACTGCAATCGTTCTTTGTGTAGACACCTTATATTCCTTTTAAAATAGCGTTTACTGTTGCTAAACCAATTTATTTAGCGATGTGCTCACGAAACAGCCACGGCGACGTCGTCATCAACTTGCTCTCATAAGCGCGAATATCGTCGGCGTCCTGCAGCGTTAAAGCAATATCGTCCAAACCGTTCACGAGGCAGTGCTTGCGGAATTCATCCACCTCAAAGGGGATCGACTCGCCCGCAGGAGTAATTACGGTCTGCGCTGGCAAGTCTATTTTGAGCTTATAGCCTTCATCGGCATACATAGCAGCAAACAGTTCCGCCACTTTGGCTACTGGCAAGACAATCGGCAACACGCCGTTTTTAAAGCAATTGTTGAAGAAAATATCGGCAAAGCTCGGCGCAATCACGCAGCTAAAGCCGTAGTCTTCTAATGCCCAGGGCGCATGCTCGCGACTTGAGCCACAACCAAAATTTTCCCGCGCCAACAAAATTTCGGCGCCTTGATAGCGCGGCTGGTTCAAGGGGAAGTCAGGGTTTAGCGGGCGCTGACTATTGTCGCGACCGGGCTGCCCTTCATCAAGATAACGCAGTTCATCAAATAGATTCGGGCCAAAACCACTGCGCTTGATCGACTTCAAGAACTGCTTGGGAATAATCATATCGGTATCTACGTTGGCGCGATCCATTGGCGCCACAATACCGTCTAACACTGTAAATGCTTTCATAGCCAATTCCTCAAATCCAGTCTCGAACATCAACAAAATGACCTGCTATCGCCGCTGCCGCTGCCATCGCGGGGCTCACCAAATGGGTGCGTCCGCCAAAGCCCTGACGGCCTTCAAAATTGCGGTTAGAGGTCGAGGCGCAGTGTTCACCCGCACCGAGCTTATCGGCATTCATCGCTAGGCACATTGAGCAGCCGGGCTCGCGCCACAATAACCCAGCGTCGATAAAGACCTTATCCAAACCTTCGGCCTCAGCTTGCTTCTTAACCAAGCCAGACCCCGGCACAACCAAAGCCTCTTTCACATTGGCCGCGACCTTTTTGCCACGCACAACAGCAGCCGCTTCACGTAAATCCTCGATACGCGAATTGGTGCAAGAACCAATAAATACGCGATCCAATTTTATATCGGTAATCGCCTGGCCCGCTGTTAAGCCCATATACTCCAGCGCCCGCTCGCAGCCGCTGCGCTTGGCAGGGTCAGTGTAATCATTGGGGCTAGGTACAATGCCATCAATCGGCAACACCATCTCGGGGCTAGTACCCCAGGTGACTTGGGGCAGAATATCGGCGCCATTAAGCACGACTGTCGCATCAAATACCGCGTCATCGTCGCTGTGCAGGGTGCGCCAGTACTTAACCGCTTCATCCCACTCCGCCGCGCCGGGCGCAAAGGGGCGACCCTTAACGTAGTCAAGAGTAATATCGTCTACCGCAACCATACCGACACGGGCGCCGCCTTCAATCGCCATATTACAGATGGTCATACGACCTTCCATAGACAGATTTCGAATCACCTCGCCACCAAACTCAATCGCGTAGCCAGTGCCACCCGCGGTGCCAATTTTGCCAATAATGGCCAGCACCACGTCTTTTGCGGTTACGCCGGGCCCCAGTTCACCGTCGACCCGCACCAACATATTTTTACTTTTCTTTTGAATCAGGCACTGGGTTGCAAGCACATGCTCAACTTCAGAGGTGCCAATACCGTGGGCCAATGCCCCTAAAGCACCGTGGGTGGCGGTATGAGAATCACCACACACCACAGTCATACCTGGCAGCGTTGCGCCCTGCTCGGGACCAACCACGTGCACAATACCTTGGCGCACATCGTTAATAGCGAATTCGGTAATACCAAATTCGCTGCAATTTTCATCTAAGGTGCGCACTTGGATACGCGACACTTCGTCGGCAATAGCTTCTACTCCGCCGCTGCGCTCCACTGCTTCGGTGGGCACATTATGGTCTGGCGTTGCCAGATTCGCCGTTACCCGCCAAGGGCTGCGACCCGCTAAACGTAGACCTTCAAAGGCCTGTGGCGAGGTGACTTCGTGCACCAAATGACGGTCGATATACAGCAGCGCCGTGCCATCGTCGCGCTCCTTTACCAAATGAGCCGTCCACAGTTTGTCGTAAAGTGTTTGTCCAGCCATATCCCGTTCCGCCGTACTGACTAAAAAGAGTAATTTTCAGAGCTGCCATGTTACGCAGGCACATCAAATAACACAAATTCATATTTTTCATTATTTGCATTCCATACAAGAATACAAATACAATTCAGTATGGATACCGAATCTCTAAACGCTTTTCTCGCCGTCGCCGAACAGCAATCCTTTTCGCTGGCAGCAGAACAACTGCATATTACTCAGCCCGCGGTAAGCAAACGCATAGCCGCCTTGGAGCGGCAATTAAGCTGCAAACTATTTGACCGCATTGGGCGTAACATCCATTTAACCGAGGCCGGTCGCGCGCTCATGCCCCAGAGTCGGCGCATACTGCAAGACATCAAAGAAGCCGTGCGTAGCATTCACGACCTGCGCGGTTCCGTTAGTGGCCGCCTATCCATGGGCATCAGTCACCACATCGGCCTGCACCGTCTGCCGCCAGTATTGCGCGAGTTCAGCCAGCGCTATCCCGAGGTAAAACTCGATATCGACTTTATGGATTCGGAACTCGCCCACCAACGCATTTTGCATGGCGAGATGGATTTAGCAGTAATCACCCTATCGCCGAGTGACGATCAACAACTGCTGTCAATCCCGATCTGGGAAGATCCGCTGTCGGTTACCGTGGCCAAAGATCACCCTCTGGCCCAGTTCAACATCGTGAGCGCTGACATGCTCAGCCAACACACTGCGCTACCGCCAGGCTTAAACACCTACACAGGGCAAATCATTAAGGAGTTATTCGACCGGCAGGGCCTGAGTATGAACATTGGCATGTCGACCAATTATTTGGAAACCATCAAGGTGATGGTCAGCATTGGCTTGGGTTGGAGTATTTTGCCCCTCACCCTACTCGACGACACCGTAGTGGCGCTGCAATGGCAGGGCCAGGCCTTGTCGCGCACACTGGGCTGCGTACACCACCGCAGCCGCAGCTTATCGAATGCCGCCGACGCCTTTATCGAGTTACTGCTGGCTGAACGCGCACCCAAATAATGACTTATTCCGGCCGCAGGCGCGGCTTCAAACTGAGTAGCAACGCCGCCATCTGCTCAGGGGTATCGGCGTCTTGGTAAACACCGCTGTCAGCCACAATCACCTCCTCGACAAATTCAGCCTGATCCAGTAGCACCGATTTAGCACCAACATCGCCACGTAACTCGCACAATTGCGGCCAAAAACAGCGCCCAAAGCCCACTGGGTGACCGCGCCGCCCTGTGCAAACCGGCATAACGATATTGTCGGATCGCTGGTTTTTTGCAACCGCCAGCAGTGATTCTATTCGCAGCAGCGGCAAATCCACCGGCAGAATTAAAACACCCAATGCGGAGGAGCTTACGCGCAAATGCGCAAGCCCATCGGCAATGCTATGCCCCATACCCAAACTGGCGTTAGCCGATAAAATACAGGGCGCATCAATGCGAGCAGAAACATCGTCACCTGCGTCAATGACCACCGAAACATCAAGCCCGGCTTTGCGCGCTCGCCGCACCAAGGCATTCACCAACACACCGCCGTGAGGTAATGGTGCAAAACGTTTATCTGCACCGCCAAAACGACGACTTTTCCCCGCCGCCAAAATCAGTATAGGTAAACTCATTAGTTTGCAGGCACTGCATTGTCTACTCGCCGCTTCCCAGCCCGCAATTGCGTTAACTCAGCCATAATCGCCAAAGCGATTTCCATGGCAGATTTACTGCCAATCGGCAGCCCTACTGGGGCATGCAATTGCTGTAACTGCTGGTCGCTAATATCTAGTTCCTTTAAACGGACACGACGCTTATCGGAGGTTCGCTGAGAACCCAGTGCACCCACATAAAACAAGCTTTGGGTTAAGGCCTGCATTAATGCCATATCATCAATTCGTGGGTCGTGGGTCAAGGTCACCACTGCGGTAAACATATCGCCGTGCTCCCTAACCGCATCATCGGGCATGCCCGCCAACAACTCAGCACCGTTAACCGACCATTGATTGCGACGATCCTCTCTTGGATCACAAACCAAAACCCGATAATCCATGGCCAGTGCAATTTCGGCAATGCAACGCGCCAATTCATTCGCACCGATTAACAATAACTGAAAACGCGGGCCAAAATCTTGCTGCAGTCTATCGTCGTCAATTTGCAAAGCGTGACAACTATTCACCGTGCCCAGCCGCCAATCACCAGTTGCCAAGTCGACCATGCGACGAATAGGTTGGCGCGCCGCCAATGCACGAACTAGCTCCTCAAGTAAATCGCAACGAAACTTATTGGGTAACAAGGGCTCAAGCAAAACATGCATGCGCCCGCCACAGGGCAGACCAAAGCGCTCATTCTCTTCTGGGCTCACCCCGTACTCCAATAAAACCGGCGCTGCCACAGCAAGCTCACCACACTGCAATTTGGCGAGCAGCTCATCTTCAATGCAGCCGCCAGACAGCGAGCCATGCACATTGCCCTTCTCATCTAA
>NZ_JBFHDY010000023.1:0-36491 GCF_041584495.1 Zhongshania sp.
AGAAGTCTTGTTGATTGGTTGTCATTGACGGACCTCCAGTTCATGTAAAATATTGCGATAGATAGAAAGCACTCTTTGCCCATACCAGCGTGCACGCTCTTCGTTCCAACTGTGATAGCGGCCTATGCCAAGCTCTAAATCATTTGGTGAAGACTTGATTGCTTCGGCCAAAATACTTGAGCCGACCGTAAGGTTGGTGATGGGGTCTAGCAGTTCCGCTGCTGAGCTCACCCGATGCCCATGCCAATGCAAATTGATTTGCATAAGGCCAATATCGAGCTGATATTTTTCAGTCTCTTGCAGTGCCTGGTTTAACAGTTGCTCTGCTTCTGTCTTAGATTTGGCGTAGGTTGCGTTTGAACCATTGCGAATTGCGTATGGCCATGGACTGGTCATGTTGAGACCACGATGTGAGGCCGACTCAGCCAAGGCAACGGCGTAGAGCATGACTGGATCAATACCAACGCTTTGTGCTGCTTTTTCCCACTGATAGCCCGGAAACGCATAGACTGAAGTGCTTGCGGACATGGCTATCACTAGGGCAATGGTTTTTGCTTTAATCGTTTTCATTTTTGTCCTCTAATTGATTTCCGAGAAGCGCCTGAATGGCTTTCGGGCTTATTCTTTTTAATGGCACTGCGCTAAAGTCGGCGATGCCTCTCGTATAAACTTGTGCCGCTTTTGACCAGTCGCCTACGGCAACAGGCGCTTGCATATCAAATCCTTTTTGCTGGTTCTGATGGTCTGCAATACCCTGTAATAGCCTTGGGTATTCACCCACTTCGTCCCGTAGCAAGTAAGCCTGGTAGCGTGTTAAAAACTCTTTTTGCTTAAAGGGGTATTCCCTGTCATCAACCTTGCAGAGTTCAACCCATCCACCCATGTCTGAAATCACGCGGTGGATAAGCGCATCGTCAAACATCACGGATGTCCAAGCGCCAACCTGACGAACAGCCTTGTCAACTTTGTTCCAAGCAACCATGGCTCTTGAACCTGAGTTGCCGTCGATATGCTTGATGACGTCAGCGGGCTTTGGAAAAAATTGCCCAGTATCCGGTGATTGAATATGCCGAGTCAGACCGATTCGCACTTCTTCAATGCTATAAGCACGAAGTGCTTCAAATGCGATGGATAGCAATTGTGGTGATACGCTTTTGCCATACATGGCCCAAGCTGCTCCCCAAACTTCAGCAAACTCGCGTTTATCAACCTCCTGCACTTGAACGAACCTCCCGAATACCTGGTCCGGCCCAGCTTTCAGCAATGCGGCGATTGCTTTCTTCAATATTCAATTGGTGATTGCTGCCCTTTAGGCTCGTCGATGATTGCTGTACTTCATCAATGCGAACGTACTCGTCTTCCCATTGCCGGTTTAAAAGCCAGTTATGTGGCATAGGGGTCTTAGTCCGATCTTGATACTGTAATCGGTTGTCTCGTTGCTCTTTCCAGCGTGTTAGCACTTCCAAGGCGAGTTCATGGTCTTCATTGAGGCCCATGCGTAGCCATTCTTCTTTGGCTTTCGCTTTTTTTTCTTTGCGTATTTGTACATCCCAGAAGTCTTCAAACTGTATGTGGTCAACAGTTTTAACTGTTGGTTTATTGCTTCTCTCAGAGTCATCCGACCGTTGAGAGTCCCTTACCGGGTTGCCATCAGGCATAAACAATGATGAAAATTCTTCTGGTAGCCGAGCTTGAAAAGCGGCAAGAGATTTCAAAAGCGATGCCATACCAATGAAGTCGGCAGGTACATCTTTAAGCAACCGAAAGGCTGCCTTACCTTGGTTTGGGTTTTCGATTGGGTTGTGCTTCAGAAAGCTTCGAATCAAAGTCCAACCAGATGCCTCGCAACGAATCAGGAACTGATCTTGTTCTAACTCACTTAACGTCTTGGCAACCTGTTGCTCATCCCAGTTCAAGTCAGAAGCAACGTAACCAATCGGCAGTCGAAAGCAGCCAAGCAAATTACAATGTGGGCATGTAAGCAAATACAGTCCTAGCAACTTCGCTGAGTCACTCCAGGACAAAACATTTTGCTTTAGCCAAAAGCGGGTATAGACCTTGCCATAATCACGCATGGAGGAACTCGCTTTTGTGTTTACGTAAAATGCTGACCATTATTTGCCCTTAATCCTACTGGTTACTGGCTTTCAGCTCGCTTGGGCATTCGGGATAGATGTCCGGTCTTAACTGAGATCGGGTTACCTGTCCTTGCGTAGCTTGTTCGATGGGTAAAACGAATTCAGCGGGAACACGCCCTGATTTATTCAACCAAAACCAGACGTTTTGCTGTTTTGAGTTGATGGCTCGTGCTAATGCTGATTGCCCGCCGACCAAGTCAATGGCACGGCGGAGATGTTTTTGTGTCGTGTTGAACACTTCCATACCGTCTCCTGTTACAATAATAACTGTTGCAAGATTGAATGTTACAGTTTAAACTGTAGATAAGTCAACAGTTAAAATTGTTGAAAGGCTACAGTTTTATTTGTAGAATGCGGGCTTATGAAAACTTTATCCGAACGACTAAACCATGCCTTGCAGCTTACTGGGGTAACTCAGTCTGAGTTGGCTCGTCGCATTGGTATCAAACAGCAGTCGATCAGCCAGATTTGCTCTGGTAAATCGGCTAGGTCTCGTTACACCATGCAGATCGCGGAGGCGCTTCGCGTGAATGCTCATTGGCTCGCCACAGGTGATGGCGAGATTGGCTTGGGGGTCGGTAATGTAGAAGTCGGGCCTGATATTAAGGGAAGAATTCCTCTCATTAACTGGGTTCAGGCCGGTGATTGGACTGAAATAGCGGAGGGATTTGCCCATGAAGATGCTGAGGAGTGGCGTGAAGTCACTGGGAAAGCACATGAGGGTTGTTTCGCACTTCGCGTAAAAGGCGACAGTATGGAAAATCCAAGCGGAAAAAAATCCATACCTGAGGGGGCAGTGATCGTTGTTGATCCTGAGTTACCTTACTCTTCAGGTTCATTGGTTGTTGCGCGTTTGGATGATTCGAAAGAAGCAACCTTTAAGCAGTTGGTTATTGATGGTGAACAGAAGTATCTAAAACCTTTGAACCCGCAATACCCTGCAATACCGATCAACGGCAACTGCACCATCATCGGTGTAGTACGACAAGCTATCATCGATTTTTGGTAGCGAAGGAATTTGTGGTTTAGCCACAGTTGTTCATGAGCTGAAGAAGCAACGATTGCAAACAGCTACAACTGAGCATTGGTGCACGCTGAGAGTAAATGGTAACCGATTAGATAACCATTGATTGTTTATAAAGTCAAGATCAGCGAAAATAGCGGCCAATTACGATTAACACGACGGATTTGACAAGCGAAGAACTGAAAAGAGAGTACTTCCAAAAGTGTGTACAAATCCGTGTACAAACTAAAAGAATTTATACATGGCAAACCAAGATTTTCTTAATGAAATCAATAAGCGAAGGACCTTTGCTATCATCTCTCACCCCGATGCCGGTAAAACCACCATTACCGAGAAACTAATCCTACTGGGTCAGCTAATTCAGGTGGCCGGTACAGTGAAAGGTAAAAAGAATGACCGCGCGGCGACGTCTGACTGGATGAGTTTGGAGAAAGAGCGGGGTATTTCGGTGACCTCCTCGGTGATGCAGTTCCCCTATAAAGGCCGAGTCGTCAATTTGCTGGATACCCCAGGCCACGAGGATTTTTCGGAAGACACCTACCGCACCCTGACGGCGGTGGATTCGGCACTGATGATTATTGATGGTGCCAAAGGTGTTGAAGACCGAACCATTAAATTGATGAATGTCTGCCGTTTGCGCGACACACCCATTTTGGGTTTTGTAAATAAAATGGACCGCGATATTCGTGATCCCATTGAGTTGCTAGACGAAGTCGAGAGCGTGCTGGGTATTGCCGCGGCACCGATCAACTGGCCGATTGGCATGGGACGCGATTTTAAGGGCGTCTACAATATGTACACCGACACTATTCATGTGTTTCAGCAAGGTAAAGGCTCGGTGGTGGCTGAAGATATTCGCATAGACGGCTTAGAGAGTGATGCTGCGCGAACTTTGCTCGACGATGAGTATGAGAATTTTCTCGAGGAAATTGAACTGGTGCGCGGCGCCAGTCACTTCTTCGATCGCGAGGCCTATTTGGCGGGTAAGCAAACTCCAGTGTTTTTTGGAACGGCGCTGTCTAATTTCGGCGTGCGCGAGATGCTCGACGGCTTTGTTGAGTGGTCGCCGGAGCCCCTAGATCGGCCTACCGATACCCGTGAAGTCAGTGCCAAAGAAGACACGTTCTCGGGCTTTGTGTTTAAGATTCAAGCGAATATGGACCCCAAGCACCGCGATCGTATTGCCTTTATGCGGATTTGTTCGGGCACCTACACCAAGGGCATGAAAATGCGCCACGTGCGTCTTGGTAAAGACGTTAAGATTGTCGATGCAGTGAGCTTTTTGGCGGGTGACCGAGAGCTAGTGGAAGAAGCCGTGTCGGGTGACATAATCGGTTTGCACAACCACGGCACCATTCAGATTGGCGATACTTTTTCGTCGCGCGAAAATTTTAAATTTACCGGTATTCCTCATTTTGCCCCGGAACTGTTTCGCCGTATTCGCCTAAAAGACCCGATGAAGGCCAAGCAATTACAAAAGGGCTTGCAGCAATTGTCTGAAGAGGGGTCGACTCAGGTATTTATGCCCCAGCACAATAGCGACCTGATTGTTGGTGCTGTGGGTAATTTGCAGTTTGAAGTGGTGAGCTATCGTCTTAAAGACGAGTATAAGGTCGAGGCGATATACGAGCCGATCAACGTTTTTACTGCGCGCTGGGTAGATTGCGCTGATCCTAAAAAGTTTGAAGAATTTAAACGCAAGTGTGCAGAAAACCTCGCTATTGACGGCGGCGGTCACTTGACCTATCTGGCGCCAACACGGGTAAACTTGGCGCTGACCGAAGAGCGGCATCCCGAGGTACGCTTCCGCTCAACGCGCGAGCATTAATGTCACAAGCTTGCTATACGCTGAACGGCGACTAGAATTGTGGCTGAAAATTGCGGTGAAATTTACGTTATGTAAGGCTTGTTTGAACGCAGCGCTGCCCTACAATAGATTTCACCAAACGAGTTCAATAATGACTTTTGATAAAACAAAGGATTATCACAATGAAAATGAAAGAATTAGTTCTGGCCGTAAGTTTAATTGGATTGAGCGGCAGCGTATTGGCTGAAGGTAGTTTCTTTAGCAAGCTGGGCTTGGGCGGCAGCGCTAAAGCTGAAGAAAATGCAGATGCAAAAGCGGACGCAAAAGTAGAAGCCAATGTGAGTGTCGATACCAATATTGATGAAAAAGCAGCCAAAATGAAGGCTGACGGCGAAGCGAAGGGCGAAGCAATGAAGGCGGCTGCAGCCGAGCAGAAAGCCGCTGCAGAAGCGAAGCGCGAAGAAGCGAAAGCGAAGCGCGAAGAAGAAAAAGCTGCTGCCAAAGCACGTAAAGCTGAACGCGAAGCCCAAGCTGAGGCCGATGCACAAGCCCGTGTTGAAGCTCGCGCCGAAGCAAAAGCGGCCGTAGAAGAGAAGAAAAGCGCCCTGCGCAGCCTGACGAACATCAAGGTTGATGCTAGTGTGAATGCTGGTGCAGCGGCAGAATAGATCTGCGTTACATCGGTGTGTAAAAAGGGGCCTTTAAGGCCCCTTTTTTGTGGATGTCACAAATTCCACCCGCAGCACCGTTGCAATTTAACCTCATCCCAATCTTCAGCGTTGGACATCAGAACCCGTGAGGGTTATGTTCAAGAGAACGCTATTATTTTGCGCTTGGCTGCCGTTACGGTGAAGCACGCTTGCGCAAATAATATGGAATTGGTCGCGGTGCAGCTGGGCTGCCCCGCCGGTATATGATTTGGGGGCGCGATGAGCACCATTTTTGAACAGGCGGTTGCTAGGTTGCTCGCCATGGGGCAGCTTGCCGGCGTTGCCGATTCGGTACTTGCTGGTTTGTCGCGGCCCAAAGCAATGATGTATGCCTCGCTCCCAGTACGTATGGATGATGGCGCTACCCAATACTTTGACGCCTATCGCTGCCATTACAGTCAAATGCTGGGCCCCAGTAAAGGGGGGATTCGATTCCATCCTGGCGTTGATGATGGCGAAATGCGTGCCTTAGGTTTGTGGATGACGATAAAGTGCGCCTTGGTTAATTTGCCTTTTGGCGGCGCCAAGGGCGGCGTCGTTGTCGATCCAAAATCCTTGTCACGTATGGAGTTAGAGCGGCTCTCCCGCGCCTATATGCGGGCGATGGCTGATTTTGTTGGACCGGATCTTGATGTTCCGGCACCCGATGTATACACCAACGAGCGCATTATGGGGTGGATGCGTGATGAATATGAAGTGATTAAGGGCGCAAAATTTCCTGCGGTGATTACCGGTAAACCCGTTAACTTGGGTGGTAGTGAAGGGCGTTTTGAAGCGACCGGCCGAGGTGCGTTTTATTGCATTGAATTTTTACGCGTTAAGGAGGGTAAACTCCCAGAGGATTTGCGCATTGCTATTCAAGGTTTTGGTAATGCGGGATACCACTTAGCGAGGCTGCTAGCCGAGGCCGGTTATAAGGTGGTGGCGCTGAGCGATTCCCAAGGGGGAATTTATTGCGCGCAGGGCTTAGACGTGCAATTAGTTCACGAGCGCAAAATAGCAACGAATCAGCTCCATCCGAATTACCCGGAAGGCTCAGTGAGTAGCTGCGAAAATTGTGATAGCTACCAGTCTGTAAGCAATGAAGATCTACTGGCGATGGAAGTCGACATTCTTGTGCCGGCGGCGCTAGAAAATGCCATCACAACGCATAATGTTGATGCCGTGCGCGCAAAATGGGTGGTTGAAGTGGCTAATGGACCGATTAGTCTCGATGCTGATCAGGCCCTATTTGATCGTGGTATTGTCGTCATCCCCGATGTTTTAGCAAATGCCGGTGGGGTGATTGTGAGCTATTTTGAATGGGTTCAGAACCGCGCGGGTTACCCGTGGTCATTATTGGATGTCCAACGTCGTTTGAAAGAAAAGCTGGAGGCGGCGTTTGAAGAAATGTGGCAGTTTCAGCACCAGAAAGAAGGTGTTAGTTTGCGACAGGCCGCCTACGCAAAGGCGCTATTGCATCTCCAAGAAGTGGTTAAGATGAAAGGAACTAAAGAGTATTTTGCTAACGGCGAGTAATGTTTTCTTGGTGTGGCGGGCAATGGATGCCGCTGTGCCACTGCGTCGCCAATATTGCCCCACCTATTTCTCAGAGAGAGGATACCTCGCATGTGGTTACGCACCAGCTGTGAAATGAGTTTTGAAATCGCAGTGCCGACTCCGTTCATCTTAATGCTGCGCCTACGCAGTGGGCGCCAGCAATGGGTGGCCAGTGATGAGTATATGCTCACACCGATTATTCCGGTGATGGAGTTTACCGATGGTTATGGCAACCTCTGTCAACGCTTAGTTGCACAGCCCGGCTATTTAAGGATTTATACCTCGGCCGAGGTGATGACGGCCGATTACATGGATCAGTCACCGGGGGCGCCGTTTGTCGATATTGAGTATTTACCAGATGAGGTCCTCAGTTTTCTTTTGCCCAGCCGGTTTTGTGAATCCGATCGCTTTGGGCAGATGGCCACTGCCATTGTCGCGGGTAAAGCCTTGGGCTACGATCAGGTAAAAGCGATTGAGGATTGGCTGCGCAACTCGATACGTTTTGAACCGGGTAATAGTGAGGTGCCTATTTCTGCGGTAGAGGTACATGCACGGCAATCGGGGGTTTGCCGCGACTTATCACACTTGGGAATTGCGTTGTGTCGCAGCCTCAGTATTCCCGCGCGCTTGGTGGTGGGCTATATGCATGGCCTTGAGCCCATGGATTTACACGCTTGGTTTGAAGCTTATGTCGGTGGTCGCTGGTATACCTTTGACGCGACGCAGACAGAGCTTCGCAGTGGTTACGTGGTTATTGGTTATGGACGAGACGCAGCTGATGTTGCCATTTATAATCAGTTTGGTCCGCCGGTAAGCCCCATCGTCAAAGACGTTCGCGTGGAGTTGCTTGAAAAACGCTATGCTTAGAGGACGCGCATTGAGCGTGATGGTTATCGGCCGCTTGCTGCCAGTGCTGCCATGGCCGACAATAGCCGCTTAATATAAGAGCGGCAAGATTTGTGAGTAACATCAGCAATAAACTTCTGCGCCTGGACCGTTATTTGGCCAGCGTGACCGATTATTCCCGTAGTGATGCCAAAAAACTGATTAAAGCCGGTGAGATTACCGTGGATGGCCTTGTTGCCCGTGATCCTGCCCAGGGGGTTGCGGCCAATGCCGAACTTACCTTAAGCGGTCATTCGCTGCGGGCCGCGAGTCCGCGCTATATCATGCTGAACAAGCCGCAAGGGTATATCTGCTCGGCGCGAGATCGTCGCCATCAAACGGTGTTAGACCTGATGGATGAAGATAACCCCGAGCGTTTGCATGTGGCTGGTCGTCTCGATATTGATACCACCGGCTTGGTCTTGCTTACTGATGATGGTAACTGGTCTCACGCAGTGACCTCACCCCAACGTAAATGCTGGAAGAGTTATTACGTTGAAACCGCTGAAGTGATAAACGAGCAAGCCCAGCTGCATTTTAGTCGCGGCGTGTTTTTAAAGGATGATAAGGCCCGCACACTGCCGGCCGAATTGGAAATTTTAGGGGAGCGGGTGGCGCGCTTAAAAATCTGTGAAGGGCGTTATCACCAGGTTAAGCGAATGTTTGGTGCCGAGGGTAATTTGGTGACCCGCCTGCACCGCGAGGCAATAGGCGATATTGTTTTGGACGCCGACTTAGCGGAAGGTGAATATCGCTATTTAACCGCGGCCGAGGTTGCGAGTGTTCAAAAATAGTATTGATGTATTTTGGTCGGTGTAAATTATCTAGAGACTTCTATAGCAATGAGCAGTGAACAGTCAAATTCCATCGCGTCAGATACCGCTTTAATGGCGCTGTATCAGCAGTTTTCAGCTATGCCTACACCGGCTTGGTGGTTTGCCGACGAGCACGTTGCAGCGATGCCCTTGCCTGCTGCGCGGACTGATTGGCATAGTTTTAGTAATCGCTGTGATATCGCTGGGCTCTTGCGGCGCGCGGGCTACCCCGTGACCTTGGCTGATTTTGTGGTGCCGGTCGACATCCCTAGGCCGCAAACAGTGTGTTATCGGGTGTCTAAAGAAAAAGCCTTAGTGAATTATTTAATTAATCAGGCACTGGCCGCGTTGCCTGTTGGTGGTAGTCTGTATTTGGCGGGTCATAAAAATGATGGCTTACACAACTACGCGAAAAAGGCGGCTGCGCTGGTGGGTGGCGCGGTCGACATTAAAAAATACGGCGGCGTCGCGTATATCGCCATCATTAGTAAATACGCCGAGCCGAGCGGCTTGCTGCCAGACAGCGACTATACCCAAATACAGGAAATAGCGCAGTCGCCAAGTTTGTATAGCAAGCCGGGGGTGTTTGGCTGGCAGAAAATTGATCGTGGCAGCGCCTTGTTGGTTGAGCAGTTGCCGGTATTTTGGGCTGGCTTTGCGCAGCGCCCGGCGAGCTTGGTGGATCTTGGTTGTGGTTATGGATTCATCACGGTGATGGCGGCGGCGCAGCTCCCCGCAAGTAACTGGCTGCTCACAGATAATAACGCCACCGCGTTATTGGCTGCGCGCAAAAATTGTGAGGTGAGTGGGATTAACGCGCAAATAGAGTTGGCCGACTGTGCGTCAGGGTTAAACGGCCCCTATGATTCGGTGTTGTGTAACCCGCCGTTTCATAAGGGCTTTGCTGTTGCTGGGTCGCTAACCGACCAATTTATTGGCGCAGCCCACCGACTGTTGGGCCGTAAAGGTCGGGCTTTGTTCGTGGTGAATCAATTCATACCGCTGGAGCGCAAAGCCGCAGCACTGTTTGCCAATGCCCAGGTGCTTGTTGAGCAGGACGGCTTTAAAGTCGTTTGCCTGAGCAAGTAGCGGTGGCTATCTGGCAGCCCTTAGTTTTTCGGGGCTGCTGATGTGGTGGGGGCGGCGGGGGTGCTGCCAGCGTCCGGCATCGCCTCAGGTAAGTGCGGTTTTAACAGCTCTTCTGGCAACTCTTCTACCGTCGGAATTTCATCAATGGCGCCGTCACAGGCGCTACCGGCGTAAATAGCCCGTTTCAGTAAACCTTGCGCCAATAAAGACAGGCCACCGGTGTAGATTGCCGCGCCGGTCGACAGCCCAGAAGTAAACATCCCTGATGGGTCGGCGACTATTTTGGGCTTGCTAAAGGTGCCGCCAAGCCGCACCAAGCCCGCGGCGGCGCCGACATTAATGCCGACCCCGGTGCGCGCGATGGGCGATACCCCAAAGAGCAGCTGTTCCTTGCCGAGGTCGACATTACCGGTGCCAATAATTTTAGTTTGGGCGGTTTCCAAAGCAATGCCGTCGTCGCTGATGAATTTACCATTTTTGCCATCAAAGTGAATGGCGATGCATTCAATGTCGGTACTGCTTTTCTTCTCGGAGAAGGGATTGAGTTTATCAATGGTTTCGCTGAGTACGTCGGAACCAATTAAATTAAGCGCATTGCCCTCAGCAACTAAGTTAGTGATTTTTACGTCTAATTTACCGTTCATATTGGCGGCTAACAGATGGGGGCTGGCGCCCTGGCTATTAATGTTTAAACGAATGCCGCCGTTACCGCCATTGATGCCTGCGGCTTTGGTCAGCCCGAGTTTACCGTAGTTGTCAGCGTCAATACTGAGTTTTAAGTCCATACGAGCTTGGCTTTCGGAGCCGTCGAGTTTTAGCCGCAATTTGGCGTCGCCACCGGCAAAATTAATGGTGGTGTTTTTTAAATGCAGAACGCCAGCTTGCAGACTGGGTTTGAGATTGGCTTTGCGAATAAGCGCGTAGCCAGTGTCGATGTCTTCCAGCGCAATACTTACATTGGCATTCATTGCTTGCAGTGCGCTCAAGTCGAAGGGGTCTTTGCTAATGAGCTTGCTGCCCTTTTTTGGGGGCGGGGCTGCGGCCGGGCTGGTCGTTGTGCTCGGCGCACTGAGAAAGGCGAGATCAATGCGTTTCAAATTTATACTGCCACTGAGCTCGGCGAGCTGTTCTTTGGCGGCGGGGGTAAACTGCAAATCGAGTTCGGTGTTTTGCTCGCCCATGCTGGCGCTGCCTTTGGCGGAGTAGCGATCTGCTTGGGTTTGAATACTGGCATTTAGGCTTATCGCTCCCGCTTCTTGGTAGGGCAGTTGGGCGAGTTTCCATAGTGTTGCGCTCTGCGGGGCGTCGGCCTGTAGTTGCAGCTCGGTGCCCGCTATGCCGTTGACGTTGAGCTTGCCATCAGCGCTGGTCTCAAGTCCGGCCATGCTCAGCTTTAAATTCATAGCGAGGTCGGCGGCGTCGGTGATTTTAGCGAGCGGCTTTAAATCGACATCGGCCTTAAATTGGGCAATTTCACGGCCATTGATTAATTCGGTAATGCTTGCAGCGGCGAGTATGACCTTGATGTTCTCTTTTATGGTGATATCGCTGCTGATGTCGTGCAGTTGCCAGCCCGACGCGGTGAGCTTGCCAATATTGAGTTTGAGGGCAAGTTGGGTGGTGTCTAGCCATGCCCAGTCGATGGCTGCTTCTTCGCTTGGCTCGGCGGCGTGTGTGGCGGGTGCTGAACTTACTTCGGGCGATGGCGCTGGCAGTAGCTTGTCGACATTAATGGAGTTGGCGCTTAATTTGCCGCGCACTGCCGAACTGCCTGCATCAACAGTAAGCGCGCCGCGAATTTCGTCGTCATTGAGTGTTAGTACAATGTCGGTGAACTCGTAGTTTGGGTTTATGGTGAGCGTACTCGCGAGACGTATTGTAGGGATATCTGGCGCGTCGGTATTGGCGAGCGCGGCCAAATTTTCGACACTGCGTAAATTGAGTTTGAGCTTGATCGCGCTGCCAGCCAAATTGGGTGTGAGCACCAATTTCCCTTCGCTGCTGAAATCGAGGTCTTGGTGTTTGAGTGCTAATGCGTAAACGAGTACACCGCTCTTGGGGTCGAATAAAGTGATGTCGGCCTTAAGTTCAAAGTGCTGCTTTTGGTAATCCAGGCCAATATAAAAATCGCCGTTGCCGGCTTCTACGCGTTCGCCGCTGACCTTGGGAAGATGGACGCTGCGCTCGACACCGGCTTTATCCCGCCATACTAAGTTGATGTCCTTTAGGCTGATGTGATTAAAGTTGAAGTCGCCGGGTAGCGTCGGCATCCCAGTACTGACGTCGGGTTCTGGGCTGGTGGTGTTGCTATTGGCGAGCAGTTCTGGGCTGATCCAATTGAATTCTCCCGCCTCATTTTGCTCTAGCCGAATATTCAGTGAATCGGCGTTAAGAGTCCAAAATGGCTCCTTGCCAAAGGGGTTTTCGTTGAGGCTAATACTGATGTTCGCCAAACTTAATAGCGCGGGCCGTGGCCAGTGGGGGTTGCGAATCGCCAAACCGTCTACTTCGAGGCGCAGAGGGTTTAGCTGCGAGCGTATATCGCTGATCTCAACCTCTAAACCGGCAAAACGCTGCGCGCCACTGCTGATGATGCCGCGCAGTAGTTGGGGTTGAATTAAGACGGTGGCAACGGTGATGAGGATAATGATAGTCAGGAGGCCGAAGGCGATTAGCGTTTTTTTCATCATGGTGTTGGTTAAAAGCTCATACGCAAATGTCTGAAAATCTACGATACCATGTTTCACTGGCTTGCTGGGACTTGCGCGGGGCGCTAAACAAGCAGATTTACACTATTTACAGATTGCTAGGAGGATAGGTGTGCAATGGCATGGGGAGTTACAGGGCGGCTATTTACTGCGGCGCTATAAGCGCTTTTTAGCTGACGTGGTCTTAGACAGCGGCGAGGAAATTACGGTGCACTGCCCAAATACTGGGGCCATGACTGGCTGCGCAGAGCCGGGCAGCCGAGTGTGGCTGTCGCGTAGTGCTAATCTAAAACGCAAATACAGTATGACTTGGGAGTTGCTTGAAACCGAAGCTGGGGCGACGGTATGTATTCATTCTGCGCTTGCTAATGGCCTGGTTCATGAGGGGCTGCTAGCTGGGCGCGTCGCTGACTTGGCTGGATACAGCCAGTGGCAGCGGGAGAGGAAGTTGGCTTCGGGCAGCCGCATTGACTTCTATGCGCCGCCTACCCAAGGCCTGCCTGAATGTTATGTTGAGGTGAAGTCGGTGACCTTGGACTGTGGCAAGGGCCTCGGCGCCTTTCCCGATGCAGTGAGCAAGCGGGCTAGTAAGCATATCGAGGAATTAGCGGAGCTGCGGCAACAAGGAGCGCGGGTGGTGCTGCTGTTTGCTGTATTGCATGAGGGAATTCAGCGGGTGACGGCGGCAAGTCATATTGACCCTGTCTACGCGAGTACCTTAGGCGAGGCCCGTGACGCGGGTTTGGAGGTTTTGGCGTATAAGGCAAGCATCAATCTTGAACAGATGGTATTAGGCGCATCGCTACCGGTGTGTCTTTAATCGGGTTCGCAGATGTTTATCATGCCCTGGTCAATGCGAAAGTCGACGGCTTCTAGGCTTTTGCCTATACACGGCCCAGCCACGCACTCGCCATTTTCAATAATGAATAAAGCGCCGTGGGTGGCGCATTGAATCAGCGAGTCGTCGTAGTCTAAAAATTGATCCTCCTGCCAATTTAATTCAATGCCAAGGTGCGGGCAGCGGTTCCGGTAGACGTAAACCTGTCCGTGCAGGCGAACCGCAAATAGGCTTTGCTCTGCGGATTTAAAGCCCTTTGAACCGGGGTCGGGGATGTCGTTAAGGTGGCAAAGTGTGCGCATAAAGTGGCTTTTTTCGTTTTTGGTCGCGAGCACTGTAATACGCTAGCGACCTTGGCTGGTGGAGGCATAGCGCCGGGAATTTATAGCTTGGGTTCAATCAGGCGGTCGTCGCCTTCGCTTTTAAAGGCGTGGCGAATGGCCGGTAGCATTCGGTCGACGGCGTCGCGGCCCTCCTGAATGGCCTCGGCGGCGCTGCTGAATTCCATTAAACCGATATGCCCAAGGCGCGGCCACAGCATGATGTCGGCTGGCTCGCCAGCGAGTCGGCTACGAGTGATGCGATCCTGCATAATATTGATGGCGCTCATCATTACCGCAATGGTGCCGGGGGGTTCTGGCTTTTTATCTTCTTCGCTGCCACGGAAATTACTGGCAGCTTCCTTCACCGAGGCCGCGAAACGGCTAAATGCGGCGCCGAGAAAGGGGTCTTGACCATCTATCTCGTCGCCCTCGCTGTCCTCGTAGACGGGCAGTTCTTCTTCGGACTCCTCCTCTTCAGCGATTTCTTCCGGGCTGGCTGCTTTCGCATTGCTGATGACCTTCTGGCGACCAACGAGGTCGCTATTGAGGTCGACGCCGATAATGATGTCGGCGCCTAAAGCGCGGCACACGGATACCGGCACAGGGTTTACAAGGCCGCCGTCAACGAGCCAAGAGTTGCGAAAGGGTACTGGGGTCAGTATGCCGGGAATCGCCATAGAGGCGCGTACCGCGTCCCACAGCGGCCCACGTTGTAGCCAAACCTCGCGGCCGCGCACTAGGTCGGTGGCGACGGCGGCAAAGGGTTGGTCTAAATCTTCGATATTCGGGTTGCCGTACTCGCGGGCAAAAAAGTCGATCAGGCGAGTTGCATGGGCTACACCTCCGGTGGCGCCGAGACTAACACTCATATAGTGGAGTACTTGGGTTGTACTTAAGGATTGGATCCAGTGTTCAAAATGGTCGAGTTTTCCGGTGAGGTAGCAGGCAGCAATGATTGAGCCAACAGAGGTGCCACAGAGGATGTCTGGGCGAATGCCTAGCTCTTCGAGGCGCTGAATAACGCCGATATGAGCCATGCCGCGGGCTGAACCGCTGCCGAGGGCAAGGGCAATTTTCTTTTCATGTCCAGTGGACTCGTTCACGTATTCCTTCTCCAGAATTTCAAGTCAGATCATTTGCCGGTAGTATGATGCCATGAAGCTTCAATACCTTAAACAGCGCGAATAGTATGCACTCATGATGGATCTAACCGTAAGTGCCGATTTGGCTTTAGGGCGTGATGACTCGGCCAATGAGCTATTTAATGGCGTTCCTGTGCATCGGGCTATTATCGCACCGTTAACGGCCTTGTGTGCTGACGCCAAAAATGCGGGGTTTGATTTGCGCTTGGTGAGCGGTTACCGCAGTTTTGAGCGTCAGTTGGCCATATGGAATGCTAAAGCCGAGGGGCGGCGCCCAGTATTAGACAGTGCGGGCCAAGCGCTCGATATCCATACGTTAAGTGAGTCAGAGTTGATCAATGCCATTATGCGTTGGTCAGCTTTGCCAGGTGCGTCGCGACATCACTGGGGGAGCGATATCGATGTTTACGATGCGGCGGCGGTGCCTGCCGATTATTCTGTGCAGTTAACCCCCGCTGAGGTTGCTGATGCCGGTGTTTTTGGGCCGATGCATAGGTGGTTAGATCGGCAGTTTGCCAATGGTCACGGCCATGGTTTTTTCCGGCCCTATGACGTTGATCGAGGCGGTATTGCGCCGGAGCGTTGGCATTTAAGTTACGCGCCTTTAGCCGCAAAGTGCGATGAACTGGTAAGCGCCAAGCTTCTAAGTGAAGTGTTAAATAGTGTGCCAACTTTACACTTGCGAGAAAGTGTTTTGGCGGAGTTAAATAAGCTTTATTCACGTTATGTGGTGGTGCCAAAGACCTGCTATCCCGTGAATTATGTTGCGCTTAAATAAGGCTTGAGTAATGAATGCAGCAGTAAATGATTTGTGGCTTGCCATGACCAATGAAGCGCGGGACTACGGTCGCAACGAACCGGTGCTGGCGAGCTTTTATCACGCCAGTATTTTAAATCACGCGAATTTTGCCGATGCCCTCAGTTTTCATATTGCATCTAGAGTGGGTTGCGATTCTGTTCCGGCAATGCTGATTCGCGATGTGTTCAGTGAAGCTTTTGTCAATGATCCTAGCATTGTAAACTCAGCAGCGATGGATATCCGCGCCCACTATGATCGCGACCCCGCCTGCGATCACTACGGCATGCCATTCTTGTATTTTAAAGGTTTTCAGGCGATTCAGGCGTATCGAATTGCGCACTGGTTGTGGACGCAGAATCGCGAGTCACTGGCATTGTTTTTGCAAAATCGAATCGCAAGTGTCTTTGATGTCGATATTCATCCAGCCGCAGTAATAGGCTGTGGGGTGATGGTTGATCATGCTACCGGCTTGGTCATTGGTGAAACCGCCGTGGTTGGTAATAATGTTTCTATGTTGCACTCGGTGACTTTAGGCGGCTGTGGCAGCGGCCCTGGCCCGCGCCATCCACATATCCGCGATGGTGTATTAATTAGTGCTGGTGCTAAAGTTTTAGGAAATATTGTTGTTGGTGAAGGCGCTAAAATTGCGGCGGGTAGTGTGGTGTTAAATAGTGTGGCACCGCATGCTACAGTAGCCGGGGTGCCGGCCAAGCAGGTAGGGGTATTATCTGTTGATTTACCCGCATTAAACATGGATCAATACATTAACGATGACGCCTAGCATGACCGTTTATTTTTGGCTCAGTATTATTAGGTTGCATCTGTTATATTGTGAAATATAGATGTCGCATAACTAAATAAAGGGAGGTGCTTGTGAGCGTTAAACTATTAGATAATAAGGCGTTTTACGGCTTTCGGGTGCGCCGTACGGTAGCAGGGAAGCTGTACCAGGAATATTTCTCGCTGAAGAACGGTGGTGCGCGGCTGGAAGGCAAATTAAAGAATGAAGTAGAGAGACAGGCGAATGAGCGCGATGCGATTCTTGAAGCAGAGCAGCGTCGTTATCTTGAAGAAACAAAAGAAGATCGTTGCTTTAAAAGTGATGGCACGGTGCGGGGAATTAGCTATTTACTCAAAACTGAAAAAAGCGGGAATTTAACACCAATTTTTCAGGTTGGCGTGGCATCTAAGCTTGAGCAAAAAACCGTGTGTACCAGTTTTTCGCTCAATGCCCACGGGAGCAACGATGCATGGCACAAAGCCGTTGAGGCTTATTCTAAACACAAGTCTATTCGCAAGAATTCAAAATTATACCAGCGTTTATTAAAGGCCATGCCGCAAGTGGGCTGATTGATGGTTTTGTATTAAATAGTGCGTGCGCACAAAAATGGGGCTATATGAGCCCTTTTTTGTCTGGGACTCTAGGGTGCCTGGCAAAAAAAAGGGTGTAAAACGGAGGGCTTTCTTTCTCTGAATAAAATTAGTTTTGACGGGGAGGGTTCGCGGGGCCTTGAGAGGCCCCGCAGCAAGACTTAGCCTTTGTAGGCTGCAGCTGCTTTCATTACTTCAGCGCGTGCTTCTTCACTGCCCGCCCATCCGTCAATTTTTACCCACTTGCCTTTCTCGAGATCTTTGTAGTTTTCAAAGAAATGCTCAATTTGCTGGATTAGCAACGGGGGAAGGTCTGAAGGCTCTTTCACATCTGTGTAGAGAGCTGAAAGTTTGTCGTGGGGTACGGCTAATAGCTTGGCGTCTTTACCCGCTTCGTCGCTCATATTGAGGATGCCGATAGGACGGGCGCGAATTACTGAGCCGGGTACCACTGGGTATGGGGTAACGACCAATACATCCAGTGCGTCGCCGTCTTCTGACAGAGTGTTGGGGATGTAGCCATAGTTCGCTGGGTAAAACATTGGCGTGGCCATGAAACGGTCTACCATCAACGCGTCGTAATCTTTGTCGATTTCGTATTTGATTGGGCTGCTATTGGCAGGAATTTCAATGGCAACGAAGATGTCGTTAGGCAGGTCTTTACCGGCTGGAATTTGCGTGTAGCTCATGACGGGCTTCCATATTGGGTTGTGGGTTGAAATCTGGGCCGATTATAAACTGTGTGAGGCTTTATTACCAAAGGTCGAAAAAGGTCGGCTACTACCAGGGTAGTAACCGACGAGGGGGGAGACTAAAAGGGATCGTTAAATCCGCTGTGGTGCGGTTTAGCAATTAACCTGGACTTGCACCAGTTCACCTTCGGTGCGAACTTGGTAGCAAGGAATGGATACGGTTTCGTCTTCTAAGCAGTTGCCTACTTCAAGGCTAAAGTGCTGCTTGTAAATGGGCGATGCAACGACCAGTGTGCCCTTTACGCTGCCAACAATACCACGCGACAGAACATTGGCCTGGCTGAAGGGGTCTTTGTTGGCCAGCGCGTAGACTTTGTCGTCTACCCGAAAAATAGCAACTTGGGTTTCGTCTATTAATGCGGCGACGCCGGCATTGGGGAGTATGTCGTCAAGGCGGCAAACGGTAGTCCAAGACATAGTGTATTCCTCTTGTAAGCAGTTTGATTCACCGCGATTTGAGTGCGGTGAATTGTTCAAGTATGGTTTAGGTGACCGCAATCAGGTCGTCTGCATTCGTCATTTTTTCAGCGTCGGTGGCGGGACGAATCTGGCCGCGCTCTTGAATGAAAACTATTTCTTTGTCAGTTTTGTCGGCATTCACAAAGCTGCGGAATTGCTTCACTTTCTCGGGGTTTTCAACAGTGGTTTTCCACTCGCACTGATAGGTGTCAACAATGTTCGCCATTTCTGCTTCAAGTTCGGCGCAGATACCTAGGGAGTCGTCGATAACCACTTTGCGAAGGTAGTCAAGCCCGCCTTCGAGGTTTTCCATCCACACTGAAGTGCGCTGCAGGCGGTCAGCGGTGCGCACATAGAACATCAAGAAACGGTCTATGTATTTAACCATTGTGTCGGTGTCGATGTCTGAGGCGAACAAGTCGGCGTGACGTGGCTTCATGCCACCATTACCACAAAGGTAAAGATTCCAGCCTTTTTCTGTGGCGATAACGCCAACATCTTTGCTTTGAGCCTCGGCGCATTCGCGAGTACAGCCAGAAACCGCCATTTTGAGTTTGTGTGGTGAGCGCAGGCCTTTGTAGCGATTTTCTAAATCAATGGCCTTGCCAACACTGTCTTGCACACCGTAGCGGCACCACGTAGAGCCTACACAGGACTTTACGGTGCGCAATGACTTGCCGTAGGCGTGGCCAGACTCAAAGCCCGCGGCGATCAATTCTGTCCAAATTTTGGGTAACTGATCGAGGGTGGCGCCAAATAGGTCGACGCGCTGGCCACCGGTGATCTTGGTATAAAGATTATATTTTTTGGCCACTTGGCCAACGGCAATTAAGCCATCCGGGGTGACTTCGCCACCCGCCATACGGGGTACCACAGAGTAGGTACCGTTCTTTTGCATATTTGCTAAATAGCGGTCATTGGTGTCTTGGAGGCCGGCAAGTTTGGGCTCGAGGATATAGTCATTCCAGCACGACGCCATGATCGACGCGGCGGTAGGTTTGCAAATTTCGCAGCCGTGGCCGCTGCCGTGTTTTTCCAGGAGCTCGTCAAAAGATTTAATTTGGCCGACTTTAACGAGGTGGAAAATCTCTTGGCGGGTGTAGGGAAAATGTTCGCAGAGGTCGGTGTTCACCTCAACGCCCATTTTGGTTAGTTCGGCGTTTAATACCTGACCAACAAGCGCGGTACAACCGCCGCAGGTGGTGGCTGCCTTGGTGCAGGCTTTGAGATCGCCTACGGTCATTGCGCCAGCTTGAACGGCTGCACATAAATCACCTTTGCTCACGTTGTTGCAGGAGCAGATTTGGGCCACATCAGGAAGCGCGTCAACCCCTAAACCAACCCCAGCGCTGCCGTCCAAACTAGGCAGAATCATACTTTCTGGTTGCTCGGGTAGGGTGATTTTGTTCAGGGCGAATTGGAGTAGGGTGCCGTAGTCGTTCGCGTCGCCAATCAGTACCGAGCCCAGCAAATGCTGGCCGTCACTGCTCACCACAATTTTTTTATAGACTTCGGCTTTCTCGTCGATAAAGGTATAGCACTTGGCGTCTGGGGTGCTGGCATGAGCGTCGCCAATGGAGGCGACATCAACCCCCATTAACTTGAGCTTGGTGCTCATGTCGGCGCCAGTGAAGGCCTTTTCTTCGATTCCGCCTAGTACATGGTCGGCGGCAACTCTGGCCATATCCCAGCCCGGTGCAATCAACCCGTAGATGCGGCCGCCCCATAAGGCACATTCGCCAATTGCGTAAATTGCAGGGTCTGACGTGAGGCAGGCATTGTCGATGACGATGCCGCCGCGCTCACCAACCGCCAGTTCGCACTGTCTCGCTAATGTATCTTGGGGCCGGATACCTGCCGAGAAAACTAATATATCGGTCTCAAGTTCTGCGCCGTCGGCAAATTGCAATTTGTGAACGCAATCCTTGCCGTCAACGATTTGCTGGGTGTTCTTTTGGGTGTGGACGGATACGCCGAGGTCTTCAATTTTACGGCGTAACAATGCGCCGCCGCCTTCGTCAACCTGAACCGCCATGAGGCGAGGAGCAAATTCGATAACATGGGTTTTGAGGCCCAAGTCCATAATGGCCTTGGCCGCTTCTAAGCCAAGTAAGCCGCCGCCCACCACTGCGCCAACTTTGGCATTGGCGGCGGCGGCGGTGATGGCTTCTAGATCTTCTATAGTGCGGTAAACAAAGCAGTTTTTGCGATCGTGGCCAGGTACGGGTGGCACAAAGGGGAAGGAGCCGGTGGCCAAGATTAATTTGTCGTAGCCGTATTGTTCGCCTTTGTCGGTACTGACTGTTTGCGCCGCGCGGTCTATGGCAATGACTTTCTCGTGAGTCAGTGCGGTGATGTTGTTGTCGCTGTAAAAGCCTTCTTTGACCATATTCAGCGAGGCGGCCTCGCGGGTTTCAAACCACGCGGTTAGGTGAACGCGGTCATACGCTGGGCGCGGCTCTTCACCAATAACCGTGATGTCGAATTGCCCGCCTTGGCCGCTTTCAATAATGGATTCAATAAATTGGTGGCCAACTGGGCCGTTACCAATGATGAGCAGGCGTTGTTTGTCAGTCATGGTTACTTCCTTTAATACTGTGTGCGATGGCTAGCGTGGGCGGCCGGTGCTGCTAATGGATATTGCATAAAGAAAAGCAACATTTGTGCCATGGTTTTGATTTTTCATTAAATCACTGATTTTAAAAGAATATATTACTATTTCGCACTTTTATAGGACGGGCTTGGTGTGCTTGTTAAGTTGGTTGGGGGATTTACTGGGGCGTTGAGTGCGATTTTGGTGCACTGCTGCGCGTATCAGTTTAATCGTTATGTGCGCCAAAATAATGCAGTGTCGGCTGGCGGTCATCGGGAAATAAAAATTAAACCTTTGTAAACAGTATCTTAGCTATTTATCCCGAAAGTCGTCTGCAAGTTTGGCACAGGCCTTGCTGTTCAGGAGCAATACTTTCAAATGGCCATAACGGAGCTGTTAATGTCTTCCTCGACCTTAAATGTGCTTGATTTCAAGCAAGAAAAAATTCGATTGCTTCATCTCAGTTGGTTTGCGTTTTTCCTCAGCTTTGTTGTGTGGTTTAACTTTGCGCCGATGCTGTCGTCAATTAAAGAGGCGTTCGACCTGACTAATCAACAGGTTAAAGCGCTAATGATATTGAACGTGGCCTTAACTATTCCGGCTCGGGTGGTGGTTGGCATGTTAGTGGATCGCTTTGGCCCACGAATAGTGTACAGCGCGCTATTGGTGACCGGCGGTATGGTCTGTGTGGCCTTTGCGTTTGCAAATAGTTATGAAGCGATTGCCCTATTACGATTTTTGATGGGCTTTATTGGTGCCGGTTTTGTTATTGGTATTCGTTTGGTGGGAGAGTGGTTCCCGGCTCGTCAGGTAGGATTAGCTGAAGGTGTGTACGGTGGCTGGGGCAATTTTGGTTCGGCAGCTGCAGCGATGGCACTACCTACATTGGCACTGTATTTTGGTGGTCCAGACGGCTGGCGTTACGCCATTGCCTCAACGGGCGTGATCGCGTCTATTTACGGTGTGTTCTTTTATTGGCGCGCACGCAACACGCCCAAGGGCTCTACCTACTTTAAACCTAAAAAGTCCGGTGGCTTAGTTGTTAGCAATAAACGTGATCTGATTTTTTACATTATTATGTGTGTGCCCATGTATTTGGCACTGGCCACCTTAACGTGGAAATTATCGCCGGCGAATTTGGGCTTATTAAATGAAGCGGCATCAATAGCGTTGTATATGGTGTTAGTGGTTCTGTTTGTTGTGCAAATTAGTCAAATATTACGGGTGAATCATGATGTGCTGAACAATATCCCTATTCCGGAAATGCAGCAGTACAAGTTTAAGCAGGTCGCTATTTTAAACGTGGCTTACTTTGTAACCTTTGGTTCGGAGTTGGCGGTAGTGTCAATGTTGCCATTGTTCTTTATGGAAACCTTTGAATTGAGTGCGGTAATGGCGGGTATGTTGGCCTCGGGGTTCGCTTTTATGAATTTGGTGGCGCGCCCCAGTGGTGGTTACTTGTCTGATAAATTCGGGCGTCGCAAATCCCTGTCTATTTTGATTTGTGGTCTGGCTGTTGGCTACATGGTGTTGAGCAATATCGATTCGAGCTGGACAATCTGGATTGCGGTGCTTGCAACTATGTGTTGTTCCTTCTTTGTTCAAGCTGGTGAGGGTGCCGTTTTTGCAATCGTACCTTTAGTGAAACGGAGCATGACCGGTCAGATTGCCGGTATGACCGGTGCCTATGGCAATGTTGGCGCGGTCATATTTTTAACGGTATTGTCATTTGTCAGTGCTTCCGACTTCTTCCTTGTTATTGCTGCGTGCGCAGGTGCGATCTTTGTTGCCGTGCAATTTATGGAAGAGCCGCAAGGTCATACCGCTGAGGTGAATGACGACGGCAGTGTCGCGCTGATCGAAGTAAGCTAAAGTACTAAGGTTGTTCAGAACTTATTCTGTGATTCACCTTGGGACGTTGTAATGCACTTTGAAAGCGGTTTGAAATTGGCCATTGCCCAGCGCAGCAGCGCTGGGCAAAAATCCGTTAATGAAGACAGCTTAGGGATTTGCGTTCCCAATGATGAGCAGCTGACGACCAAGGGTGCCGTTGCGGTTATTGCCGATGGTGTGTCGGCAGCCGAGGCTGGCAAAGAAGCCGCAGAGACCTGTGTTACCGGTTTTTTGAGCGACTATTTTTCGACGCCGGACTCTTGGTCAGTTAAGCGTTCCGCTCAGCAGGTGTTAAATGCCTTAAATCGCTGGCTGTATGGTCAGGGTCAAAATTATTTGCAGGCTGAAAAGGGCTGTGTGTCAACATTAAGTATTGCCGTTTTTAAGTCGCAAACTGCACATTTATTCCATGTTGGCGACAGCCGCATTTATCGATTGCGCGATGGCTGTCTCGAGCTGTTAACGCGTGACCACGCCATGCCCATCAGCAGGGGAAAATCCTATTTAACGCGCGCCATGGGCTTGGACATTAACTTGGATGTGGACTACCGCGCGGCTGATGTGGCCTTGGCTGATATATTTCTATTGAGCACTGATGGTATTCACGATTTTTTAAATAGTAGCCGTATGCAGGCCATTATTAGTGATGCGGGAGATGATCTCGATCAGGCTTGCCAGCGAATGATCGGCGACGCCTTAGCTGCGGGCAGTGACGATAATCTAAGCTGTCAGTTATTGAGAATTGACGCCTTGCCACTGGAAGACGCGGGCGATGTTTATCGAAAATTGACCGCCTTGCCGTTTCCCCCGCCGCTGTCTGCGGGGATGGTGGTGGATGGTTTGGTTATTGAAGATGAGATTCATGCCAGTCCTCGCAGTCAACTATACAAAGTATACGATGCCACGGCGGATCGGCATTACGCGATGAAAACACCATCGACAAACTTTAATGACGACCCAGCCTACATCGAGCGCTTTATTTTGGAGAGCTGGGTGGGGCGGCGTATTCAGAGTGAATACGTCATCGATGTCATCGATCCGCCGCGGCTGCCGACGTGCTTGTACTATTTGTCGGCATTCGAGCCGGGGAAAACCCTTGGCCAGTGGATGACTGAGCATCCGCAGTCATCGACGCAGCAAATGTTGGATATTATTTTACCTGTAGCTAAGGGGCTGCAGGCGATGCATCGCCGCGACACAATTCATCAGGATGTTAAGCCCGATAATATTTTGATAGGAGATAATGCCCAGGTAAAAATTATCGACTTTGGCTCGTGCTATGTTGCCGGTTTAGCCGAAATTGCGGTGCCAATAGCTCGCGACCGGGTGCTGGGAACAGCGCAGTACTCGGCGCCGGAACATGTGTTGGGACGACGGCCTAGCACTAGGGCCGATCAATTTTCGTTAGCTGCTATTGTGTTTGAAATGCTTACGGCGCATAAGCCTTATCAAGGTCGTTTGGAAAATTGCACGACAACTGCCGCGTTTACGCGTCTTGAATATATTTCGGCAAGTCATTACAACCCCCATGTGCCGCTTTGGTTAGACGCTGCCCTCGGCCGTGCATTGAGTATTAGCCCAGAGCTTCGCTATAACGATATTTCTGAGTTTGTTCACGACCTTCAGTTTCCTAATCCGGTGTATAGCAAGGATAATTTCCAGCCATTGCTAAGCCGTAATCCCTTGATGGTTTGGCAGGGAATATCTTTGGTGTTACTCGTTTGCCTGATCTGGAGTTTGGGTCATTAGTGGCGGCACTGGCACATCATAATTCTATGTTCTTTATTTTTGGTCATATGTGGTGCAATGCACACTGAAACGCCTGTTTTTCTGTGTGTAAAAGTGGTGCATTGAAATCACAAAAGCGGTCTGTCGCATTTTTTTGTCGTATAGCAAACATCCCTGTTGCCCTTGATTTTTGTGCCCGTGTACATAGAACCGCCGCCTATTTCACAGAAAACCTTAGCTTATACGTCAGTGGACAAAGAATGTCATGCCGTTGGCGCGGCTTTTGCTATCACTAAATTGAATACGTTGGTGAACAAGAGAGTGCAGTACTTTAGGTTCTGCACGGTTCGGTAAAGAACTGGAAATACGTCGGTGTGCTTTGTGAAAATTCCATTGTTTGGTGTTATTAAACGCGCGCTTTACAGTGTTTTGCTCCTGCTTTCGGCAGTGGTGAATGCAAGTGACGGCGCCAGTTTAAAGGTGGAGGCATTAACTGTATTGAGTGATTTAAAATTGGCTAAAGCGCGATCGCCAAGTCGAATGCCCGCCATCGCGCTCTATATCGCCAATAGTGATAAACGCTTTGCTATTCAGTCGGTAAGAGTGAGTGTTAACGGCCGCGAAACGGCGCGTTACAGCTACAGTGAGCTAGAAGCCCAAACCTTGCTCGACGGGGGCTTACATTTTTTAAGCAAATCGGCGTTACCCAAAGAAAATAATACGATAAGTGTTAAATTTGCAGTGGTAGATGTGGAGGCCGGTCCCCACGCGGAGCGCTTATACCCGCGCTTCGAGAAAGTCATTTCGGTTGCGGAAAATACCCAGTGGGAATTAGAGCTGATTCGCAGCGGCTGGTTGAAATGGCAAGATAAGGTCGCGATTCAAGTGCATGATCGTGGCCCCGAAGATAGGGTGAGTATTGGCGATAGTCATCCTCGTTTCAGATCAATGTACTTCAATGCCAAGCGCCATTTTTCCTTCGACGCTCTTGCTGATGCAATGGTGATGATTAAAAGTGGTGTCAGCGCGGTGCAATTTCCTGAACAAGTAAAGCTTGCCTTAAGTCGCAGTGCTCGCGACTTGGGCTTAACGGAAGTCCCGGCGAGCTTACAGGGCCTTGTCGAGTTTGATCGGCTACGTGACGAATCCAAGCTCGGCAGTATGTTTAGTCATTTTAATACCGGCGCCGCTCTTATTCAGCAAGGAAAATATGTCGAAGGTGTCGCCCTGCTCGCCGCGCTGAGCGAAGGGGAATTGCTTTCGCCGGATGAGTTACTCCTTCGCGATAAAGTCAATCTGGCGCTGGGTTATCATTTTTTAAAACAGGGTGACAGCGAGCAATCGGTAAACTATTTCAGTCAAGTGCGGCGCTTGAGTCCCTATGCTAATAAGGGGCTGGTAGGTCTTGGCTGGGCGTTGCTGAGCCCGCGTCAGAACCAGACGGCACCATTGGTCGTAAGCGATGACCATTCCGCGCAGGCATTAGCGACAGCCACACCTTATTTATGGTCAGGTTCAAAGGATGAAATTGCATGGGCACGGCGACATACACCGTTTCGACGAGCATGGGCGATTGCGTCTGGCGGTAAGGAAGAAGATCTGCAGGCGGCGATGGTGCCGTGGATGGAGCTGGTAAATCGCGACCCACTAGATCCGGCAGTACAGGAAGGTTTGTTGATCTTGCCCTACGTGATGTCACATTGGGCGGGTCAGGCACAACGCGCTGAACGCTATTACGTCGCTGCAAGCGATCGTTTGCAAGCGGCATTGCAAGGCTTGCGTGACGCAAGTGCCGATATTCAACGTGGCGGCTTGCGCGCTGCGATTGACCTTGCTGACCAGCGCGGCCGTAGCGGCTGGGATATTTGGCTGTCGGCGCTATACAACGATAAGGATGCTTACCTCGACCTGTTGATTGATAGCCCTAAGTTTCACGAGGCACTGAGTGAATATCGTCAATTAGTACGCATTCGCGATTTACTTAGCGCAGACCAGTCGGGCGCGCTCGTTGCCGTTGATGGCGGAGAGCTTGACGCAAAACTCACGGCGTTGTTGCCACGTTTGACGGCAAGTATTGCAATGCGGGCGGCGACCTTAGACCGGGAGGCGTTGGCTGAAATAGGTCGTCATCATCGGCGTACGGAAATGTATTTAGCTGAGGCCAACTTTGCTTTGGCAAGGAGCCATGAAAATACCCGGCGCAAGTTAAGCGGTGTGGTATGGGATGGGGAGATGATGCGATGACAGTGGTCGCAAGGTATCAATCAACACACCTAGGCCCGTCGGTTGTCGCGACGCTATTACTTGTTTGCACTTTGCTTAGCGCTTGTCAGCAGACCGTAAAGCCGGGTGGCGAATCGCAGACCATAGGCGGGATGTTGGAGCGGAATGGGCAGGGTCCTGATCGTTTGTTCATGGAAAAATTGCCCCCCAAGAAGATAGTCGATCTTGACGCCGAGAGTCAGCGCGTTGAGGCCGCGGCCTTAAATCATTACCAAGCCATATTAATACTAGATTCGGCGCCAGGTGTGCGGGCTGAGGCTATGCGTCGCTCTGCAGATTTACGTATTGAGGCGGCGGGGCAGGGGCTCGATATTAATGCGGAGGAGGTCGCGTTGGCCATCGGACTCTATCGCGATCTTCTGCTTGAATTTCCCGACTACCCAAATAAAGATCATGTGATATATCAGTTGGCACGAGCCTACGAATTGTCGGGGCGCGCGGAGCTTGCGATTGATACCTTGCGGGGCTTAGCGGAGGATTTTCCCCAGTCTTCTCGTGCAAATGACGCCTTATTTCGGTCCGCCGAAATGCTTTATTTGCGCAAACGCTATGCCGAGGCTGCTGCCCAGTACGGTAAATTAACCACACAAGATGCTGCCATGCCTTACTGGCAGATAGCGCAGTATAAATACGGATGGAGCCAGTATCAGCTTGGTCGTCCCGAGTTAGCCGTTGATGCTTTTACGGCGATTCTGATGCAATTGAAGCTTCGTCGGGAGGTGCGCAGCGTGGCGGAATTAACGGCGCGGGCCCCGGCGGCGAAGGCGGAATTGTTGAGTGACAGTTTGCGGGGGCTGTGTTTGGCGCTGGCCGCAAAGCCTGATGGGCATAATATTAACGCCTATTTTGCGTCTCTCCCCGACAAGCAATTTTCCCCTCTGGTATATCGCAGTCTCGGCGAACTCCTGCTAGGTAAACAACGTTACACCGATGCGGCGAGCGTATTTGACGATTTTGCGAGTGCTTACCCACAGCATGACTTAGCTATTAACTACAGCGAAAAAGCGATTTCGGCCTATAAACAAGGTGGATTTACCGCCTTAATGATTGCTGCGCAAGAGGCTTATATCAAGCGTTATGCGAGTGCCATAGTCGCGGCAGCCGGAGCAGATATAGCGCCAGTCAAGTTAGATTTAATTCGAAATTATATGGTTGACGTGTCGCGTTTTCGCCATGCCGAGGCGCAGCAGACGCCGGACAGCGAAGCTAGGTTACGCCACGCACGTTTTGTCGCGGTGGCGGCGGGCTACCGTGAAATGCTCGGCATGTTCCCTAATGACCCGGCATTTGCGACAACAAGCATGCGCTATGCTGATGCGCTATTTGACGCAGGCGAGCTTAATGCCGCCGCTCGGCAATACACCTTAGTAGCCTACGATATGCTACCGTATGACAAGGCTGGGGATGCGGCGTTGGCCGCGGTAAAAGCATATCGAGCATGGCTAGCAGTCGCACCAGCACAAGAGCGCGATACCGCTCAGCAAGCGGTAATTGCCGCCAGTGCACAATTGGCGAGCGTGTTTCCCCTGCACCCGGAACGCAGCCGCGTACTGCTGGCTAGCGCCGAGGACTTGTACGCGCTAAAGCGCTATGACGAAGTCCTTGCACTGTGTGTGCCACTGTTGGCAGGTGCGCCCTTGCCAACGTCGAGTTTGACGCAAAAGGCGCTAAGTGTGACGGCTGACACCTATTTCGCCCAAGATAATTATGCACAAGCTGAGATTTACTACAGCAAGCTATTGCCAATGCTCGACGCTGAGTCGGCGCTGCAAAAAATGGCGGCAGACCGCTTGTCGGTGTCGGTGTATCGTCGTGCGGAAGTGGCCAGAGATACCGGTGACAGTGTTTTGGCGGCAGATTTATTTATGCGCGCTGCGCAATTAAGTCCAACAGCGGAATTACGGGCCAATGCCAGTTTCGATGCGGCGGGCCAGCTTTATGCTAGTCAAAACTGGCATAAAGCTGGCAGAGTATTGCAGGATTTTCTGGGTGAGTTCCCGCGCCATGCTATGGCAGCGGAGGGCGAGAAGTTGCTTGCCGAAACCTATCAGAAATCGGGGCGGCCGGTACTTGCCGCCGGGGTTTACGCTCAGATTGCCAAGCGCGGTGACGAGGCGTTTGAAACTCGTCGTCAGGCCAGTGCACAGGCGGCAAGGCTTTATGATTCAGCGGGTCAGACGGAGGCAGCACGCACTGCGATCAGCAATTATATTACGCAATTTCCGATGCCACTGTTGGAGGCTCAACAGTTTCGTCAGCGTTTGGCGACGATGGCAACGGCCAATAGCGTCGAACATTTAAATTATTTGCGTGAAATTATCGCTGCGGATCAGGCTGCGGAGATGCCGCTTGCCGCATCGCAACTACTCGCCGCCGATGCCAGTTTGCAATTGGCGATGGTCGATGTAAAGCGTGCCAATAGTGTTGAGCTGAAGCTGCCTATCGCCAACAGCTTGCCTCGGCGTCAACGGGCTATGCAAACCGCCATCGACAGTTTGGCCCGCGCCGCGACCTACGGCTTTGCTGATATTACGACTATTGCCGGTCACGAATTGGGTGAGCTTTATCGTCACTTTGCGGTTGCCTTGATGACATCGGAAGCACCCCGTGAATTACACGGTGATGTCCTTGCGGAATACACCTTGCTTTTGGAAGAACAAGCCTACCCATTTGAAGAGAAAGCAATTAGCGCCTTTGAAACCAATCTGGCGCGGGTTCGCGAGGGCGTGTGGACCGCCGGTATGCGCAAGAGCCTTGTGGCCTTGGCCGAACTCGCCCCCGCTAAATATGGCAAGCAGCCTGAATTGGAGAATAGCTATGACTCGCTTAATTAGGATTTTTGCGGTGCTACTCATAATCGCTACGGTGGCTGCGTGCAGTGCTGGGCCGCCGCCAAGCAGATCGAGTCAGTCAGGTTCTAAATCCGCTTCGAGCGAATTCGATAATGCACTTGCGCTAATGAAAAGTGGTGATAGCGAAAGCGCCATACAAGCATTTTTAGCATTGAGTGAGCGTTATCCCCGCGCCACCGGGCCGCTGACAAATTTAGGGATACTCGCGGCGCGCCAGCAGCAACATGAGTTTGCGGCCAAGTACTTTTTGGCTGCGCTGCAGCGAGACGCGAAAAATGTCACCGCGTTAAATTGGATGGGTTTTGTTACCAGCAAAGGCGGAAATTTTAATGGTGCTTTAGATTGGTATAACAAGGCCTTGGCTGTTCGTGGTGATTACGCTCCGGCTCATTTAAACCTGGGCATTCTTTACGAAACGGTGTTTAAACGCGGTAGACAAGCACTTGAGCACTATCGCCGATATCAGGAGTTAACCGGCGGTGACAATATGCTGGTCAGTGCATGGATTCATAATTTGGAGTCCGCAAGCGATTATGTTGCGGCGAATGTGTCGCAGGTGAACAGATGAGGGGTATGCAAATTTTAACAGTGGCATTGGTGTTAGGCGCCGCGCTGCCAGCCGCTGCCGAGCAAGAGATGGGCGTGACGATTCGCGGTGACGATGAGGCGGCGGTGGGACTGTATTTAATGCCTTGGGGGGAGGAGCCGGTGAGTGATATCGATCGGCCGCCGCAGTTGATTGACGAGAGCCCCAAGCCCATTAACGTCGACGAATTTCAGCGTTACGCCGAATGGCAGCAGGCCCACCGCGCTTATCGCTACTGGCGTTTGCAGTCGAATAACTGGTAGCGCAGAAGCTATCTTCAGGCTCATTAGACATTACATTTTTGAGGAATAATTATGGAAGCCTTATCGACGTTCGTCGTGTTTTTTAACAATGGCGGTCATTTCATGTACCCAATTGCTCTGGTGCTTGCCTTTGCTGTTGCCATCAGTATTGAACGCTTTATCTTCTTGACTAAATCCCTCAGGGATAATCGGCGGTTTTGGGCAAAAGTGTGGCCCATGTTAAGTGCCGGCAAACTTGGCGAGGCGGAGAACTTGATTGGCAATTCAAAGCTGGCGGTCGCCCATATTTTGAATTGTGGTTTAGAGCAAGCTCGCATTGATAGTCGTCGCAGCGATGTGGAGATCGCCACCGAAGATGGTTTGATGGCATTGTTGCCCGCCATTGAGCGTCGTACCCATTACCTCGCGACGTTTGCAAATGCAGCCACCTTGCTGGGGCTGCTCGGCACGGTGCTGGGTTTGATTGGCGCCTTTGCTGCTCTGGGCAATGCCGATCCCGTGGAAAAAGCCAATTTGCTGTCGGCGGGTATTTCTGAGGCGATGAGCTGCACAGCATTTGGTTTGATGGTGGCGATTCCCTCGCTATTTGCCCACGCCTATTTGCAAAGTCAGGCCGGGGAGTTAGTCGATACCTTGGAGTCTGCTTGCTCGCGATTTGTCACCGCGCTTAGTCGCAGTAAATCACTGCAACACTGAGGGGTAATCATGAGCGCTATGTTTGGTATTGAGCCAGATTATGACGAGGGGCCGCGCAGCTCGCGGCGCTTACGTCGTCTAAAACGGCGCCTGCGTCAGCGAGCCGACGGCGAGCTGAATATTGTGTCGATGATTGATGTGTTTGCGGTGCTGGTATTTTTCCTCTTGGTTGGCTCATCGGTTTCTGCCAGTAAGCTACACGCGCTGAAATTGAGCTTGCCGTCGGTGTCGCCTTCGCCTCAGGTGAGCGAGATGCCTAGCCTCGATTTAGCCGTAAGTTTGTTTGAAGATTATTTGGAGATTTCAAATAGCGATGGCGTGCAAAAGAAATTGCCTAAGCGTGATTCCGGCTACGACACTGCAGGACTCGCGCAGGTACTCATGGACATAAAAAGTGCGCATCCCAGTGAAACAAAACTAAGCCTGTTGATTGCAGAAGACATTGCCTACGCCGACATTATTGCGGTAATGGATAGCGGTAGAGAGTACCCGGTAGGTACAGTTGGTGTGGATGGCAGTACAGCCTTGTTTCCAGTGATTTCAATGGGGGATGTTGCGTCGGGCGGTGCAAGTACTGAGTCGGGAGTGTCGCCATGAGCCGCCGCCAGGAGCGAAAGCTAAGTCGAAAAATTAAACTTGGTGGCCGTGACGTTGCGATTAATGTGGTCTCGTTAATTGATATCTTCGCCATCTTGGTTTTTTACTTATTGGTTAACGCCCTGGTGGTTGAGGTTATTCCGGAGTATCAGAATTTAATATTGCCCAGCTCCATTGCCACCGAAAAGGCCCAGCGCACGGTTACCGTCGCGGTGAGCGCCACAGATATCTTGCTCGATGAGCAGCCAATAATGAGTGTTGAGGCAGCGCTTCAGTCGGAGCAGCGCGTACTCGGCTTGCTAGCGGCGGCGCTGCGGCCATTAGCGCGTGCAGAGGGTGTTGCTGGCGCCACGGAGTTAGACGCAGCGCAGTCACCCGGTGCCGGTGACGTGAATATTGTTGCCGACCGAGACATACCGTATCGGCTGCTTAAAAAGATTTTAGCGACCTGCGTTGATGCGAATTTTGACCGAGTGTCGCTTGCCGTGCGGGAAATTACTCAGGGAGGCGGGGCATGAACACAGTGATCTCGGGGCCACTTTTATCGAGCCAAGGCCTGAATGGGCATTCCGTCTTGGGTGCCGATTACTGGGGAATTATGTTTGCCGCAGATCGGCATTTTAAGCGAATTCTCGGTCATGTTATTAGCCTGCTGTTGGTGTTTTTACTTGCCTTGCCCTTTTGGGTCGTTGAAGCCCCTGAGCTCACGTCGGTAAAGCCGACAGTGAATTATGCTTTAGAACTGCTGCCGGTACCCGCGCCAAAACCGTTAGCAAAACCGGTAGTTGCTAAGCCGCAGCCAAAGCCGACTACCGTCGTCCAAGCATTAAAACCAGAACCACTTGCGCCAGCGCCTGTTGTGGCGCCAGCAACCAAGACGGTGAATATGAAACAGCGCGAGCAGGATGCTGCGGCCGCAGCCGCGCGGCGGCAGGCGGCGGCAAAGGCAGCCGCAATGCAGGCGGGCGTTATGGCTTTTAGTCAGCAGTTAGCGCAGTTGCGCGACAACAGCGATAAGGTGCTTGTTGCCGAGCAAAACTTGCGCGACCGGGGCGCAGTCAGTAAGGAATCCGTCGACCTTAGCGCCAACCAGCTTTCCGCAAGTAAAAGTAGTGCTGGCCATGGTGACATTGGTCAGCGCAGCGTTAGCGGCCAGCAAGCTAGTACCGGCGTGGGCCAGCACAGTACAGAACAGCTGCTTGCGATTCCGTCGCGGTCGGCGACTACCAATAGTCGCGGTGGCGAGCTTGGTAATGTAAAACCGTCCCGGAGCTTGGAGGAAATTCAATTAGCGTTTGATCGCAGTAAAACGGCTTTCTATAGCATTTTTAATCGGGCCGCTCGCAAAGACACTAGCATTCGCGCTGGCACGGTGGTGGTTAGTCTTACCATACAGCCGGACGGTTCGGTGAGTGATTGTAAAATAGTGTCATCTAGCTTTTTTAATCCTGATTTAAAAGAAAAACTTTTGCAACGCGTGCGTATGTTGAAGTTTGAGGCTAAGGCGGTTCCGGCTTTTACCTACCCTAACTACCCTATAAGTTATATGCCGTGAAAAACGCTGCTACGGCTTGCAGTTTATCTCAGTGGTTTTGTTGATTAAAATAACAAATCTAGCTGATGTGGTCGGCATTTATTCTGTCTAGTGCGTCAAATTTTCGCTGTGCTGCTTAACGAGGCCGCTGTAAATGCCTACGTTTTAGTACTCAATATGTGCATATGCCGCTTGCCGATAATGTAAATGCCATTACTGCGTCTGTTGTTTAGCGCATTTGAGTTATGCGCGCTGCGTACATTTTAACGGCTGTTTTTTTCTGCGGGTGTGTGCGCTGATCTCGCTGGGCTATTCTTTACTCTCCTGTTTTCACTGTCGGGCTTTCTTTGCCGAGCACATCTGCGGTGTCGATTTGCTTCTTTATGGTGCTGCATAAAACTAGCGCAAATTTTTCCGTGACATGTATTGGTGCAGTCTGGCCTTATGTTGGAAGTGTTGCAGTAATATTTCAAATTTATTGTGTTCGTATTTGGGGCATGAAAAATATATTGGTAATGGGGCTTATTCGTAATTCTATGATTTTTAACTATTTTTAAATTAGTTTCTTCTGTTTTTTGGTTGTGGCTCGTTGTTTGCTAAATCTTGGTCATCGCAAATTGATTGGGACAAGTATTGTTTGCGGTGTGTATCTGCCTAACAAACATTTATCTTAATGAGACACATTATGTTGAAAAAGAAATCATTATCCTCGGCTGTTTCCCTCGGTTTATTCGCTGCAGCAGCGCAAACAACGTTTGCGGCAGAATCTATTACCGAAGCGCTTAGTCAGGGCGAGGCCCATTTGAATTTGCGTCTGCGTTACGAATCGGTTGCTGAGGATGTGGCTGCCGGTGGTAACAAAACCGGTGACGCGCTTACCCTAAAAACCCGCGTAAACTATAAAACTGATGGCTTTAAGGGCTTTAGTGGCTTTGTTGAGTTTGACGACGTGAGCAATTTTGCTGGTGATTCCAACGACAGCGTGAATGGCCATATTTCTGAATCGCTGATTGCCGATCCGGTAGGTAGTGAAGTGAACCAAGCCTTTATTAGCTATAGCAATTGGAATAGCGAATTTAAATATGGTCGTCAGCGCCTGACCTATGACAATCACCGTTTCGTTGGACACGTTGGCTGGCGTCAAAACGAGCAGACCTACGACGCGTTTACTGCAGCGAATAGCAGCATTGAAAATCTGAAACTTAATTACGCACACATTGCTAATGTAAACCGGATATTTGGCGAAGCCAGTGCGGTGGGCGACACCGAAATGGACTCTCATCTATTGAACGCCCGCTATACCCTGTCTGCCGGTACGGTGACCGGCTATGCCTATTTGCTTGAGACTGACGATAACTTTGCCGGTTTTAAGCGTGTGGATACCGATACTTACGGTATCCGCTGGCAGGGTGTGGCGGGTGATCTCGCTTATAATGTTGAGTACGCAAGCCAAGAAAGCGCGGGTAACAATCCGGCCGACTACAGCGCAGACTATATGTTGATTGAGGCTAGCTATAAACTCACGCCGCTGACCTTAGGTCTTGGCTATGAAGCGCTTGGTGCTGACAAAGATGGCTTTTTTATTACGCCGCTGGCAACCTTGTTTAAATTTCAGGGCTGGACGGACATGTTCCTCAATAAAGGCTTGGGTAATATCAGTGAGGGTATAAACGACACCTACCTTACCGTTGGTGGCGCGGCACTGGGTGTGAATTGGCTTTTGGCCTACCACAGCTTTGAGTCTGAGCAGAATAATGCCGCTGGTGATAGCGACCTAGGTTCTGAGCTTGGCGCTATGGTTGCCAAAAGCTGGGGGCCATACTCTGCGGAACTGCGCTATGCCAGCTACAGTGCCGGAGACAGCACGGCCTTTAACGGCGGTGGTCTGAGCTTAACGGACACCGAGAAAGTATGGCTGACCTTGAGCGCTAACTTCTAAACGTTAATGCCTAATCACGCAATGCGATGCGCTGGCGTAGAGCTGGCGCGATAGCAGTGATACCATGCCACGCAGACTTTTCTGTGTGGCGTTTTTATCTATGCACCTTCATATTTTGGGAATTTGCGGCACCTTTATGGGTGGCTTAGCCATTCTCGCCCGCGAGCTTGGCCACACCGTGACCGGCTCCGATGCCAATGTTTACCCGCCCATGAGTACCCAGCTGGAATCCCAAGGTATTACCTTGATGGAAGGCTATGAGGCGGCACATCTAACGCCCGAGCCAGACTTGGTGATTATTGGCAACGCCATGTCGCGGGGCAACCCGGCGGTCGAACACGTATTAAATCGCGGTATTCCCTACACCTCCGGCCCTCAATGGCTGAGTGACAATGTGCTGCAAAGTCGCTGGGTGCTGGCCTGCGCCGGTACCCACGGTAAAACCACCACCAGCAGTATGTTGGCCTGGGTGCTGGAAGATTGCGGCTTTCAGCCGGGATTCTTAATTGGTGGTGTTCCCGCCGATTTTGGTTTGTCGGCGCGCCTTGGTCAGACTGACTTCTTCGTGATTGAGGCCGATGAATACGATAGCGCCTTTTTTGATAAGCGCTCAAAATTCGTCCATTACCGTCCCTACACCGCTATTTTGAATAATTTAGAATTTGATCATGCCGACATTTTTCCTGACTTGGCGGCAATTCAGCGTCAGTTCCATCATTTGGTCCGCACCGTGCCCGCCATTGGCCGTATTGTTATGCCGGCAGATGAGAGTGCTTTGGATGATGTGCTGGATATGGGTTGCTGGAGTGAAGTGGAGCGAGTTAGCAGTGAGAAGGGGGCGACAGCAGACTGGCAGGCCAAGGTGCTCAGCGATGATTTTTCTCAGTTCGACGTACTTTATAAAAACCTAGTCCAAGGGCGAGTGAGCTGGGCGCACACCGGCGCTCACAATGTCAATAATGCACTGGTGACATTGGCGGCAGCTCACCATATTGGTGTTCAGCCCAAAGATGGTATTGATGCTTTATGCCAGTTTCAGGGTGTTAAGCGGCGTATGGAGTTACTTGCCACAGTGGCGGGAATTACCGTGTACGATGATTTCGCTCACCACCCCACGGCGATTGCGAC
>NZ_JBFHDY010000024.1:0-36487 GCF_041584495.1 Zhongshania sp.
AATTGGTGGATATTGAACTGACAACGGGACTAAATCAGGTCAACAGGGAAAATGGTAAACGCCGTGTTGTAGTGACGGCGAACGTTCGTGGCCGCGACCTTGGCAGCTTCGTTAGCGACGTACAAGAAACCGTTGAGTCAGCGGTGACTCTGCCAGCAGGCTATTGGGTGGAATACGGTGGTACCTATCAAACCTTGCAATCCGCTTCGCAGCGACTGGCCGTGGTTGTGCCTGTGACGCTACTCATGATTATCGGCCTCTTGCTGTTAGCGCTTGGTTCGCTAAAAGACGCAATGATTATATTCAGCGGTGTGCCACTCGCACTGACCGGTGGAATCTTAGCGCTGGTGTTTAGAGATATACCCTTTTCTATCTCTGCAGCAGTGGGCTTTATCGCCTTGTCGGGTATCGCAATATTGAACGGCTTGGTGATGGTGTCGTTTATTCGCGAGCTGCGTCGCGAAGGCTTGGGGCTAGAGCCTGCGATTATCGAAGGTGCGCTGACTCGTCTGCGGCCAGTCATTACTACTGCGCTGGTTGCGTCCTTGGGCTTTGTACCAATGGCATTAAACACGGGGATAGGCTCAGAAGTGCAGCGCCCCCTCGCTACCGTGGTGATTGGCGGCATTTTGTCGTCGACGTTGCTTACCTTATTTGTGCTGCCGTCCTTGTACCGGATGCTGCACCGCACCGATAAAGGAGCATAAGGTGAATAAAACAATATTTACAGGTCGTTTTTACGCCCTCATTGCTGCAATAGCGATGTTGATGTTCAGCAATATAAATGTGCTCGCCCACGGCATGTCTGAGGCAGATAAGCAGCGTGCAATTGAGGCTGGGCTGCCAGATTATATATTGTTAGGTGCGGGTCATATGCTTACGGGCTATGACCATTTACTCTTCCTATTTGGCGTTATCTTTTTTCTCAGCCGCTTTGCCGATATTGTAAAGTTCATCACGGCGTTTACCTTGGGTCACTCGATAACGCTGGTGTTTGCCACGCTTTACTCAATACAGGCAAATTACTTTTTGATTGATGCTGTGATAGCACTCACCGTTTGCTACAAGGGTTTCGAGAATCTCGACGGTTTCAAACGTTATCTGGGTGTAGCGTCGCCCAATCTAATGTGGATGGTGTTTGGCTTTGGCTTGATTCACGGTTTTGGTCTGTCGACTCGGCTACAGCAGTTACCCATGGGGGACGGCAGCATCGTTATGAAAATACTGGCTTTCAACGTGGGTGTCGAATTGGGTCAAATTGCCGCGCTTGCCGCAATGTTAGTGTTGCTGGCAGGGTGGCGCAAAACAGCCTCATTCAAACGCTTTAATGTAATGGCCAACACATTGTTGGTCATCGTTGGGGGCTTGCTGTTCCTGCATCAATTGCATGGCTACCAGCACACCGTGCTTGCCGATAATTTCCCAATCAATATCGATGACCACTCGCATATCCATGAAGATATGGCGGCGGAAGCAAAAGCAAATATCCTCGATCACTATCCTCGGCGTATTATTGCTCCTCAGCCTTCGCAGTATGACGAAGGCGCCCATGAGCACGGTGATGGTGCTTACCACAGCCACTAAAGAAAGGTAAAAAAATGAAACTTCGAATGACTCTGTGTTTACTCGCAAGCTTGTGTGTAAACAGTGGCTAAATTTTGACCACTCTATGCTTTCATTGTAACCATAATTTGGCCAAAGCGGCCAATCTATGCTTTCAAGAACACACGAGTTTATTGGGTAAGAAAAATGGTGGGCCTTCCCAGACTTGAACTGGGGACCTGCCGATTATGAGTCGGATGCTCTAACCAACTGAGCTAAAGGCCCATTTTTCTTGTGCTGGATGCTGTTGGTCTGGGCTAAATCTTGGATTTAGCTGTGCCAATCAGCTCAGCTGCGGTGGTTTGATTACGCGCCGTGGCGTGTACACCGGAAAAACAGCGCGCATTATAATGCTGGCGAGGCCTGTTGGCCAGCGCTTCCTTAATTCCTTGTGTGTCGGAAGTCATTGAGGTGCCATGCTATTTTTGTGCTTAAGTGCAATAATCTAAGTGAACATGGTCTGGTAAAAGGAAATGACTTTGGACGACAAAGAGCGGATTCTTAAGGCGTATCTTGATGATAAGCGTCAGTCGCTACAGGCGCCGCTGGCGTCGGTGGCTGCGTATACCGAGTCCCTGCTGGAGCTACCGGCGATTGCGGGTGACGGTGCGCTGCTGGCGGATGCCCAGCGCATTGCGCGTGCGGCGACTGAAATACTTGATGTGTTGCAGGTGGTTTCGACCCTCAGTGTGGCGTCGCAGACCGAGATTTCCCGTCTGCGCCACGACTTGCGCAATGCTATTGGCTTGGTCGACGGTTATAGCGAGATGTTGATGGAGGATTGCGATGTGGTTCAAGCGCAAGCATTTCTCAGCCAAATTCGGCATCAGTCGCGGCTGTTTCAAGAGCGCTTAGACGGCTTTTCGTTGCAGGCCACTGAATCGGCAAAAGTGGATCCCATTGCCGCGATGTTTCAGAGTTTTAAACGGGGCATTATTCGCGATGATAAGGATCATCTCACCGGCAGTATTTTGGTGGTGGACGATAACGACAGCAGCCGAGATTTATTGGCCCATCAGTTGCAACGTCAAGATCATATGGTTATTGAGGCCGCGAGCGGCGAGCGCTGCCTCGAGGTGATGCGCAGTGCTAATCCAGATTTGGTGCTGCTCGATTTGGTGATGCCGGATATGAATGGCTACGAAGTACTGCAGATCATTCGCAGCGATGAAGCGCTGCGCCGCATTCCGGTGATTGTCGTTAGTGGTATGCAGGATGAAGAGGGCGCTGTGCGGTGTATAGATGCGGGCGCTAGTGATTACTTACTTAAGCCTGTGAACGCAATCTTGTTGCGGGCGCGAATTGGCGCATTATTGGAGACCAAGCGCTGGCAAGATCGCGAGCGCGAGTATTTGGCTGAGCTGGAAAAGAGTCAGCGCTTTATTCGCAAAGTGTTTGGTCGCTATTTGTCAGATGAAATCGTACAGCGACTGTTGGACGATAATAATGGCTTGAGCATGGGGGGGGAGCGTCGCACCGTCACCATACTCATGGCGGATATTCGGGGCTTTTCGGCGATTAGTGAGCAGTTGGCGCCCGAGCAGTGCGTGCAGTTGCTGAATAATTACCTCGGGGTGATGACGGAAATTATTCAGCGTTATCGCGGGACTGTTGATGAGTTTGTTGGCGATGGGATTCTGGCAATTTTTGGAGCGCCGGTGAGTGATATAGACGACTGTGACCGAGCATTGGCCTGCGCGTTAGCGATGCAGTTGGCAATTAATGAGGTGAATGCCCGTAACCGTGCCGATAATTTGCCCGAGATCTCGATTGGTATTGGTTTGAATACCGGCGATGTGGTGGCTGGGAATATCGGATCTGAGCTGCGTTCCAAATACGGCGTGGTTGGTCACAATGTGAATCTTACTGGTCGCATAGAGTCTTGTACTGTGGGGGGGCAGATATTAGCCTCTCCCGCAACCGTGGCGGCAGCGTCGGTGGAAGTATTGACCGGTAAAGGCGTTGCGGTGGATTTAAAAGGCATGGTCGAGCCGCTCGAATTAGCTGAAATACTCGGGGTGGGCTTGCCCTATGACTTGTTGCTGGAGTCTGTTCGATGCCCGTGGCAGGTGGTGGAACCGCCGATTGCGTTGACGTTGAGCGTGATGGCCGCCAAGCAGGTTGCCGGCCAGGGCTTGCCCGGGTTGCTGGTGGCGGTGGCGGGTGAGCAGCTGCGTTTGCAGAGCACAGAACCATTGACTTTGTTAGCAGATGTCCGGGTGGAAGGTTTGGCTGAAAGTTGTTACGCCAAAATCACTGATAAGCAAGATGATATCTATACGCTAACTGTGACTTCGGCCGCGGCTAGCTTGCGCGATGAGCTTAGTAAATTACCGACACTTACATCCTGAGCGAGAAATTGATGCCAAAAGTATTACTGGTTGAAGACAATGAAATGAATCGCGATATGTTGAGTCGACGATTGCAGCGCAAAGGCTACCAGGTGTTACTGGCCATAGACGGCCAGCAAGGCATTGACCTGTGCCGAGCGGAGCTGCCTGATTTGCTGCTATTGGATATGAGCTTGCCCGTGAAAGACGGTTGGCAAGTGGCAAGTGAAATGAAGGCCGATAGCGGGCTTGGTCATATTCCCATTATTGCTCTGACTGCTCATGCTATGGCTGATGACCGGCAGCGCGCATTGCAGGCTGGCTGTGACGATTACGATACCAAACCGGTCGATCTGCCGCGTCTCCTGTCTAAAATTGAACGCTTGCTAGGGCGTGTGGAATGAGTTTTACGCGTCGGCTGACATTATCATTTGTCGCTATTTTAATGCTGTCATTGGGCAGTGTGCTTATTCAGGTTTGGGGCAACGACTCGCGTCGACGTAATGTCTGGCTGTTGCAGCATGTTATTCGCACCCAGTCTGAACTCAATGATTTCAGTCAGCGAATGTACAGTACTCACCGTAAAATTTTGGTCGTTGATGCCTTGTCGGAGTCAGGGCTCGAAAATCGCATTACCGCCTCGGAACGGCAAGAATTGCTTAGCACCATCGATGCTTTATTGGCGCTCGAGGGCGAGCTGAACGATGATTTGCAAGAGTATCTAGAAGAGGGGCGTTATCAATATTTGGAAGCGCAATTAATGCTGCTCCGCTGGCGTGATTTTCTCGAACGTGGCAGTGAGTTAGATACAGAGAGTCTGCAGCGCGAGTATGAGGCGCTAAGTGGCAGAATTAGCGCCAATGAATGGTATTTATTGACTCGATCGGATGAAATTAACGTCGGCTTGCGCAATGTCGTGAGCAAGACCAATAAGGTCGCGTTGGGGGTGTTTTTGTTGGCGCTGCTGACGACCTTCATTCTGGGTTATTACATGACCCGTTATACCCGGCGTTCTATTCGGCAATTACAGAAGGGTACTGCCGAGTGGGGTAGTGGCAATTTTGACTACAGCATTGGCGATATGGGCCACGATGAGTTTGGCCAGCTCGCTAAGTCCTTTGATGATATGGCCTCTAATCTGCGTGAAGCGATGGCGCGGGTTCGCGATGCCAGTCGTCGAGCGGATGCGGCCAATCAGGCTAAAAGTGGCTTTATGGCGAATATGAGTCATGAATTGCGTACACCGATGAATGCCATTATTGGCTACTCGGAAATGCTGCTTGAGGATATTGAAGACGAGCCTGAAATGCCGGTCGAGCGCTTGCGCCCAGATTTAGCAAAGATTCAGCTTGCCGGCAAGCATCTGCTCACCCTGATTAATGATGTCTTGGATATCTCGAAAATTGAATCTGGGCGCATGGCGGTATATTGGGAAGATGTTGCGTTAGAGGAGGTATTGCGTGATGTTGAAGTGACTATGGCGCCGCTAATGGCTAAGAATGGCAACACCTTGCACTGCCATTTTGAACTCCAGAGTGACTTGATACGAACCGATGTGACGCGCTTGCGCCAAATACTATTAAACCTACTCAGTAATGCGGCTAAGTTCACACGGCAGGGCGACGTTCACCTCTCAGTGTCGGAAAAGTCTGTGAGTGGTCGCTCTTACCTTGTTGCAGAGGTGTGTGACAACGGTATTGGTATGAGCGAGGAGCAGTTGGGGCGGGTGTTTGACGCCTTTGTGCAAGCTGATTTGTCGACCACCAAACAGTACGGTGGGTCGGGTTTGGGGCTGACGATATCCCGCAAATTCGCTGAATTATTGGGGGGGGCGATTACCGCTGAAAGTCAAAAGGGCAAAGGTTCCCGATTTGAGCTGGTACTGCCGTTAGATGCTCAAGAGCTTGGTTTAAGCACGGAGTTTGACGGCGCTAGTATTGGCGATGTGCTGGTTATAGATGACGACCCGGCGGCATTGGAGTTAAGTGCGCGAACGCTGGTCAAAGCTGGGTATAAAGTGCATCTGGCCAACTCCGGTGTTGAGGGCATGCGTATGGCAAAATCCCAGCGTCCGGATGTCATTATTCTCGATGTGATGATGCCAGGTATGGACGGTTGGCAAGTGTTACACAATTTGCGCAGTGATCCGGCGTTATTTGATGTGCCGGTGTTAATGCTGTCGATGCTCAATGAGCGCGATCTTAGCTTGTTGCTGGGCGCGAATGAATATTTAGTGAAACCGGTAGATGGTGGAACATTAACCGCTGTTGTTCACGAGTTGCTACCGGCTACTGCGGTCGGAAATTTATTGCTGCTTGAACAAGGCGACGCTTTAGCGAAAGCTATCGCACTATTGCCTGGCGCGGAATATTGGCAAATTTATCATTGTGTCGAGGTCGCCAGGGCTAAGGCCTTGCTGGAGGATTTGCCATGGCAGCTAATTATCGTAGGGCCGCACAGCGATATCGATGCGGCAAACGATTTCTTGATGTTTTTGCGTAAAGATTATGGCCGCAAGGTGTCGATTATGCTGGCACAGACGGAGTCCGATATTCAGAGTCTGTGTGATCAATTGGGGGCGTATTTAAATCGCAGTTAAATGGTGTACAAGCTCTTACTGCAGGCTCAGTCGTCGCAATTTGGCTAGCGCGCGTTGCAGGGCTAGGGTTTCCTTGTAAAGTCGTTGCTGCTTCGCTTCGGCGGCTTGTCGACTTTGGCTTTCTAGGTTCAGGCGCAGCGTGTTTTCTAAATTAAGTTGTAAGCTCATGCGTAACATTTGAAGGCTGTTATCGCTTTGCGGTTTACGCAGTGCGCGTTGATAAAGCTCGTCGAGGGTAGTCGTTGCCGCCACAATGTCTTGGTTTTGCAGGTGCAATAAACACAGTCCTGCCAGTGCTTGCTGGCTTAACCGTTCGCTGCCCGTGTTGAGAGCCGCTTGGAAGCTTGTTGCCGCTGCTTGGTATTGCTTGTTTTCAAAATGCTGCAGTGCCGTCTGTATTGCGATAGGTTCTGGAGTGTGAGGTGTCGGCGGGGTTTGGCAGGCGCTAATAACAAAAGTGCAGAGCAGGATAAGGCGTAAAGGCATTAATCTGTAGTCCGTGTGCTTTGTGTTTAAATCACTCGGTGTCGCGTTTGTGGCCGAGGTGCTACCTCGGCCACAACAGACTTACTCGTCGAGGAAGCTGCGCAGATGATCTGAGCGGGTTGGGTGCCGCAATTTGCGCAGTGCCTTGGCTTCAATTTGACGAATCCGCTCGCGGGTAACGTCAAACTGCTTGCCAACTTCTTCAAGCGTGTGGTCTGTATTCATATCAATACCAAAACGCATTCTCAGCACTTTTGCTTCGCGGGCCGTTAAGCCAGCCAGTACGTCTTTGGTCGCTTCGCGAAGGCCTTCGCCTGTCGCCGATTCGATTGGCGACGAGATTGTGCCGTCTTCGATGAAATCACCTAGGTGCGAATCTTCGTCATCGCCAATCGGGGTTTCCATTGAGATTGGCTCTTTGGCAATTTTCAGTACTTTGCGAACCTTGTCTTCTGGCATTTCCATGCGCTCGCCAAGTTCTTCTGGCGTTGGTTCGCGACCCATCTCCTGAAGCATCTGCCGCGAGATGCGGTTGAGTTTGTTAATGGTTTCGATCATGTGCACAGGAATACGAATAGTCCGCGCCTGATCCGCAATAGAGCGAGTGATCGCCTGACGAATCCACCAGGTTGCATAGGTAGAGAATTTGTAACCACGACGGTATTCAAACTTGTCTACCGCTTTCATCAGGCCGATGTTGCCTTCCTGAATTAAATCGAGGAATTGCAGGCCACGGTTGGTGTATTTTTTAGCAATCGAAATAACTAGGCGCAGGTTGGCCTCAACCATTTCTTTCTTGGCGCGACGAGCGCGCGCTTCACCGATGGAAACTCGACGGTTAATTTCTTTGATATCGGAGATGGTCAGGTCTTGACGCTCTTCGATATGGGCAATCTTGTTTTGGAGGCGGCGAATAATGTCGCTGTAGTCGGCCAGCTTAGGGTGCTTTTTAAGCAGCTCGTCGCCCCATTTGAGGTTGGCTTCATTACCTTGGAAACTGCGAATAAACTCCTTGCGATCAATGCCAACATTTTTTACGCAGACGGTCATGATTTCCCGTTCCATTGCGCGAATAGAGCTCAATGTGGTGCGCACCTCCTCAATGAGGGGGTCGAACATGGCAGGGGTGAGTTTGAAGTACTTAAAGATCTCGCCCAGTTCGTTCAGCTCTTTTGCTGTTTGCTTGCTGTAGCGGCCGTGTTCGGCAATTGACGCTTCTACTTTGTCAGATTGCTCCTGTAGCGCGGCAAAACGAATACGGGCTTCTTCTGGATCTGGGCCAGATACGGCTTCATCTTCGCTTTCGGCGTCAGCAGTAGTGTTGTTTGCCTCAGCGGCTTCAGCGGCAGCAGCAGCCTGCTGCTGAGGTGATTGCACATTTTCAGCGGGGTTCAAATAGCCGCTCATAATGTCGCCCAATCGGCGCTCTTCGGTGGCTACTTTGTCGTACTGGGCCAAAATGCCGGTGACAACGCCGGGGTAGTAGGCCAGCGCAGCCATTACTTCCCGTATGCCTTCCTCAATGCGCTTGGCGATAACAATTTCGCCTTCGCGGGTTAGCAGTTCAACCGTACCCATTTCACGCATATACATGCGTACGGGGTCGGTGGTGCGCCCGGTTTCGGTTTCAACGGCGGCCAGCGCTGCGGCTGCTTCGGCAGCGGCAATATCATCTGGCGAATCGCCGCCAGTCATGATCAGGGTGTCCTCATCAGGTGCGTGTTCAAACACCTGGATACCCATGTCATTGATCATTTGAATGATTTCTTCGACCTGATCCGGATCAGAAATGTCTTCCGGCAGGTGGTCGTTGACCTCAGAGTACGTTAGGTAACCCTGCTCCTTGCCTTTGGCAATGAGTTGCTTGAGTCGCGATTGATGCTTAGAGTCACTCATTCTTTCAAATTACTCGCTAGGTGCAGGTGAAAAATTAGCCGCAAATTATACCCTATTTACACCCTATACGACCAGTAAATTCCGGCTGTGTTCAGGGATTGGTCAAAGTATTAGCGATGATGTTTGTGCTTGAGTAGCTTTTGAATGGCTAAGAGCTGTTGTTTGAGGTCGTCACTCAGTTCAGCGTAGCCGTCGCTGACAGCTTTGTCGAGTTGGCCGTGTTCGCGCAATTGTTCAATTTGTTGGCGTAAATGCTGTTGCGATTTTTGCGTGTCAAGGTGGCTGAGAGTGTCTAAAAAGGCGAGTTGGGCCTTTTCATCGTCTAGCTCCGGGCCGAGTAGGGCGATGGTCTTTAGGGCCTCAATTAAAATGTCGTACTCAGCTTGGCCATACCAGTGGCCCAGTAGCATGGCGGTGCTAGAGCCGGGGCGTTTGTTGAGTAATTTTAGAATATCGCTGAGTAGGTTTGCGGCCGAGGAGGCCTCATCTGCGGCGAGCGCAAGGTGCTGATTTGCCGCGCCGCGGGGGTTGAAGAGTACCATTGCAAGGGCAAATAGCAGTGGGTCACGGCTGGTGCTGGGTAAGTTGGCGATCAGTCTTTTGGTGCTGCGGGTGCTCGGCGTTACTGCGGGGCGGCTGCTGGTTGCTGGTGTCGGAGAGGCGGGTTTCGTGTCGTCCAGTAACTGATCGAGCGCGTGGCGACTAAGGCCGGTGCGCTCTGCCAGCGAGTCGAGCATAAGCTGGCGAAAAACCCCGGGCGGCAGCAATTGCAGCATGGGTAGGGCCAATTTGCTCAGGCGCGCCTTGCCTTCGAGGGTGCTGGGATCGGTCTGGCTGTGCAACGATTCGAAAAAATAGCGTTCCAGCGGCTGGGCTTGGGCGAGAAGCTTTTGAAAGCCCGCTGCGCCATCGCGGTTCACAACGCTGTCTGGATCGTCGCCTTCGGGTAGAAATAAAAACCGGATGCGGCGACCGTCTTCCATGGTCGGCAGTGCGTTTTCAAGGGCGCGCTCGGCGGCTTTGCGGCCGGCGGCGTCGCCGTCAAAGCAAAAAATCAATTCGCTGGCGTAGCGGAAGGCGGTGCGCAGGTGTTCGGTATTGCTGGCAGTGCCGAGGGTGGCAATGCCAGTCATAATGCCGTGCTGAGCCAAGGCAACTACGTCCATATAGCCTTCTACCACCAGCAATTGTTCGAGGTGGCGATTGTTCTGGCGGGCTTGGTAAAGACCGTAAAGCTCTTTGCCTTTATGGAATATATCGGTCTCGGGCGAGTTGAGGTATTTCGGTTTGTCGTCGCCCAGTACGCGACCACCAAAGGCAATAATCCGTCCGCGATTATCGCGAATGGGGAATATGATGCGGTCGCGAAAACGGTCGTAGAGTTTGCCGTCGTCTTTTTCTATGAGCATGCCGCCGTCAATCAATTGCTGGCGGTGTTCCTCGTTGTCGCCGAGGGTTTTAAGCAGGTTGTCCCAGCCAGGTGGCGCAAAGCCGATGTCAAAGTCGCGGGCAATGCGTCCGCTCAAGCCGCGCTGCTGTAAGTAATTCACGGCGCGTTGAGCTTGGGGGTGTTCTCTAAGCTGCTGCTGGTAATAGCTGGCCACTTTTTCCATTAGGTCGTAAATGGTTTTGCGGCGTTCTTGTTTTATTTGCTGTTGGGGGTTGATCTCTTCGCGGGGCACTTCAAGGCCAGCGAGGCTGGAGAGATTGTCGACCGCACCAGGAAAATCCTGACGGTCGTAGTCCATAATAAAGCCAATGGCATTGCCGCCTGCGCCGCAACCAAAGCAGTAGTAAAACTGTTTGTCAGGGTTTACGCTGAACGAGGGGGTTTTTTCGTCGTGGAATGGGCAGCGTGCGCTGTAATTCTTGCCGGTTTTCTTGAGCGCAACGCGACGGTTGATAACGTCAACAATGTCGACTCGAGATAGTAACTCGTCGATAAAAGATTGCGGAATGCGTCCTTTTGCGGCCACGTCAGCGTATCCAAAAGCGAAGATGGGGGTGCGTAGATATTGGTGCTACGCAGAACAATAATTCACTAGAGTAGGGCAAATTGCCAGTCCTCTACTGAAGCTGCGATTTGACCTTTTGGCTGACCATGCCCATATCTGCGCGGCCTTGAACCTGCGGCTTGAGAATGGCGACTACCTGTCCCATGTTTTTAATGGAGTCGGCGCCGGTGCTGCTAATGGCGGCGCTAATCAGGGCATCCAATTCGGCTTCGCTCAGTGGCGTTGGCAGAAAAGACTGAATAATGTCCATTTCAAAGCGTTCTTGAGCGGCGAGATCGACACGACCAGCGCTCTCATACTGGCTGATCGAGTCGCGGCGTTGCTTTAGCATTTTGTCGAGCACGGCAAGAACCCGTGCATCATCAACGTCAATGCGTTCGTCAACTTCAATGCGCTTAATGTCGGCGAGAATCAGCCGCACAGCAGAGAGTCGCGCTTTATCTTTTGCTCGCATCGCGGTTTTCATCGCGTCGCTAAGCGTTTGCTTCAGCGTTTGGTCTGCCATAATGCGCAGAGACTCCCTGTTAAGAGGATTGGATCTTGGCGGGCAAAGCCCTACTGGACGGAGGTCTTAGTAGAGGCGTTGCTGCTTTTTAGTGTCGCGAGACACTTTTTTCGCGTGGCGCTTTACTGCGGCAGCTGCTTGACGCTTGCGTACAGAAGTGGGCTTTTCATAGAATTCGCGACGGCGAACCTCGGCTAAAACGCCGGCTTTTTCGCAAGAGCGCTTGAAACGGCGCAGGGCGATATCAAATGGTTCGTTTTCTTTGAGTTTGACTGAAGGCATCCGTTAAACCTGTCCTGATTTTTTTTGCAAAAATTTGCTGTCTATACCGCATTAATTAAAAGCGGCACTCCAAGGGCGCTGAATTCTATACTCAGTTGCGGCAAAAAGCAAAGCGATTGCGCTGATAACTGGTGTGAATAAGCTGAAGTCAGTATCATGCGCGCTTATTTAGCGTCGGAAGTGAGCAATTGTGCGGGTTTTAGGACTGGAAACCTCCTGTGATGAAACAGGGGTAGCAATATATGACACTGAGCGGGGTTTAGTGGCTGAGGCACTGTATAGCCAGATTGCCTTGCACGCTGAATATGGCGGCGTAGTGCCGGAACTGGCCTCGCGCGATCATGTGCGGAAATTATTGCCTCTGATTCGCGAGGTGCTGACCAAAGCCGATATGCAGGGCGCAGATCTCGACGGTGTGGCGTTTACTAAAGGCCCCGGCCTGGCGGGTGCGCTAATGGTGGGTGCCTGTGCGGGGCGTGCCATGGCCTACGGCTGGGGTGTGCCTGCTATTGGTGTGCATCACATGGAAGGCCACTTACTTGCGCCGATGCTGGAGACCGATGCCCCAGCGTTCCCCTTTATTGCCTTATTGGTGTCTGGTGGTCATACCCAGCTGGTGAGGGTGGATGGCATTGGCAGCTATACCTTATTGGGTGAGTCTTTAGATGATGCTGCCGGTGAAGCCTTTGATAAGGCCGCCAAAATGCTGGAGCTGGGCTATCCCGGTGGGCCGCAGGTGGCGAAGGCTGCCGAGCGTGGACGAGTGGGGCATTACACTTTCCCCCGTCCCATGGTGAATCGCCCCGGTCTGGATTTTAGTTTTAGTGGTTTAAAAACCTTCACGCTGAACACGGTCACAGCCAGTCGCGCAGCGGGCACGTATAATTCCCAAGATCAGGCCGATATCGCCGCCGCATTTCAAGAGGCGGTGGTCGCCACCTTGGTGATTAAATGCCATCGTGCGCTAGAGCAAGAGAATTTGAAGACCTTGGTCATTGCCGGCGGTGTTAGTGCCAATACCGTGTTACGGGCGCGCCTGGCAGAAAAATTAGCCAAAACGGGGGGGCGTGTGTACTACCCTAGGCCTGAATTCTGTACCGACAATGGCGCCATGATCGCCTATGCAGGTCACTGTCGATTAGCGGCGGGCCAGCATGAAGGCCTTGGTGTGACTATTCGCCCGCGCTGGCCGATGACTGAGTTAGATGCCGTCTAATTTTTAAATTTTCATAATTAGTTGTAGCGCGCAGACCTAGCGAGAAACACCATGGATATTGTTTATATAAGTGAATTAAAAGTCGATACCGTTATCGGTATTTTTGATTGGGAACGTGCGCACCGGCAGGTAGTGATATTAAGTGTGGAGCTGGGTACAGATATTCGCGCGGCTGCCGAGCACGACGATATTAGCAAAACACTGAATTACAAAGCGGTAACTGAAGCCTTATTTGGATTTGTGCGCGACAGCGAGTTCCAGTTGATTGAAACACTAGCCGAACGGTGTGCGGCACTAATAATGGCCGAGTTTAATGTGCCCTGGCTGCGCTTAAGTATCACCAAGCCCGGGGCAATGCGCCAGGCCAAGGATGTGGGGGTGGTGATTGAGCGCGGGACGCCGCTGTCGCCAATAATCGGCTCTCGGCTTGGTAATGCGAATGGCTGAGGTGTTTTTGGGTCTGGGCAGTAATATTCAGCGCTACCGGCATATGGTGAAAGCGCTAGATGCCCTTGCTGAGCTGTTTGCGCCGCTGCGCTTGTCGCCGGTTTACGAGAGTGAGTCGGTGGGCTTTCGCGGTAGTTTGTTTTTAAATATGGTGGTGAGCTTTGATACCGATATGGCTTTGGCGCCCTTGATTGACTTGCTGCGCGAGATCGAAGTTCGCCTCGGTCGTGTGCCCGACGCACCAAAGTTCAGTCCTCGCACTTTAGATATCGATATTCTTAGTTACGATAATCTCTGCGGTAATTTTGCTGGCATTGAACTGCCCCGCGACGAAGTGACCTACAACGCCTTTGTGCTGCGGCCACTGAGCGAATTGGCGCCGGATCACTGTCACCCAGTGAGCGGCAAAACCTATCGCGAATTATGGGCGGGCTATGTTAGTGAGCAGAAATTGTGGCCGGTCGAGTTTCGCTGGCCGTCATAAACTTCTGCTAGAAATCTCTGTTAAAAGCCTCAGCGACCACCTTGCCAAAATTGCTAAAAAGGTATGTTTTTTATACCTATGTATTCATTCGAATTTGACCCAAAGAAGAGCAAATCCAACTTCGAGAAGCATGGCATTGACTTTGTTGATGCCCAAGCTATCTGGCAGGATACGGATTTTATTGAAATTATGGCTAAATCAGATGATGAGCCAAGCGCTTTGGTGGTCGGCATGATCGACGGGAAGCATTGGTCTGCCATTATTACTTACCGTACGGACAGGATTAGGGTCATCTCCGTTCGGCGGTCCCGAAATTCTGAGGTGGTACTTTATGAAAGCTAAATCGCTGGATAAGAAGTTCGACGATAATCAATCGGATGTTATCGATGAGCTTGATCTTTCATCTATCAAGCGTCCCAATCAAATGCAGAAACGGGTTAACGTAGATTTTCCCACCTGGATGATTGAGTCACTTGATAAAGAGGCTTCGCGCCTAGGGGTTACTCGTCAGTCCATTATTAAAGTATGGCTTGCTGAACGTTTAGAGCAATCAACGTTGAGCAAGCAAATGCAGCCTACGCAAAAAGCGCGTGGCTGATTTGGGCGTTAAAACCCCCCCACTAGTTTGCGCCGGTAATTGCCCGCAATGCTGCCAAGCGTTGCTCGCGCAGAGCAGCGCCAAGTTCCGCCCCCTTGTAGCCTTGGCTCATTAATTCCCCAGCGCTAATGGCGCTCAATTGCTCGCCAGCATCCGCTAGCATCGCCAGTCGGGTCTCGCTGGGCTGGAGTAGCTGGGCAACGGCGATAAAATTAACGAGCTGTTCGGGGCGACGAGCGTAATCAAATTGTTCCAAAATCGTTAGCCATTCATCAGCTGTTGCCAGTGCGGGTAGCGGCGTATTAGCGGCGCAGCGCTCGGCCAGCCAGCTTGCGCTATTGCTGGCGCGCAAATTTTGGCACAGGGTTTTGCAGCTGCTGGCATCGAGATTGCTGCAGCTAATGGCAAAGCGCTGGTCTAGTGACAGCGCCTGCGCGGCGGCGGTATCGATCAGGGTTAATAACGCCGGTGTGAACGATGCTGCCCATTCAGGAAAGCGTGCGGCGAGGGCGTCGCAGTTGAGCAGCACCTCGAAAAAACTCGCAGGATTTTGCTCTCCCAGGGCCTTGCTTAGCTCTACCCAAATTCGTTCTGGGGCGATGGTCGCCAGCTCGCCGTTACGGCTCATGCTGCGCATCAAGGCCATGGTCTCCTTGGCGACCGTAAAGCCGCGGTGGGCGTAACGCGCAGCAAAGCGCGCGACTCGCAAAATGCGCAGGGGATCTTCGGCAAAGGCGGGCGACACGTGACGCAGCAGTTTAGCGCCGAGATCACGTTGGCCGCGATAGGGGTCGATAATTGCCTTATCTTCGTCTTGGGCCATGGCATTAATCGTCAGATCGCGACGGCTGAGGTCTTCCTCTAAGGTGATGTCTGGGCTGAAATCGCAGACAAAACCGTGATAGCCGGGCCCGCTTTTACGCTCGGTGCGTGCGAGGGCGTATTCTTCTTTAGAGTTGGGGTGCAGGAACACCGGGAAATCCTTGCCCACTTGCTGGTAGCCCAGTGCCAGCAAATCTTCGGGACGGGCACCCACTACCACCCAGTCGCGCTCGTGATAAGGGTAGTTGAGTAATTGGTCGCGCACCGCGCCGCCGACGAGGTAGGTTTTCATTGCTTTTGGGGTCTGTGTTGGGTTTGGGGGGAGTATAGCAAATAGTGGGGAGCGCTATTAGTCGGACGTCTGAGGTCGGGTGTCGGACGAAAAGGACGTTTGCTGAGTAGCTTGGTGGGCGACGCAAAGCGGTTATCTGTGAGCGTAGCGAATGCCTTTTAAGCCTCAGACGTCTGACGTCAGTCACCCGACTAGGCGTTGCAGTCGCAGCGATGCAACTCCCCGCTATCCATATCCAACATCGTCATTTCTCGCCCCCACACGCAGCCGCTGTCTAGGGCGATAACATCATCGCGCCCGGTTTGGCATTCCAGTGCGGCCCAGTGGCCGAATATAAGGGTTTCGCTGCGGGTATTTGCTTCCTGCCACTCAAACCACGGGCGGTAACCTTTAGGGATGTCGGCTGGGGCGCCTTTAAATTGTAATTCGAGTTCGCCCTCGGCATTGCTAAGGCGCATGCGGGTGAGGTGGTTGGTGATGACGCGCAGGCGGGCTAGGCCGCTTAAATTGTCGTCCCAGCGGCTTGGTTCATCGCCGTACATCTCCTTAAAAAAATCGTCAGCCTGCGGGCTTTGTAAAACGGCTTCGATCTCACGGCTCAGGCTCAGGGCTTGTTCGCTGCTCCACGCAGCGGGAATGCCAGCGTGACTCATTAGGTAGCGGCCGTCGTCGGAACGCAGTACCAAGGCCTGTTGTTGCAGCCAGTCCATCAGCTGGCCGCAGTCGGGGGCATTGAGCAGCGCTTCGAGAGTGGGGTGACGGCCGCGGTCGGCAGCGCCGCGCGCCAGTGCTAGGCAGTGCAGGTCGTGATTGCCGAGGGTAATACGCAGGCTATTGCGAATGCTGTAGAGGTAACGCAGCGTTTCAAGTGAGTCGGGACCGCGGTTGACGAGGTCGCCAACTAGCCAGAGCTGATCGTGTTCGGCTTGAAAGTTGACCTCGTTGAGCAGGCATTGCAGGGGTTTTAAGCAGCCTTGTAAATCCCCTACAGCATATCTGCCCACAATCGTTGCTCCGTTTATGCTGTTTAGTGCAGCGCCGAGGGCCGGACTAGTGAAAATATGCCGATGGGTGCAATAAAGGGCCGACCGGAGGCGCTGATCATTTCGTAACTGCCTTCCATGGTGCCCACGGCGGTTTCTATTACGGCGCCAGAGGTGTAGCTAAACGACTGGCCGGGTTCGATAAGCGGCTGCTTGCCAATAACGCCTTCGCCCTGCACTTCTTGAACCTGATTTTCGCCATCAGTAATTATCCAGTGGCGATTGATTAAGCGCACAGCCTCTTCACCGGTATTGCGAATGGTGATGGTGTAGGCGAAGACAAAGCGCTGTTCTTCCGGCACCGATTGGTCTGGCAGAAATTGGCTTTCTACCTGAATGTCGACAGGGGCTGAATCTGGCATTTTTTACTCCGCAATATCATTTTCTTGTGCGTCACCAACGGCGTTGGCAATCGCAACATAGCTTTCTAGGCTAACATTCTCTGGTCTAATACCTGGGTCTAAGCCCAGTGCTTCCAAACCCTCGCTGCTGATTAAGCCCTTAAGGGTATTGCGCAAGGTCTTGCGACGTTGATTAAAGGCGTCGCGAACGACTCTTTGTAATAGCTTAACGTCGTTGGCCGGAAAGGGAGGTTGAGCATAGGGTGTTAGCCGAACGATGGCGGATTGTACCTTAGGTTGGGGTGAAAAGGCTTCGGGTGGCACATCAAAGAGCGATTCAATTGCACAATAATATTGCGCCATAATACTAAGGCGGCCGTAAGTTTTGCTGCCGGGGCCAGCAGCGAGCCGCTCGACCACTTCTTTTTGCAGCATAAAGTGCATGTCGCTGATGCAGTCGTGGGCGCTAAGTAAATGGAATATAAGCGGGGTAGAAATATTGTAGGGCAGATTGCCCACCACCCGCAGTTTTTCAGTGCCTGCTAGTGCGCCGATATCAAATTTTAGGGCGTCGCCTTCGTGAATACGGAAGTTGTCGCGACTAGAAAATTTATCCGCCAAAATTTGCACGAGATCGCGGTCAATCTCAATAACGTCGAGGTGGCAATCGGTGTCGAGAATCGTGGCGGTAATTGCCCCTTGGCCGGGCCCAATTTCCAGTAAGCGCTGACCCGCTAGCGGTGAAACCGCGCGCACGATGCCGCGAATGATGCCTTGGTCGTGAAGAAAGTTTTGCCCGAAGCGTTTGCGCGCCCGGTGTGGAGCTGGGGATTGCATTAAAGGTGTTTCCTGCTGTGCTGAGTCATTTCAATAGCACGGTTGAGTGCGGCGTTAAAACTGCCAACGTCGGCCGAGCCGCTTCCGGCGAGGTCGAGTGCGGTGCCGTGGTCTACTGAGGTGCGAATAATGGGGAGACCGAGAGTGATGTTCACTGCGCGACCAAAACCTTGGTACTTAAGGACGGGCAGGCCTTGGTCGTGGTACATGGCTAATACCGCGTCACAGTTGGCTAAATGCCGCGGTGTGAAGGCGGTGTCGGCGGGCATGGGACCTTCAAGCAGCCAGCCGCGCTGGCGCAGGACGTTGAGGCAGGGGATGATGGTGTCAATTTCTTCTCTGCCCATATGCCCGCCTTCACCGGCATGAGGGTTTAGCCCAAGCACTAAAATACGAGGGCGCTCACAGCCGAATTGGCTTTGCAGGCTGTGGTGCAGTATCTCGGTCACGCGCTGTAACGTGTTGGTGGTGATGGCGGCGGGAACGGTGCTCAAGGGCAGGTGCGTGGTTACTAACGCGACGCGCAATTGCTCGGTGGCGAGCATCATGACGACGTTGTCGGCAGCGCAGCGCTCTTCAAGAAACTCGGTGTGACCACTAAAGGCGATACCAGCGTCGTTGATAACGGATTTTTGCACGGGCCCGGTGACCAGTGCCTGACATTGTTTGTTTAAACAGGCGTCGGTAGCTTGGCGCAGTGTTTCTAATACGTAGGCGGCGTTGGCGGTGTTGAGTTGCCCGGGCAGCGCGGGGCAGGGCAGGGCAATATCAACGACTTTTAGCTGGCCGCTACGGTGGGCTTGAGCGGGTGCGTTAAGGTCACACGGCAGGCATTGCAGGGGTAGGCCAATGGCGGCGGCGCGTTGTATTAGCAGCGCCGGATCGGCAAAGGCCACGAGTTCGACGTCGTAGTTTTCTTGCGCAAGCTTAACGAGGAGTTCTGGGCCGACCCCGGCAGGTTCGCCGGGGGTGATAGCAATGCGGCTTGGCATCAAATTTTGATGTCGACAAAGGCCTCGCTGCGAATTTTGCGCAGCCAGATGTCCAGTTCGTCGGCATATTTGCGTTTGTGGATGATGTTGCGGGCAATTTGCTTGCGCATTTCTTTGGTCACATCCTGATTGCGGCGCTCAATGACTTTAATGATATGCCAGCCGTAATCTGATGCAATGGGCTCGTGAACTTCACCTGGTGCGGTTTCATCCATGGCTTTCTGAAATTCTGGTACGAGTTGGCCAGGGGCGGTCCAGCCGAGGTCACCGCCTTCTTGGGCTGAGCCGATGTCTTCAGAGTACTCTTTGGCAAGGTCGCGGAAGGATTCGCCATTGAGAATGCGCTGGCGCAATTCTTTAGCAAGGGCAAAGGTTTGCGCTTCGCTGCGGATTGCGGATGGCTTGAGTAAGATGTGGCTGGCGCGAGTCTGCTTGACCATTTGCTTTACACCACGGCTCTCCAGTAACTGGATAATGTGGTAGCCGCTAGCACTTTGGATTGGGTCTGAAACGTCGAGGTCGTTCATCTTGGCCGCAACGTCGACAAACAGCGACGGCAGTTCGGTGCTTTTGCGCCAGCCTAGGTCGCTGATGTTAATCGCATCGTTGGCGTTGTCGATGCTTTTACCCGCGCGCATTTTGGCGCTCAGGGCTTTAGCTCTGGCTTCGGCTTGCTGGCGTTGGGCTGAGCTGGCGTCGGAGTCAACCGGAATAAGTACGTGTGAAAAGTGGTATTCCGGCGCGGTCCGCTGGCGGCCTTCTTCAGATTTCAGGAAGCTTTGGATTTCTTGGTCGCTGATTTGAATACGCTGGCTAACATTGCCCATTTGCACGCGCTGGAGAATCATCTCCTTGGCGATTTGCTCGCGCACCGCGAGATACGAGGCGCCACTGGCAGTAAGCGCCTGTTGGAACTGGGCTAGAGTCAGGTTGTTGCCTGCGGCAATTCTTGCTACTGCGGCATTGAGTTCTTCGTCTTCAATGCGCACGCCGTAGCGGTTGGCAAGCTGTAATTGGATATTTTCTAAAATTAATAAATCCAGAACTTCTTTGCGGAGCTGCTCCGGTGGCGGTCCTTCTTTACCAGAGCGCGCAATATTTGCCGTAATACTGTCAATACGGGTATCGAGTTCACTGGCCAGAATGATGTCGTCATCGACAATGGCGACAATTTTATCCAGCCATTTGGTCTCAGCTTGAGCCAAGGGCGCTAAAACAATTATTAGCGTGGCAGTTAAGGTTTTGAGTAAACGCATATTATTCATCAGATAGGTAGCCAAAAATACTTTCCTTAAGAACACTGGTTACTGCGGTGCCAAGCCCACCCAGTCCTTTCAATTGAAATTCAATGAGCACCGCCGAGTTATTGTCGGTGCCACTGGTGTTAGACCCGCTATTGTCGTCGGGTTCCAGCGCGCGTTGATAAATCACTCTGCTCAACCAGCAACAGTTTTGATACTCGGCGCCAATCAAGTTTTCAACAGGGCGGTCGTCCTCAAAATCGTATTGAGTCTTGGCAAACAGTTTCCACTGACTGTTTAGCGGCAGACTCACGGAGGCGTCGCCCTGCTTGATATTGTTTTCCAGTCCGCCAAATTCATTACCTTCGCGGCGGAAGGTGTAGCCAATACTCAACAGCGCGCCATTGTCGCTGCGCTGATGGTAGCCCAGATTGCTCTGATTAAGCACCCCTTGCCGTGCATCATACAGAAGATCAACGCTGAACCAACGATTGTCATCAGGTAAAAGGCGAAATTGGCCGGCAAAGTCAGAGTTGCTGCTTTTGCGAATATCGTCACCGGGCAGCTGAACTTTGCCCTGGTCAAAATAATGGAGCTGGCCGACGCTGGCGGTTAATACTTCACGCCCTGCGGCATTGTTAATAAAGCGGCTGCTGATGCCGAGGGCGACCTGATTGGCGTCGTCGAGCCGGTCGTGCCCAGTAAAGCGGGTGTCGCGAAATAATTGTTGGTAGGTAAAGGTTAACGCGGCGCTGTCAAAGTCGGGTTGATCGCTCTGTTCTTCGTATTCTGAATAGCGGTAAAATAAGCGCGGCTCTAAGGTTTGGGTCCAAGCTTGGTCGTTGATACTTAGCTCGCGCTCGAAATACAAGCTGCTATCAACGCTGAATAGGGCGCTGCTGGCGCTGGGGCTGGCGTCAATGCCTGCAAGTTGTGCGTCTTCAAGTTCATAGTTGACCATTCGGCTTTTTATGGCGGGCTCAATGAATCCCCAGCGCCAGCGCATAGGGAAGCTGGTGCCGGCGGTTGCGTAGACCCGCTCGCCGGTAACCTTGCTGCCGCCCTCGCGCAAGCTTTCGCGGTGGTCAAACTGGGTGTATTCGAACTCGATAATGGGTTCGAGCTGAAAGTTTTTTGCGGGAGACTGATAATTTAAACGCAGCTGGGGCAGCTTCTGGTATGGGTCTTCTACCACGGCTATTGTCTGGTAGCGCTGCACCTCTAAGCGGCCGCGCCAGTTGTCTGAAATGTAGTTTAATGCGCCCTGTTGATTCAGGTGGGTGCTACGTTTAATCGCCAAGTTAGCGAGGCCAAGATCAGAAAAATAGTCGATGTCGCTGACCTTGGTATAGTCAATTTCCGTTCCCCACTGCTCGCCGACAAATCCTTCTTCTTTAACGTCGACCAGCCAGCGATCAATATTCTCGCTTTGGTCGTTTGGCAAATAGCTGCTGCTGACGGCCCATTCACTGTAGCGATTTAGGTAACGGAACTCGGTTTCGAGTGCCTCACCACGATTTTCGATAAATCGTGGTGCAATAATCGCGTCGTAATTTGGCGCTAGGTTCAGGTAGTAAGGGGTAGAAATGTCCAAGCTGTTACTGGCGAGACCAATAGATGGGAATAAAAAGCCAGTGGCCCGGCGATCATCTACTGGGAAGTTTAGATAAGGGCTGTAAAACACGGGAACGTCATAAACGCGAATGCTGGTGCCCCGCGCAACGCCTCGGCCACTGTCGTAGTCTAGGGCAATGCTATCGGCATGGAGTGACCATGTTTCGTTGTCGGGGGTGCACTGAGTGTAGCTGGCACCGCCCATTTCAAAGCGGCTGTAATCGGGTCTCGCAATGCGCTCGGCGGTGCCCCGGGCGCCAGTTTGGAAGCTTAAAATTTCAGCTTGTTGCAGTTCGCCTAAGCCGCGATTGGTATCAATTTGGGCAAACTGGCCGCGCAGTAAGATACCGGGTTGGCGCAAAACCACATTGTCACGCAGCAGCACCGTGCTATTGCTGCGATTGTACTGGGCATAGCCAGCATCTAAGCTGAGATCGCCTTTGCGCAATTGCACGTCGCCGGTCATGGTGGCTTTGGCGCCGATGGACTCGATGGTGTCGGCGGAGACGTTGAGGGGCGCGCTGAGGGGTGCGATACCAGCGCCGTCCCAATTTCTGGCGGGCTCGATAAACCGTCCCTGGCAGCCAGGGGTGAGACCGCAGCGTGCTGTTTTGGTCAAGTGACTATTGGGCACCCAGTGCCAATGCTGGTAATAGGCGGGTAAATTGCTGATGTCACCGCTGAGTGCCGCATTGCTGGTATCACCACAAGTTTCAGGCGTCGTATCCTGCGCTAAAGCGGCGCTACTGGCCGTGGCGATAAGGGCGAGAGTAAGTAGGCGAAGCACTGGCATCGGTTAATGGTTTTATTTTGGCGATGGAGCCCGGATTGGCGAAGGTGGATAATAAAGCATTCTCTGCTAGGATGCCCGCCTGAGTGTATAAAAGGCCAGAAATTCTGGTTTTTAACGGAATAAAAATGGATCACATATTGAAAGAATTACACCGCTGGTGTCTGCAGCAACTGTCGCTCAGTCCTGCGGATGCGGCAAGTGTCTTGGCAGTTGTGTCTGGCGACGCCAGTTTTCGCCGCTATTATCGATTGCCGCTTAATGATGGCGGCAGTGTGATTGCGGTGCACGCGCCGCCAGATAAAGAAGATAATTTGGCGTTTGCGACGGTGCAGGCTTTATTGCACAAATATGGTGCCAGAGTGCCGACGTTGCTGGGCTGGGACAAGCCGCGAGGCTTCTTATTGCAAGAAGATTTTGGCGACCAGTTGCTGTTGCCATTACTGGTGAACAGTGCAGCGGCCGATCATTACTATAAACAAGCCTTTGGCGTGATGTTGGCCATGCAGCGCATACCGAGTGAGCAGCACAGTTTGCCCGCGTACGATGAAGCGCGGCTAACTACTGAAATGAAGCTGTTCCCCGAGTGGTTTGTGGGCGGTCTGCTGGGTTATCAGCTCGATAGCGCCGAGCGTGTGATGCTCGATGCGGTGTTTTCCCTGTTGAGTCAGCGCGCGCTTGCTCAGCCCCAGGTCTTGGTTCATCGGGATTTTCACAGCCGCAATTTAATGGTGTTGGCTGATGAACGTCTGGGTATGATTGATTTTCAAGATGCCGTGGTCGGCCCTATTAGTTACGATTTGGTGTCGCTGATCCGCGATTGCTATATCAGTTGGCCAGAAGAGTTGGTGGATGATTGGATTAGCGTGTATCGCCGTATGGCAGTGCAAGCGGGCCTGCTGGCGGGGCGCTCTGAAGCAGCGTTTTGCCAAGATGTGGACTGGATGGGCTTACAGCGTCACATCAAGGTGCTTGGTATATTTGCCCGTTTGAATTTGCGCGACGGTAAGTCTGGGTATCTTGCTGATTTGCCGCTGGTGTTGGAATACACCTTGAGCATCGCCAGTCGCTACCCGGAGTTTGATGAGTTTTTGGCGTGGTTTGACCGTAAGTTAATGCCGCTAATCTGTCAGCAAAGCTGGTTTAAGGACGCTGACTAAAATGAAAGCCATGATCTTGGCCGCAGGGCTGGGGACGCGGATGCGACCCCTGACCGATCACTGCCCTAAGCCGCTGTTGCGGGCTGGCGGTCGTCCGCTCATTGATTTTCATTTGGCCAAGCTGGCCGCCGCAGGCGTGAGTGAGGTGGTGGTGAATTGTTCCTGGCTGGCTGACCAGGTTCAAGACTACCTTGGTTCCGCCAACGGCTACGGTCTTCGCATTCACTTGTCCAGAGAAGAGCAGCCGCTGGAAACCGCCGGGGGCATCGTCCAAGCCTTGCCTTACTTAGACAGTGACGACGACGCGCCATTTTTATTGGTCAACGGCGATGTTTGGACGGATTTTGATTTTAGTCGCCTATTAAACTGTCGGCCGCAAGCAGCGCATCTCGTGCTGATTGAAAATCCGCCTCATCACCCTGGTGGTGATTTTGCGCTCACCGACACTGGTTTGGTGACTGAGGGCGACCTTGGGCCCCGCCATACCTTTTCGGGTATTAGCGTATGGCGCCCGTCGATGTTTCGGGGCTTGGCCCAAGGGCAGCGCGCCTTAAAACCGCTTATGCAGAGCGCGATCGCCAAGGGCGGTCTCAGCGGTGAATTGTTTTATGGTCATTGGTGGGATATCGGTACGCCCCAGCGATTGGCAGATCTTGACGACTTTTTAAGTGCGTCGCCTAAGCCTGCTGATTCAGCGCCGAAAGTGCCGTAAAATACCGACTTTGTACTTATAGATACCGTAATGGTTTGCGCATTAAACTAGCGCCTCAATTTTTCAGGAAACTAAAATGGCAGATTACTGGATAGCCCCATCGATATTGTCGGCAAACTTTGCCTGTTTAGGTGCGGAAGTCGACGCCGTGCTCGAGGCTGGCGCTGATATTGTTCACTTCGATGTAATGGATAATCACTACGTACCTAATCTGACTATTGGGCCCATGGTGTGTAAGGCCTTGCGCAAGCATGGTGTGAAAGCGCCAATTGATGTGCATTTGATGGTTTCGCCCGTTGATCGCATGATCGCCGATTTTGCTGACGCGGGCGCCAGCATTATTACTTTTCACCCTGACGCCACAACCCATGTTGATCGCTCGCTGCAGATGATCCGCAACGCTGGCTGTAAGGCGGGCTTGGTGTTAAATCCTGCGGTTGGTCCCGACGTATTGAAATATGTCATGGATAAGCTCGATATGATTTTGCTGATGTCGGTGAACCCTGGCTTTGGTGGTCAGAGCTTTATTCCCTCGACCCTCGACAAAATTAAAGAAGTGCGGGCTTTGATCGACGCCTCTGGTCGGGATATTCGCCTTGAAGTGGATGGTGGTATCTCTGCTAAAAATATTGCTGAAGTGGCGGCCGCTGGGGCAGATACCTTTGTGGCTGGCTCAGCAATTTTTAACGGTGGCGATTACAGTGAAACGATTGAAAAAATGCGGAACGAATTGGCTGGCGTATGAGTGCATTGCAAGGTCTTTTAGATGGTCGTGAGTTACAGGCCATTTTATTTGATTTGGATGGCACGTTGATCGACAGTGTGCCGGATTTGGCCGCGGCGCTAGACGCAAGTTTGGAGCAGCTTAATTATGTGCCTGCCGGTGTTGATCGGGTGCGGGGTTGGGTCGGTAATGGCGCCCGCAAGCTGGTACAGCGCGGCTTGGCCTTCGCGCTTGAGGTGCCTGAGCAATCGTTAGATACCGCCTTACTCGATCAGTTGCTTTCGGTGTTTTTTGAGTACTATGGTAAACAGACCTGTGAGCACACTGTGCTTTATCCCGGTGTGCGTGAAGCCTTAAAACATTGGCATGTTAAGGGCATTAAAATGGCCTGCGTCACCAATAAACCTGCGCGATTTAGCGAGCCAATTCTCGTGCATTTTGGTTTGCAGGAGCTCATGCCGATCTTGGTCGGCGGTGACACCTTGCCAGTGCGTAAACCCGATCCCGCACCATTGCTTTTGGCGTGCGAGCAGCTTGGGGTGCCACTTGCCAATACCGTGATGGTTGGGGATTCTGTGAATGATGTCGCGGCGGCGCGAGCGGCGGGTATGCCCGTTGCCTGTGTGAGTTATGGTTACAACCACGGTGTGCCAGTAGCAGACGCCGAACCAGACCTATTGGTAGATCGTTTCCTTGATCTTTGCGGTAACGTCCGCTGAGCTAGCTAGCCCTACGTTTGGCTACCTGTTTGGAGTGCTGTTCGCTCGTAGCTGCGGCCAACGTCCTTCCTCTTAAACTATTTGCTTCTTCTTAGCCGTAATCACCCTATGGGGGTGGCTGCTCGGTAGATTTATTCCTGGCTGATCTTCTCATTTTCGTGTTGTGGGGGGAATATACCCAATGACACAGTGCGGTTAACTGTAACGTACTGGGTTTTGGTGTAAGTTTTGATTTAATATAACTTATTGATAATAAAGTATTTTATATTTATTTCGACGCATTTTTTGACGAGGTGTCAATTTTTATGTGGATATAAGTGTGTATTTTGGTATCATAACTATCGTTATTAGAATTTGTGCTTTGTAGCGCGAGGTGTATCTGATGAAGAAGTTAATATTAGGCAGCGTATTGGCTGCCTTGGCGTTCGCGTCATTAAATAGTTATGCGAATTGCGCACTGGCTGCGGTAATGAATCCGCCAAGTTTACCTGAGGTAAACGCAAGCGCAGTTGAGGATATGCCAAACCTAAGATTTGCCGTTAAGGAGTACCTTGACCGCGCATCACAAAGATTGGAAGTTTGTGAGGGTTACTCTGACGATTTTGTCTACAACGTGGCGGTAGCGCGGTTAGAAGAAACGGCAGATCACTATAACCAACTAGTTCGTTACCACAAACAGTTACAGGTTTCTGCGAAGTAAATTTTTACCCACCCTTTAGGTCTTTTTGGGCGTATTTGCTGTAATGGCGGTACGCCTTTTTTATGTCTGCGAGAAACCCCTACCCCAGGGTTTAATGACTTGCCGGGCTGCGCAAAAAATCGGCAGCGTAATTTATTACATGAAATATCAAGTTCTGCTCGTTACTACCACTAATGAGCGCTGCGCCGGGGCCACGGGCGTAAATGGCCACGTCTTCGCCAGAGTGGGTTTCGGCAGAAAGGGGAATCAAGGCTTCTTGGTGAAAGCCGCTGGCTTCGGTGTCGATATCCTCTAGGTTGTGACGGCCAGACTGTATTTCTTGTTGGTATGCGGTATCAGCATTGTTGTCGGTGCCTAGGTTTTGAAATCCCCGGCCATTGCTATAGCCTAAAGTGGTGTAAGGCATGCCATCAGCGGCCAGCGTCGGAGTATCACTGCCAACGCCTACCACTTTGCCTAAAATAGGGTTGCCACGCTTGGGGTAACCACTAAAGCTGAAGACGTGACCGTGGTCTGCGGTCACTATAATTAAAGTGTCGTCGGAATTGCTAAATGTCATGGCAGTCGCGACGGCATCTGCGAAGGCAATGGTTTCATTTAAGGCGTTATAGGCATTACCCGCGTGATGGGCATGGTCGATTCGACCGCCCTCGACCATAAGAAAATAGCCGCTGGGGTTCTGGCTCAGCCGCGTTATTGCGGCGGCGGTCATTGCTTGTAGCGAGGGTTCACCGCTGTTGCTGGTGTCGCGGTTTGACTCATACTGCATATGCGTTGGATTAAACAAACCCAAAATCTTGCCTGTTGCGTTTGGCTTAATTGCCTGTAAATCAGCTGCATTTTGGAGGTAGTCGCCATCGCGGTACTGCCGTTGCCACTCCTGGATTAAATTGCGGCCATCCTGCCGATGACCTTCACCACTGGCGTCGGTTTTATCGATAAACGCACGTCGACCACCGCCCATTACCACCTCAATGCCGTCGACGTCGGCGCCGGGAATACGGGCTTCTAGATTTATTTCAAAATCGATTAATTGACTGGCGATATCTTTACAGCCCGCCGCTTTTGCGGCGTCTGGTAGGTCGCTGTCGGCCTCCCAGTCGCGATCAGCGGTTTTGGCATAGGTCGCGGCGGGGGTGGCGTGGGTAATTCTGGCGGTAGAGATAATGCCGGTCGCCTTACCGGCTAGCTCAGCTAATTCCAAGGCGCTGATCACTTCGTTCCCGGCAAGGCTTTGGCAGTTGCCGGGAATGACGTTTTCATCGACACCGAGCACCCCGGCATCGGTTTTTAGGCCCGATACAATGGCGGTCATGGTGCCAGCGGAATCGGGGGTCTGCGAATCGACATTGTAGGTTTTAGCTAAACCGGTGTAAGGGAACGACTCAAAACTCAGCGCGTATTCCTCGCCGCTTTGGCCTAAGCGCTGTCCGGCGAGAATTCGCGCGGCGGTGATCGTGGCGATACTCATACCGTCGCCTAAAAATAAAATAATATTACGCGCCTTGCCGCGCTCAGCTTCGCCCAGCGGTTTGCTGGCGACGGCGCTTGCGGCGTTAAGATACCATTGATTTTGTAGAGTATTGGCGATTAATGGCGCGCTGGTTTGGTGTGTGAGCGGCGCTGTGCTTTGGGCTTTACTTGGTGTGCCGGACAGCGATATTTTGCCGTCGCTGCAAGCTGCTAGCATGAGTGTGGCTACGCTCGCTGCTAGCGCTATTGTTAAGGTGTCGTATTTGCGCGTCATTGTTGCCCCTGAGTTCTTAGCAGTCATTGGCCACTATCTAATTATTTTGTACTTAACGGAAGCGCTGTGTTCTTTATTTTTTCCTCGTTTGTCCATTGCAAGCGAATGTCCCACTGCACGGCTTTATCTCCTGGCAGCACTGGCGTCGTTTCGGGATCAATTTCCTTATGCACATTTGTTACCGGCTTTAAATTGGCGTCACGACCATGAATAAAATCTTGGTCGGCAACAATGCGCATATAAGCCTTATTCAAATCTAGCGCGCGGCGCAGCGACGGCGTAATAAGCTGGTACACATCCAATCCCTGTACCGCTGTAGTATTAAGGCTGCCATCAGCATTAAAAAAGCGTTGGCGAATTTCATCGTTTTCTCTAAATTCATTACCGCCGCCGACGGTACGCAAATAATGGGCAATTTCGCCTTCATTCGCATTTGGGGTGTCTACATTTGGGGCGTCGGGCATGCCGACTAAGTCGATATAGGACCAGCCCTCGGCGCCAGTCACCTTGCGAGCAAAGGCAAAGGTTTGATCGATAGTCGAGCCGATCGTGGTATGGCAGCCCATGCAAAACAAGTGCTCCTCATCACTTTGTTTGCGCAGCTGACCTTGTTGGTTTTCAATAAAGCCGAGCAGCATCCAGCCAAAACTATTATCTGTGCCTTGGTCGCCACGATGAATAAATTGCGGTAGCAGGCCTTCGACTTTCTCTTGATATTCGTTGCCGTATTTGGACACTAAGTGATTTGGATTGTAGTAGTCATATTTGCGCATATAGCGCAGTTCTTTCATGTGCGGGGGTAGGCCAATGGCGCCGCCCTTATCGATGCCGACGTAACGCACCGAGTGTAAAAATTCGGTGCCAAGAGGGTAGAGCATGGGGCTAAGAACTTCGTCAGCGGCACCGCCAATATAGTGGCTTGGGCGGTGCAATGTTTGGATGATACCGAATTTACCGTCGGCATTTAGGTCCTGACACACTGCGTTTTCATCAATATCGGGTAGCGAAATTTGATCGAGATCTTTAATCGCCATTTCTAAAATCGAGAGATTGGCCAGATAGGCGTCTCGGGATTCTGGGCTGTTTTGACAGGACGATTGCCGGAATTTAGCCGGTAGGCGAATCATCACATCGTCGGTAGAACCATTGGTGGGCCAAAAAGTACTGGGTAGCGGTTTGTAATTAAAGGCCACCCAGTGACTGCCGTCTTTGGCGATGCCGTGGTGGTCAAAGGCAGCCCCGCCTCGGTGCAAATTTTTAATCTCGGGAATGGGGCCCTGCCAATCCGGCGTGTTTTTTAGCTGATCAATTAATGGGCTGTAATTGTCGGTGTAAAGATAATCGATAACCTGTTGGTCGCTGATCTCAGCCATTTTTTGCCGGCGATCTTCAAATAAATTTTGCCAATGGTTGCTTAGGCCCAAATCAGAAAAGGCATACACGCTTTGCAAATTGCTGTCGTTCATGGTGTTGGGGCGGCTGCGGTAGGGGTAGCTCTGGTGGCAGGTCATGCAGGGATTGTATTGCCCTTCGTGCTTGGTATAGCACTGGGGTGGAATGACCGCCTCGGCATTGTAGAGAGTGTCGCTCGGTGGTAGGCGTAATATGCCCTGACTACCGGCCGCAATTGTTGGGGGAAATATGAGCTGCTTTAGCACGCTAGCATCTGTTGCCACTGGTTCGTGCTGTACTGCATTTACTTGGTCTTTAGGCGATGCGTCACAGGCGGCTAAAATGAAAAGAAAAATAAGAATGAGCGCTTTCATGGATTCCTTACCAATAAAAAAAAGAGGGCGGATAAATCCGCCCTCTAAACTGCTGTAACACGCGGGTTTTACAGAGCGGGGTCTTCAAACAACCAAATAATATTGTTTTGGTGGTTGCCGGTGTCTTCACCGATTAATACTCGGCCATCGTCCAAAACCACCAGATTATCGGGGTTGGATATGTTATTTATGTTACAGCGGTTGGTGCTGCGGCTGCCGTCGTAGGGGCCGCCAACAACGGCCGGCGAGAGGGTTTTGATATCGACCAAGCCTGCACTGTTTTTGATCAGTTTCATTCGGTAAACCGCGCCACATTTGCCGTGGGTGCCATCTAGCTGAATATCGCCACTGCTATCTGACATGGTGCTAGTGGTGTCGGACATGGCCATATACATATAGGCTTGTTTGCCATCGGCGGCGCCATTATTCCACCAACTATCGGCAAGACCGAAGTTGATATTAACGCCTTCCATTTTATTGAACTCGGCAGTTGCACCCAGTGCTGCGGCCGCCTTGCGGCTCTCAAGGAAACCGACACGGTCGTCAGTAAACGGATTGCTGGCCACCGTGCCGCTAGTGTCGAGGTCGGCGTTCAATTTTGACTCGGCGTAGTCATTGATTTGCTGTGCGGTAATTTGCTTGGCCTCGGCTAAAGTGCCGTTAAAGCTAGCGACAGCCGCTTCGATGGCGGCTTCATTACCCGTGGCTATTTTAATCCACTCAATGGCGAAAGCGGCTTCAGCGGGGTCCTTAATACCGGCGGACTGGGTTGCTTTTGCGGCATAGAGGGACCCGGAGCTCATGTCGCTGGGATTATCTGCTACAAACTTAAATAAGACCGTGCCGCTACCGTCATCGCTTAAAAACACAGTGCGTAAATCTGGCATAACTACCGCGTTCTCGTGGGAGAATCGGCCCAGGAGTTCCAGTTTGTTCATGGTAACATTGGCCACGTCAGCTGCGGCAACAGTGCCGTCAGTGCCGATTTCTACAATATAGCCGTAGTCGTAGGGGTTGCCCCAATTACCACTGCCGTCGGTTGGGAAGCCTCGGTATTCGGCAATCGATTTGGCTTGGCTATTTCCGGCATTAAACCAATCGGCGGTATTGTCAAAATACAGTTCTTCAGAGGTTAGCGGTGTACCCCAGGGGCTCAAGGTACCGAAGCAGTTAACCCACGTGCCGTTAACAGACGAGAAATCTAACATTCCTGCTTGAGTAACCGCATAGGTACTGCTCAGTTTAATGCGACTCATGCCGCCGGGTCGATCTTCCCAGTTGGAATACAGGAAGTAACCGGTGTCGCCATCAGAAACCGCCGCGTTAAAGTCGGGGTCGTTAGAGCTTTTTAATACTGTGTTGCCATCCGCCGCAACGATGTCGCCCATTTGTTTGCCGCTGGCGAGGTCATCATTTTGCTGGGCCAGTACCATATAGCTACCTGTGGCGCTGAGTACCCGCTCTTTATCGGCGGTGGTAATAGGGAAGTCCATGGCGGCGACATTGCCGAGATTATTTACATCGACATTTATAAATGCGCCGATGGTGCCCTTATCAATAATCTTGCCGTCGACATCCATGGTGGTGTTGGAACCGCTTGGGTGTTGGATGTTGCTGAACAACACGCCGTCGCTATTAACGAACAAGCCGGTAAACTCCGCACCCAATGGCGCTGAGGCAAAACGTTTTAGGGCTGCACCTTCTAGGCCGTCCTTGCCATCATTTCCATTTGCGCCGGGGGCGCCAGCTGACCCTGGCGCGCCAGCCGAACCTGGGTTGCCAGCGGCGCCGTCTGCACCGGCCGGGCCGCGGTCACCATCGTCACCGCCACAAGCGCTCAGGCCCGCTGCGAGAATGCTCGCTATAGAGAGTTGTAATAATGCCCTTTTCATAATTATTCCCGTCGTTGGTGAGTAGGAGATATTTAAAACCGCATCAGTGTAGGTGGGGGCTGTTACAGAATAGGGACGATAAAATGTCAGTATTAGCGCGTTTTTATGACAAGGCGCTCAGCTAAAACACAAGCGACTCAAAAAGGTGCTTTCGTCCCTTTTTGGTGCGCCAATGTGCACTTAATGAATGCCTTATTGGCCTTTAAATCACCGCTAATGTATTAATAATGGGTCATTACAGTGTTTGGCACGTAATGTGTATAGTGTCTTGTGTCCGCACTCTTGGTGGCATTGGACACGATACAAAAAATGGAAAGCTAGGGTTCCGGTTGCGACTATTTCATAGGTAAAGCAACGACTGGTCCGAGAGCTTTCGACCTTCAGAGTACGCGGCTAGGCTGCAAGAAGGTTACACGGCGGGACAAAAGCCCGGGAGACGAACGGCGATATGCGCCAGGAGTGCTCTATGCAACCGTGTGAAACCTCTGGAGGTTCAACGATGAAGCGACTTTCCGCTTTACTGCTTACACTCACATTTTCTTCGTTTTCTGCTGCAGCTACCGATAGCTTTAAGGTGTGTTGGTCAATTTATGTCGGTTGGATGCCTTGGGGCTATGCCGCTGAGCAGAAGATCATGGATAAGTGGGCTAAAAAGTATGACCTCGATATTGAGGTCGTACAAATTAACGATTACATCGAATCCATTAACCAATACACCACGGGTGAATTTGCCGCCTGCGCCATGACCAATATGGATGCGTTGACAATTCCCGCTGCCGGCGGCGTCGATAGCACGGCCTTGATTGTTGGCGACTTTTCTAACGGCAATGACGGTGTGGTCTTAAAAGGCTCCGACAAACTCAAAGACATTAAAGGTCAGCGTGTTAACTTAGTTGAGCTGAGTGTTTCTCATTATCTGCTTGCTCGCGGTTTAGAGAGCGTGGGCATGAGCGAGTCAGACGTTACCGTGGTAAACACCTCCGACGCTGATATGGTCGCGGTATTCCCCACCGACGGGGTAACATCGGTGGCAACGTGGAATCCACTGCTTAGCGAAATTACCGGCATGCCAGGGGCGAATAAGGTGTTTGATTCCTCGCAAATTCCGGGTGAAATAATCGACTTAATGGTTATTAACACCGAGGTCTTGAAAGCCAATCCGAAATTGGGCAAAGCACTGACGGGCGCATGGTATGAAATCATGGCCACCATGAGCGCCAACGACAAAGCCGGCATTGCAGCGCGCACCACCATGGGTGTGGCATCGGGCACTGATTTAGCCGGTTACGAGGCTCAGTTGGCCAGCACTCAAATGTTTTATACTCCAGCAGATGCCGTTGCCTTTACCAATAGTGCGGCCTTGAAGACCACCATGAAGAATGTGGCGGAATTTTCCTTTGCCCACGGCCTACTCGGTGACGGTGCACCCGACGCTGGTTTTATCGGCATCGAAACCCCATCTGGCGTGTTTGGTAACAAAGCCAATATTAAATTCCGTTTTGACCCCAGCTATATGCAAATGGCGGCAGACGGCAAACTGTAAATCTCGCGTTTGACGAGATCACCCTCCACCGATGGGGAGGGAGACTACGCCTGTAGATTGCGGGTAACAACAATCAGGCGCAGGGATGCGCCTACCTTCAACCACCTTTCGCTTTGCCAATAGCGTATGCACTCGGGTTTAGCAAATTTATGAAACGACTGATCAATGTACGACCCAGTCGAGTATGGCGAATTGGTCTAGCTCTACTGCCTTTTGTAGTGATTTTACTGCTGTATATTTCGGCATCTGACGCGCGGCTCGCTGAAAACCCCCAAGACAAATTATTGCCGAGCTTCACCCAAATGGGCGATGCCATTAATCGCTTGGCCTTTGAACCTAGCAAGCGCAGCGGCGACTATTTATTTTGGCAAGACACCTTAAGCAGTTTGCGCCGTTTAGGCATTGGTATGGCAATAGCTGCGTCGCTGGGTATGTTATTCGGTTTGCTGACCGGCGCCTTGCCGGTCGTTAATGCCAGCTTTGCGCCGCTGCTTACCGTGGTGTCGCTGGTGCCGCCAATGGCCTTGCTGCCAGTATTGTTTATTGTATTTGGTTTGGGCGAAGTGTCGAAGGTCGCCTTGATCGCCATTGGTATTACCCCGTTTATCGCTCGCGATATTCAAAAGCGCAGCATAGAAATTCCTCGCGAGCAACTCGTCAAAGCCCAAACCTTGGGCGCCAATAGCTGGCAAATTATTGTGCGGGTGTTAATTCCGCAATTGCTGCCGCGCTTGATCGATGCAGTGCGCTTGTCCTTGGGCTCAGCGTGGTTATTCCTAATTGCCGCTGAGGCCATCGCCTCGACTGACGGCTTGGGCTACCGTGTGTTTTTAGTGCGGCGCTATTTATCTATGGATGTGATTCTGCCCTATGTGGCGTGGATCGCCTTGCTGGCATTTATTATCGATTACGCCCTCGCCAAGCTCAGCGCCGTTGCTTTTCCCTGGCATGCCCAGCAGGAGGGCAAGTCATGATTGAAATTCGCAATGTGTGGAAGCGTTTTGACGACAATGTCATCTTGGAAAATATGTCGGCCACGGTAAAAGAAGGTGAATTCGTTACCTTGGTTGGCGCCTCAGGCTGCGGTAAAAGCACTTTTTTACGAATGCTACTGGGCACTGAATCGCCGTCGCAAGGCAGTATTTTGCTGGACGGCAAAGCGATACCGAGCGAACCCGATTCTGGTCGGGGTGTGGTATTTCAGCAGTACTCGGTTTTTCCGCACTTAACAGTATTAGAAAACGTGGCGATTGCCCGCGCCTTTGAACGCAGCAAATTGGGCTTTTTATGGGGTGCGGCAAAGAAAGCGGCGCGGGAAGAGGCGGCGGACTTGCTCAATATTGTTGGCTTAAGTCATATGTTACATCGCTACCCAGATGAATTGTCTGGGGGCATGCGGCAGCGCTTGGCGATTGCGCAAGCCCTTATTTTAAAACCCCGTATTCTGTTATTAGACGAACCTTTTGGCGCCCTCGATCCCGGTATTCGCGCTGACATGCACGAGCTGGTCTTGACGCTGTGGCGCAAACACAAACTTACCGTGTTTATGGTCACCCACGATCTAAAGGAAGGTTTTCACCTTGGCACTCGCCTGTGGGTATTCGACAAATTGCGGGTCGATCCCCAAGCACCCAATGCCTACGGCGCAGGTATTACCTATGACTTGCCGGTTGGCGCCTGCGAGCCAAAATTACTTGAAGAAATAGACGGGAGTCTGTCTGCCAATAAGCAGGCGGAGGAAATATAGCAATGCAAAATTACGCAACAGAATTGGCGCCCGGTAGCCACTGGTCACTGGAATTACGCCGGGGCACGCAGATGACCCTAAGGGATTTAAGCGGCGGCAGCAATGTTGGTATGTTGTTTTATAACCCCCGCAATTTACTGGAGCGTTATAACGCCCCAGACACCCTTAAGTGCCAGCACACCTTTAAATTAAGCCAAGGCCATTGCCTGTATTCAGATATGGGCCGGATATTTGCATCTATTACCGCAGACAGCCTCGGCTGGCACGATACAGTCTGTGGTAATAGCCATGCCAGCCATATTGCCAAAAAATGGGGCGCACGGAATTATCAAGCGCACCGTAATGACTGGCATCAAAATGGCTACGATGCATTTCTAGTGGAGTTAGCCAAATACGGCTTAGGCGCGGCAGACATGGCCGCCAATATTAATTGGTTTAGCAAAGTGGTGACCGATGTGGACGGCAATATGGCCTTGGCGGCATCGGGCAGCCAGATCGGCGACGCGGTCACCCTACGCTTTGAAATGGATACTTTGGTGGTACTGCATAGCTGCCCGCACCCCTATAGCACGGCAGAAACATACCCAAAGCACCGCATTGGTATAGAGCTTGGTTTGGCCGCCGCTGTTGCTGACGATGACGAATGCCTAAACCATTGTCCAGAAAATGCGCGGGGTTTTGCCAATAACGCGCTGTATTACTTGGGCGCCTAAGGCGGAGGATTGACGATGATTAAAGCAAGCCAATTACAGGCCGACACTGCAGCGTTTTCGATGACCGTCGGCGCTGGCGATTACTATCTTGGCAAAGTTAATGAGGGGCAAACTTTTCGGATTTTAGATTTGGATGGTAACCAAGCTGCAGATACCCTGTTTTACAGTGCGGCAAATCCAAGCGAGCGCTATAGCGCGACCGACACTATTCGCGAACAGGGCAATGTTTACCTCACTGCCGGTTCAATTCTACGCAGTAATGAAAATCGCGCCATGCTCAAAATTGTGGCCGATACCTGCGGGCGGCACGACACCTTGGGCGGCGCCTGCGCCACTGAGAGCAATACTGTGCGCTACGATTTAGAAAAGCGTTGCATGCATGCCTGCCGCGACAGCTGGATGCTGGCTATTGCCGAAAAGCCGGAATACGGCTTAAGCAAACGCGACATCAGCCATAACATCAATTTCTTTATGAACGTGCCGGTAACCGAAGCGGGCGGCCTGAGCTTTGCCGACGGCATTTCGGCGCCAGGTAAATACGTAGAGTTAAAAGCACTAATGGATGTCTACGTGCTCATCTCCAACTGCCCGCAATTAAACAACCCCTGCAATGCCTATAACCCAACGCCAAT
>NZ_JBFHDY010000025.1:0-34686 GCF_041584495.1 Zhongshania sp.
CGCGAAGATAAATGGCCTGAACCCGCAAGCCTACTTGAAAGATGTAATGGAAAGATTGCCGACTCAGCGGGCGTCAAAGATCAGCGAACTACTGCCGCATAATTGGCGGCCCTAGACAATGTGGGTTTGCCGGACGCTTACCGTCTAAATTTGTTAATGCCTAATTTTGACGGATGCTTGACTGTAAGCACAGGTAAGTTCGTAGAGCGTAGACACTTACTTTGTCGCTTAAGGTTTTTTGGTTTACATGCGACCAATTACGCGTTTTAAGCGATTTTCATCACGTATGAACGCTACTCAGTTCAAAGCTTACTAAAACTTCTCTGGTCGAATTACTTCTACGTCACTCATAAACAGAATCATGGCGTAATTGGCGTAATACTGTTCTTTTAGGTGGCTGGCGATTTGACTGGCAATGGCTGGATCGCTGACCACCTCAATACGAATATTGCCGTTGGCGTCCCAGGCTGCATTGCGCACACCGCGGCCACCTTTGCCCCTTGCATCGGTAATGGTGTAGCCCTGCGCGCCGAGGCGTTCAATATCCTTGATTAAGATATTTTCTAGTGCCGCTTCGGTGACAATGGTTAAAAGTTTTTTTATGTTGTCGCTCATTGTTTTAAGCTCCAAAAAAAGCGTGGATGAATTCCGCCATCGCGTAATAAATGGGGATGCCGATCACCACGTTAAAGGGGAAGGTGATACCCAGTGACGCTGCCAAAGACAAGGTCGGATTGGCCTCGGGTACCGAGATCCGCATTGCCGCAGGCACCGCGATGTACGATGCACTGGCGGCGAGAATGGCCAGCATTGCAGTGCCGCCCACGGAGAAGCCCAGTAAACAGCCTGTAGCCGCACCAAGTACCGCCGACAGCATCGGCATGCTGATACCGAATACCATCAGGAAAAGGCCGTACTTCTTTAGACTGCCCACATGCTTAGAGGTAATTAAGCCCATCTCTAAAAGGAAGAGCGCCAATATGCCTTTAAACAAATCAAAGAACAGGGGTTTGATCGAGCTCAGTTGCTCTGCACCGGCGATCCAGCCAATGAGCAGGCCGCCGATCATTAGAATGATGCTTTTACCCAAGAGTACTTCATGGCCGACCTGTGCCCAGTTGGTTTGCTTAGAAAACCCCTTTGCGATCACTATGCCGACCAGAATGGCGGGAATCTCAAGCATTACCACAAACAGCGGCATTTGCTCCTCGTAATAAATCCCACGCGCACTCATATAGGCCACCGCGACCGCAAAGGTACCCATACTCACCGAACCGTAGTGCGCGGCGATTGAAGCGGCGTCGACACGACTGAAACGGCCCAGATAACGTAGTAAAGGAAAGGCGATTAAGGGCAAAACAATGCCGAGGGCAATCACCACCAGCATCTGCGGCAACAGTTCCAGAAAGGGCTGTTTGGCGAGCTCAATACCGCCTTTCATGCCAATGGTTAGCAGCAACATAATGCTAACGAGATCGTAAATGGCAGGGGGAAGTCGTAACTCGGAGCGGAGCAAGCCGGCACTGAGACCAAAGATAAAAAACAAAATCACGGGATCTATCATGCCACACCAAACCTCTTACCAGACGCTAGCTGGACGGCTAGCGATTGCGCGCAATCTAGCGAATAGCGATAAAATAAGCCAATGATTTTCTGGCTTCGAACCACGAATAGCACCGGGAATATTCACGATAGTAAATAGTGAGTGACACTGGTCTCGTCCCTCAATGTGAATGCTGAGGCGTATCGCGGCAATACTCGTCAGGAAACTCCAGCTCAATGGTGGTGTGGCTCAAGTCGTATTTGGCCATGGCCGTCGCGATATCCGCTTTGAGCGATACTAGCTCGGGCTGGGCGTAATGCTGATTCAAAATTAGGTGGGCGGTTAACACATGATGCTCACCGTCTAAAGACCATAGGTGCAGGTGATGAATGTCACTAACATAGTCGATGGCCAGCAGTTCATCCTGAATTTGGCTGCGCAGCTCGCGGTCTGGGGTTGCTTGCAAGAATAGGCGCAGGGTTTCGATTAGGGTTTTCACCACATTAAAGAGGATAAACAAGGTAAACCCGATGGAGAGTAAGGGGTCTAAAATGGGGAGTTCAACCACCATTAACACCAAGGATAATACTAGGATGGCAACCCAGCCCAAGACATCTTCAAGTAAATGCCAGTTGAGCATGCGTTCGTTAAGCGTTTTTCCTTTACTTAATTTGTAAGCTGCGTAACCGTTAACCGCCACGCCGAGAATTGCCAAGCCTAGCATCCCCGTCGCATTAGGCATTTCTGGATGAGCCAAGCGCGGAACCGCCTCGCTCAAAATCCACATTGCGCCCAGCACCAATACCACGCCGTTGATCAGTGCGCCGAGTAAGGAAAATCGGCGATAACCATAGCTATAGTGGTGGCTGGCCTCTTTGCCTGAGATTTTATTGAGCACCCAGGCGGAGCCAATCGCAAGGGAATCTCCTAGGTCATGCACCGCGTCAGCCATTATCGCGGTGCTATTGGTTAAATAACCACCAATAAACTCGATAATGGTAAAACCAAAATTGAGGGCGAAGGCGCAACCGATGCGTTCTGAGGCGCTATGATGGTGATGATCGTGCATGTTTAATCTCAGGTTAATGGCGGTGGGACAAAAACATTACCACTCGCAAAAACAATAGCCAATGCTGCGTGGCAATGTCGAGGCAGGGAATCCTCTAAATCAAACAAAATGCTCTCTTTAAAGACAAAAGGTTGTTGCCATGCCAAATCTGGCCTTACTCCACTTTATCCCATTTCGTCGTGCAGATATTTTACAAATGTGCCTACAAGAAGGGCAGTTAGACGCAGAAAGCCTAGTGTAATTCCGAGCCGGTGCCGCCCATATTGAAAGCCATTTCCGAGACGACTTCCATCGCACCAAGCACGCTCTTAAAGATACCTATTTCAGCCTAGATCCCGATGCAGACACGCGCTTAGTGTATCTCGACAACAGCGACAGTTTGGCAAGTGCACAAGACTTAGCGCAGCAGCTAGCACAAATACTCGAACGTGCGAATTACGACAAGGTGACCCCTGAAGTCCTCGCTAATGCGCTGGATTCAGCGTCCTTGTTCCATATTAAGCTTATGGTAAACCTCGATGATTTTGACGAGGTCTTGCTGTACACCCGTGGCGCCAGTGAGCGCTCGGAGGAAATACGCGGTCCGTTTAATCTATGGCGCAAAACAGTTCATTTTATTAACTACGATAGAGTTGTTCTCTATTTACGTTTTAAAGACACCGCGAACGGAAGTAGCGCAGCGGCGGACTGTCGGCCCGGATCAACTATGTTGAAGCTATTCCAAAACGTGCCCGATGCCGACTTAGAAATGCTGTTTCCCAACACCCAAGTTGGGATGCGTTTGCGCGACAAGTTAATGATAGGTATACCCGCACTCGTTAGTGGTGGCATTGTGCTCACCACGAAACTCGGTGCGACCTTGGTCTTGACTGCGTCTTTGTTAGGCTTTTGGCTGGGGTGGCACAAGGAATCGGTAGTGTTAGACCGAAACGCCATTATTGTACTGTTGGCGGGCGCAGGCACTATTGCCGCCTATTTGTTGAAACAATTCAGTAATTTTAAGAATCGTAAATTGCGCTTTACTGAAGCGCTGACGAGGGATCTCTACTTCAAATTACTGGATAATAATGCGGGAGTTCTGTATCGCCTGCTCGACGACGCTGAAGAAGCTGAATGCAAAGAAAGCTTACTAGCCTATTACTTTCTACTGGCGGCCCACCAGCCCCTCAGCGCGCAAGAACTGGATCAGCGAATTGAAGTTTGGTTTTCCCAGCGCTGGCAGTGCCAATTAGACTTTGATGTTGATGACGCGCTACGAAAATTTGCAGCGTTAAAACTAGCGTATTTGGATGGCAATTACTGGCAGGTTTGCAACGGCTAGACTGCCCAGCGAAAGCCAAGTAAGTAAGGCGAAACCAATTTAACGGCGCTTGCAATACTGAGAGTGGGCGCCCTCTATGTTACATTTGTAGAAAAGCGAGCAAGTCATAATTAGCATTAAATATTAGACAAAGTCGCACTGCTTAGTCACATTACATTATCTGAGCAGTGCGACGTATATTACAAAATGTTAGCTAGCACGGGCGCGGCTGTATTTACCACGTTAACGACGATGGGGAGTAAGCCAGCGGTTAAATCTCCGCTTACCAATGGAATACCTGCATCTAATAAACCGCTGGCCAAAACACCATTAACCAAGGGCAAGGCAGTATTCACCGTATCACTTGCAACAGGCCCAAGGCCGGCTAAAATACTACTGCTTAAGCCTGTTACGGATGGGATCGTGCTCACCAGACCACTACTTACCAGAACACTATTCACCAGTGGCAATGCAGTATTGACTAAATCAATCGCGAGCGGGGTTATACCGCCTGAGATAGCTGCCGTTGGCAGGCCAGCACCAAGCAGGTTTAATGGCGGTATTGCGCTTCCGCCAAGGGGGCCAGAAAGCGCGCCAGATAGCAAGTCTTGAGCTTGACTCACGGCACTCATTGATAAAAATAATGTTAAGGCGACAAAGTGCTTTTTCATTGTAATTTCCTCGCGTAGGTAAATAGTTATGACTCAAGTTAGCTTTCAATCATTACTGAGCAAATTCGGTGCCAAAGGCTAATCTTGGCCGGTATCACTGTAAAAGTGATTACCGCTGACAAGTGGTTTAAGCCTTATAGATCGGGTATATCAGATTCAGATGTTATAAGGGGAATGTTGGCGTGAAACTCAAAATCAGCTTAAATTGCCGCTGTGACAAGTATACCCATGGGGCTTTCGTGATAAAAATGAATTATATTTGGGCACAATATCGCGAAGGTCGCATTTTGCGTGAACCAAGGTGGGGCATCACACAGACCGCTATTTCTGGGAAATCGCGCCGAAAATCTGGCGATAAACGCGAGAAGCTAGGTTACGCCAGTAAGCTGGTAAAGCGGCGTCGATTTTAAATGTCTACTGAGCATACCTTGGCTGTTTGTCATGGCACGGAACGATGCTTACACAAAACTTGAGCTTCGGTTTGCCCCCCTGTCGGAAAGTGAGGATATTAAGCTTTGCGAAATTAGCAGCTATAACGGCTCGTATCTTGCTAATCTATAGTTAAACCCGATAAAAGATGACGGCGATATGCGTAACACATTGATTAATCTAATCTTAATCTCAAATTCTGCACCAGCATTATTTGGCCGAGCGCGATGAGTTCAGTCTTGCGTTGCAAATTGCGAATTAAAGCAAGAGGCATTAAACAGGCTGGCTATGTGATTACCACAGAGCTGGTGCTTCTCACCGCCACCATCCTTGTGGGTACAATCATTGGCTGGATCGCCATACGCGACGCACTCCTACAGGAGATGTTTGATTTCGCTTCTGCCATTGAGGCGAACACCTATTTCGCTTTTGATGGTTTGTCCGCTGGTCAGCAGCCCAGGGCATTTGAAAACTCTTCGACGACAAATTTCTCAGGGCGCTCGGCGTATATTGCAAACAGCAATGGGGAGGGCGGGATAGTATTAATTAATGGGGATAACGACACCACCATCACCGACCCTGTTTCCCCCCCGATTGATCCGCCGATTAACCCGCCGGATGACCCGCCGATTGACCCTGTGACGCCGACCGATCCGGGCCCAAACGCGCCAGTGTATAGCGAGATTCCTTTTTTAGATGTTGTCGATCCTGACCCCTTGGCATTGGTGGTTATAACGGAGAAGGTCAGTATCTTGGACTGCATATCCAGAGCCACTCGCTACAATATCAATATTGTCAAAGCGCTTGGTGGCGATTTGACTGGTCAGTGTGAAGTGCTATTAAACGAAGTCCCAGACCCAAGTACTATCCCTGCGGACATCGAAAATATTGCATTTTTATTATTAATTGACCCTGTTACTGGTCTTGCGACGGATCGAGTGAGCATTGCGGATTGTATGGCTCGTTTGACTACGGCGAGCGCTGGCCAGATTTATATAGAGGATTTGGCTGCAGATGGTATTGGTAGCTGTACGATACTTCTTTAACCATAAGTTATGATAATCTTAGCCGCGTTGATACGTCGCCTTGTTGCAGTCGGGCGGCCTTAGCGAGGTAGATTCGCTAAGCTTTTATCGTTGATATAAAAACGATTAGCGTAGTCTGCCCGTACAAACCTTTCTTTGAGTCATTAAAAGGCTATTTCATGTTGAATTTCAGCTTCTCTAACGTAACCCGCATCCATTTTGGTGAGGGCCAAATTCAGGTTATTACCAAGGAAATACCCGCCGACGCAAAGGTTCTTTTAGTTTACGGTGGTGGCTCAATAAAAAGTAATGGCATTTACGAGCAGCTCGCCCCAGCACTGGCCAATCATAGTGTTGTGGAATTTTCCGGTATTGAGCCCAATCCAAGCTATGAAACCTTAATGAAGGCGCAAGCCCTGATTACTGAAAATAACCTTGACTATATTTTAGCCGTTGGCGGCGGCTCTGTGGTTGACGGCGCAAAATTTATTGCCGCAGCGGCGTGTTATGACGGCGACGACCCATGGGACATTATTGCAAAGCGCCAGCGCATTCGTGCGGCGCTAGACATCGGTGTGGTATTGACCTTGCCCGCGACGGGCTCCGAAAGTAATGCTGGCGCGGTGGTTACCCGCCACGGCCACAAAGGCGCGTTCTCAAGCCCCCTCGTTAGGCCTAAATTTGCAGTACTCGACCCCGCGGTGACATTGAGCTTGTCTGATCGCCAAATAGGTAATGGCGTAGTAGACGCCTTTGTCCATACCATGGAGCAATACCTTACTTACAGCGTTAATGCCAAAGTGCAAGATCGCTTTGCTGAAGGTCTTTTGCAAACCTTGATCGAAGAGGGACCAAAGGCACTGGCCCCAGCTACTAAAAATGATCTTGCCGTGCGCGGTAATATTATGTGGGCTGCAAGCCTTGCCCTTAATGGTTTGATAGGTGCAGGTGTTCCCCAAGATTGGACCACCCACATGATTGGCCATGAACTTACCGCCGCGCACGGAATTGACCACGCACGTACTTTGTCCATTGTGCTGCCAGCAGTTTTAAAAGTACGACGAAGCGTTAAGCGGGAAAAACTGCTTCAATACGCCGACCGAGTTTGGGGGATTAATGACGGAGATGAAGATGCTAGAATTGATCAGGCAATTGCCGTAACTGAAGCGTTTTTTACTGCCATGGGCTTGCCCGTCAGGCTTACAGAGATTGATCTTGGCGCAGAGCATATCGATGAATTGCTTGCCAAGCTTACAGAGCATGGCATGGTGAAACTGGGCGAACAGGGCGAAGTCACGCCTGCTATTAGCCGCCAAATCCTAGAAATGGCTGTGTAATCGATGTCGTTAAGCTGACGTGAAAGCGTCAGCTTCCCCTGTTAGAGCTTGCTAAACTTTACTCCATTTGAAAAGGCGCCGGCATGATTATGTTCATCGGCTAAATTAATTGCGTTCAAAACGCGCAATCTGGCTTTTAGAAGAGCTCCAAACACCGCACGAGGTGGTGCATCACCAGCGCAACCCGCAAACTAATCTTGCGCCAGCGAGCCTTGCGGCAATTCATCCGCTGGCTAAATCGCCGGATATTGTCGATGCTGTGCGCACATTGTGTGAGTTGGGCACGGTGATGGAATGCTTGTTAGACCAAACTCCCCAACACAACTTACGTCCGGCTATAAGCGAGTCATGCTAATACGACTACCTAGAGTGGCTGCATTTCGCCGAAGGCTCTCTGGCCATGCCAGTGATTATAAACATGATTGTGAAACGGGAAAAACGGGCGGGCAATAAGCCGCTCGATGGCTGTATTGCCAAAGACCTCGCCTCGATTTTGCTTATATAGAGGCGACATTAGGTCGCAGGGGCTATTTTGCAGGGGATCGATTCGCGGCGGCAGATATCATGATGTGTATGACTTTGGAGATCGCTTTTGTGCATGACATGCTTACCAATAAACCGAATACTTTAGCGTATCTGAGTAAGCTACAAGGCAGAGAGACCTACAAAAAAGCGGCCAGTTTTGGCTAAGGTTTTATCCAGCGCTAGGGGCTAGCTGCACTGGTGCTTGCTTACTCCATCTTACCGCTGAGCGGAACAACGGCTGCGCTAGAAAGGCCAAAAAACCTTAGGAATGTTTCCCTGCTTTAAAAGAGATGCCACATCCATGCCCACAGCGACGCCGGCGTGCACAAAGAATCCTCCCCAAATTGACGCCGAACGCAGTGCCAAAATCCCTAACAACAGCCCGAACAGAATCGCTCCGCCAGCTTCCGGCCATAATTTAGGGAAGTGAATCATTAAATATGGTACGCACATTATCCATACCGCATTAGCGCCCACTGCGGGCCGTAGCGCCTGCAGGAAAAACCCCCTGAAGAAAAATTCGAGGCAAATGAACTGGCCAAGATAAAGGCATTCCCAGGCGAGAAAGTCGAACCAGCTACGTCCAGCCAGGCGATAAAAAGGGTAGTGGGCAACAAAGTCTCGGTTAGAGGCAGCAATGACAACAAACAGTAATATTGGCGATAGCAGCAATATATAGCCCGCCCAGTGCTGGCTGGTGTTGTTCCAACGCCAACCAAAATCAGCCAGGGGCAATTTAATATAGCGCTTAATGACGAGTGCCGGAATCAGTACATAACCAAGCACATGACAGGCTGCCCACCAAGCATAAGTTATTAGCTCGACAAAGCCCGTCTGCGTGAGTGACTGATACAAATAATGAGATGGCTTATCGACTGTTTCACTCAAAACTTGCAATAGGGCGACGAATACCGAAGAGTATTTGAGGTAGTGAATGATTAGCAAGCAGACCGATATACAGGCCAATACCACAAATACTCGACGTAGGGCCTGGGGGCGGTTCAGCGTATAGCTCGGTGCATTCGCATCGATTTCATCTAGTGCGGCTAAGATTTGCTTAGGGTGCAGATCTTTTATAATGCGTTTACCGATACCGGTGCTAGTCATATTCATCAGCAGTTCTCTATTAAATAGCCTAGCGCAAATATTAGCCCCTCATACGACTCGGCTTTTATAGGCGATGTGGCAGCATTGCGTAGCCGGTACAAAGCCCGCGGCAGATCAGCTAAGCTTGGCGCCGAACTCTATTAGGAATACCCAAAGATGGTGCTGAATATTGCCATTATTAGCCGTAACATGCTCTACAATATACTTACGCTCGGCGTCAGCTTGTTTATCGCCTGGCATTTACTCTTGGCAGGCGATTTTTTTTATGGCTTTTGGCATGATCATATTGGGATTGCTGAGAATATTAGCCAGTATGGCCCAGAGAATATTTATCGATCGGGCTTTGCAGGCACCACTCGCGCGCAACGTATTGATTTATTTAGTCAAATTTGTTACTCGATTAGTCATCAAGGCGCGGGGCTAGCTGATATACGCTATTCAATTCCCGATAAAGGCATTAACAGCCCCTTATTACACCGAGCCGAAATCATTCACTTACAAGATGTTGCCAATTTAATTAGCGTGCTACAAGAAGGCGAGCCCCTACTGTATTTCCTGTGGGCGGGTCTTCTCGCTAGCTTCATGGCTAAATCCTGGCGTTTCCCATCTTGGCGTCAGTTATTACTGGTCAATTTCTTCTGGATCGTCGCCGTCGCAGTACTGATCATGGCAGTTGGGTGGGTTAGTACCTTTTATAAGCTTCACACACTTATCTTCCCGGATGAGCACCAGTGGTTTTTTTATTACCATGAGTCGCTGATGTCGACCATGATGCAAGCACCCGATTTATTTTTGTATATCGGGCTTTCTCTTACTGGGGTGACCGCATTACTTTTTTGCTGCCTACACGGTCTAAATCGTGTTTTACAACGGTATTGGCCATAAGCTAAGCACAAATCGGGAATGGCTGCGCGCGCAGTATGCCTGATATGCCGTTAGTCAGCTAAGCACTAGGGGGAAAATAGCGCATTTGAATGTTACCATATGGCGCTAGATTAGCTGGCGCGGCCCTAGTCAATGAAAGGTCAATTGCACCGCGCAGGCCGACTTGGGTACAATTGGTGCATATATTGCCTATATGTTGCTAAGCCATTAAAAAAGTGAGACTTACAGGACACATGTCTAAACGTAAAGCCATGTATGGCATTTCCAGAATTGACGATGAAATTTACCGCACTCATGCTTGGCGGGTCAGTCTAAGGCGCCAGAACAAGCTACTGGTTAAAAATTTCCCCGATAAAACCTATGGCGGGAAGCGCAAAGCTCTGCTCGCGGCAAAAGCACATCGGGACGAGATTATTGATCAATACCCACCTACGACTCGCCAACAATTTTGCAACGCTCCTAGGCGCCATAACACATCTGGCATTCCTGGCGTTTATCGCTACGCCAAGCGTTACAAGCTTAAAGATGGCTGCATCAAAGAGATCTGGTATTGGGAGGCTCACTGGCCTGCCAAAAAGCCGGGGGATTTTGGAAAAGCGACATTCTCGATACAGCGTTATGGCGAGAAACACGCAAAAGCACTTGCCGTAGCCGCTCGGGAAGCCGGAGTGCAACAACTAAAAGGCGTGTTTTGGGCGAGTGAGCGAGGCGCATCTCAACTCGCTTTATTTTAATTATATAAATATTAATGCCGTGGACGTGCACTATGCAGCCCACCTGCGGCACGCGTAACCCGCTCTGAAAAACACCTTTCCCGCTTTACAATAACGAAACCACTTTCGCTCGTTGGCGCAACGCACACCTAAGCCAGCCGCTAAGTGTGTGAAAAAAACCATCAATAAAATAATCCACATAAGCCGAAATTTGACATTTGGCTGTTTCAGGCGACATTGAAAACGCGAAAGCAATGCGACGCATTGATAATAAATTTTGTTTTTATGTTAATAGAATTCATTCAGGCCTATTGCAGTCTACGTTCCAATTTAGCACGTAATCATCTCAGTTTTTTTGTCGACCTCGTGAGTATCTCGGCATTTCTCATTGTCCCATGGATAGCTAAAGAAAAGTATTATCACCACTGGGAGGCCAATATGCATATTGAAACCATCCAAGATATTATTGAGTGGTCGGCGGCATTTCACCGATCCTTCAGGACACATTTACAAGCGAGTGTGGCGACCAGCCAAGATGAGCGCGCGAAAATGCTCAGTCATTATATTGGCGACCATCAGCTTAATTTAGCCAAAACCATCGATGCATTAACACCCACTGAGAGTGCGAATGCCTTGGGTACTTGGTGCACTGAGTATTTTAACGAGCAACCGCTGCCAAATACCGCAAAAATAAATCCGCGCTGGGCTGAATTATCAGCCGACGAAATATTTTCTGAAGTGAATGGGAGTTACGAACAGCTAGTTGATCTTTATCGGTATTTACTAAGCCGCTGTGCAGCGACGCCAGCGTCTGAAACGTTGCAGCAGCTCATCGATATTCATGAGCATCAATTGAAGCTGATGGCGCACTCCGTGAATCGCTTACAAGACATTTAAATGTGCGCTGCTCGTCGTCATTGTCTTGTTTTAGCTATCTCATTCCCGTGCGATTTAATCATTTAACCGCAAGGTTATTAAGTTGGGAATCACAGCGCTCAACAAAAGCAACAATGATTCAAGAGAGCGAGCAGCCGCTAATTCCGTCATCGCAAAAAGGAAGGGAACTGACAAAAACGTTAAATGATAGCTGTAAAAGGAGATCAGTATGCAATTAAAGCGCATCGAGACCCCTGGAATCGCTCATTATGCCTATTTACTGGCTGATGGCGGTGAAGCCGTCATAGTTGATCCTCGGCGCGATATTGACGAATATCTCGACGCGGCGCGAGATATGGGCACACGCGTCAAATACGTGCTGGAAACACATCGTCAGGAAGATTTTGTTATGGGCTCCGCCTACCTGGCCGAGCAAACCGGCGCGCGTATCGTTAATAGCGGTCACAAATTATTTGGCCATGGCGATGTGCAATTGGACGATAATGAAATACTTTCGGTTGGTGGCTTAACCGTTCAGGCCCTACATACGCCGGGACATACTCCGGAAAGTACCTGCTACGCTGTCTATTCGCCTCAGAATAAAAATTCGCCTTGGTGTGTATTCACCGGCGATACGCTTTTCTTTGGCACAACTGGACGAACCGATCTGCCGGATGAAAACGCGTCTATTGAAAATGCTGCGCTTCTACACGACTCTGTTCACGAGAAAATTTTTGACTTAGGCGATACCGCGTTAATTTTACCTGCCCATGGCCCAGGTTCGGTGTGTGGTAGCGGTATGGCAGATCGCTCCTACTCCACAATAGGTGATGAAAAGCGGTATAACGAGGTTTTTACATTAAATCGTAAGGAATTTTCTAAGAAGAAGGGCGGTGAACGCTTATCACGACCGCCTTATTTTAAATACATGGAAAAGGTCAATCTCCGAGGTGGGATCAAATCTCAGTTTCAGCCCAACTCAGTGAAAATATTAAATGCTGCGGAATTTGCCAAGCAAAGCGGGGGTGAGCTAATTATCGATACCCGCGCCCCAGAAGGGTTTGCAGGCGGCCATATAGATAATGCTCACAGTATATGGCTTGGCAGTCTTTCGGTATTTGGTGGTTGGATCGGCAATGAGCAAGTGCCGATTTACTTGCTTACTGAGCGACAGGCGGATATTGATATCGCGGCCATGCATTTGTCGCGCATTGGTATCGATAATATTCGCGCTGGTCTTGCCGGGGGCTTTGGTAAGTGGCGGAGTTCTGGCTTACCAATTCAAATGTCCGGCACGATTTCGCCAAGAGACTTATCTGCTAATTTAGAGTGCTATCAAATACTCGATGTTCGTGAAATCGACGAGTACGACGCCGGTCATATACCGAACGCTACACATATGTTTGTCGGTAGCTTGGAAGCGCAGCTCGGAAAATTACCTTTCGATAAGGAGAAACCGGTAGTGGTGACGTGCGGGGTCGGACACCGTGCTAGCTTGGGCGTGAGTATTTTACTCAGAGCGGGCTATAAAAACGTAATTAATTTAATCGGCGGTATGAGAGCCTGGAAAGCGATTGATTTGCCGACGCAAGACTAGCTTCGCCGTTTAAATGCGAACTCACAAACGCGTATACATAAATAGGAGGAGTAATGGTGAAACTAAGCAAAAAATCTATGGCTCTAGCCATCGGGTTCACAGCCCTACTTGGATGTGAGGAGTCTAAGCACCAAGTAAGTGGTACTATTGAAGGTAACACCGGGCCCGAAGTCGGGGCCATGGGCCACGCGAAATTTGCCAGCATTCCCGCCGCCGAGGCCAAGATTGCGCCCACGCGGGAAAAAGACGTTTACGGCACAGTTTATTTTTCGCCCGGCGAGGGTGAAAAAGATATGCAAATCGAGATATCGTTAAAAGGCCTGAGTCCTGGGCTCCATGGCTTTCATATTCACCAACGGCCTGATTGTGGCGATGCTGGAAATGCGGCGGGTCCTCACTTTAGCCCTAGCAAAAGCGTCCATGCAACACCAGAGGCAAACGAGCATCACGCAGGCGATCTTGGAAATATACGGGCTGACGAATACGGTAAGGTTGAGGCACGCCTAATAAGTAAATCCCTTGCATTTTCAGGCATAAATAATGTGTTAAATCGCGCAGTCGTTGTCCATGCCGGAAGGGATGACCTCCGTAGCCAACCTAGTGGCGATGCTGGTGAGCGTATTGCTTGTGGTGTGATTCGGCCTACACAGGACGTGCTGGTCCGTGCAAGTCAAAAGTAACCACGCTCAATTAGATAGTGTAATTGGTTATAAAAAGTAAGTGCCTCAGCGGCTTATTTCTATTACTCTTTTAACTGACGGCATGCCGCAGGGGCGGTTACTTACTTTACAGTGTGTAATTTTTCAATAGCTTATTCAGGCGCAGGACGTGCAGCACCAGCTTGATTAACTGCAAATGATAGCGTGCCAAAACTAAGCCCTGAGCTGGGCAATAGCACGTGTATCGGCAAAATTTAAAATGAGCGCATATATGAAATATTGCATCGCAGTATTAAGCCTCTTAGTCGCAAGCTTCACCTATGCGCTCGACGGTATTGAGTTAATAACTAACGCTGACGCCTTGCCGCAGAAAGCGATTAAATACGCTGCGCCACTCCAAAAGGAGATAAGCGACTCACTCGACATTGGTGACAGCCTGTCGAACGGTACACTATTTTTGATCAACAAAAATAATCTACATTATCGCGCTACCATTCAGCTCGAAACCAGTATGACGGTTACAGCTGAAGGTCCTCACCTTGATTTAATCGACTGGAAGCACTGCACCTCGCAATGGCATAGCTTGACGGAAGCAAAGAACGGGGAGTATTCGCTGCCCAATTTCGATGACATTAATGTCGATTGTTTCCCAAGGGTTTCTGATGAAGAGCTTAAAGCAGAAGTATTACGCGTCGGCGGTGAACATTGGCTAGCCATATTAGAAGGTGAAGGCTGGCCCGAAGGTTATCGGCCCGTGGAAATTTCGCTTAGTACTGTTCGCATAAAAATTGAGGAAAAAATAGGCGCAAACTGGCGTGTGCTAAGCCTTATCAGTATGAGTGTACCCATGGGCTGCTAAGTATTCCCGTTGCGCCGTAAAAGGCCCTTTCTTGTTCATATCTTCACGCTAACGAGGTTCGTATAATGCGCGCTAATATTATAATTTTATCTGGAATCTGTGTGCTACTGCAGGCTTGCGCTGGCAGCAGGGCGAGTTATGAGACCTTAATAGAAACAAAAAATGATACCGCCGCCATTTATTTATCTGTGGGTGAAACCAAGGAGGTCTTGGCGATTAGTAATGGCTTTCCCGGTTGGTGGGGTATTTATCCTGGGATCGCGTCGCTCTCACCCGACATTGCGAGCGTGAGCTGTAATGCAGAGCGAAGCATAATTCCTTTTCGTTCCCCAGGCGTGGTTTTGGGTGGCGAAGTTTGCTATTTAACGGCGAACAAACTTGGTGAAACCTGGTTGATACACGGGAATAAATACAATTTGGATATAAGCAGCCCTGAATTGCCAGACGATAAAGTTAAGCTTATTGTGACGAAAGCTGAGTAAATGTTTTGCTTAGCAGGGGTCAAGCAAAATTCTTGTCGCCACCGTCGGGACATATCTGTGTCCTCCCGCAGTTTGTTAGCTCAAAGCCAGTTTGTGGTGCTAGATAATACGGTGACGACCACCGCGCGAGTCATCCGTTTATTCTTTATTTACCTATCTTTACTGGCGGCTTCCTCGAGCCATGCGCTAGAGCATTCTAGCCGCAATTGGCAACTAACCGCGCCTGAGCAAAAAGCAATGACGCTAAGTATCGCAAGCCGCCTGGATCAACCTCGGATCTTAACACTCAGTGTTGAGGGGCATACGCTTTTTGAAAAGCCTATGCGTCACGCTGAGTTGTTGGGCGCTTGCCAAGAGACGCGTACGCACGCACCTAGCTTTATCGTTAGCGAGCGTATGGAAGGGGTAGGGCTTGAGCACGCGTATATGCTACGAAAAAATAACGGCTGGCAGTTGCTGGCGATTTCTAGTGTAGAGGGTATATCGCGGGTTGATGAGATTGCAGGCTGCTATCGCGCGGCGAGCAATTGGTCCTTGGATGGTGACGCCGTTGATTGTGAGTGTGATGTAGACGAGCTTAGCAAACCGCAGTTATTTACGGACCAATGGGCTGACTTACTTAGCGACTACCAAACCGGTTTGTATTTAAATGAATCAACAAGCGAGATTAAGCCAAGGTTAATACAGAATACGGCTCATATAGAGACCTTGTTGGAGCGCGCGCGTGCTAACAAGTCGATTAAATTTGAAAAAGCGGTGAAAGGGCGCCGATGGCTCATTATTGAGCATGAAACTAGTATCTACGGTTCCTTTTCCCTTGGTCTAATTAAACAGGAAAATTACTGGTCTGTTTGGTATTACGTACTCGGCAATAGCAAGTCCTTTAATACGATTAGTGAAGTCGAAAACGTAAAAGTAAATCTGCTATCTGCGACGCTGTGTATCAAGGAGTGCGATTGGTGGGGCAAGTCAGCAAGCGTTGATATTGGTCTTGATACCTTAATCCTCAAGGTGAATGAACGAGAATGAGCAGGCCTTGTGCACAAGACCAGCTATTGATTTGAGCGCATTAAATTTAAAGGAAACTTCGTGAACACGTGGACTCGGCTAAGATTACAGATTTCTCTGGAATACCAGCAGCTTGTGGCGCGGCTATATGGTGTTTTTACGTCGAAGAGGGCGCCGATTGCCAAATATCGCGCACCTAAAATACGCGTCCAGCTTGAAGTGAATGCAGTACTTATTAAGCAATTTCAGGATGCCAAGCGTAAGCAAAAGAAGTCGTACCACTGGGGTGAAATTGGCTGGCAGGTAGAAAATGCTGCCGCAGAGTGTGAAATAATATTGCGTTCGTCAGATTCGGAAGATGTAGCGCACTATTTTGCCCGGGTTTTGCCTGCCATTTCGGCTTTGGCCAACCGTTATCGCCTGAGTCAACTCGATGAAAGTGGCTATGCATTAGCTACAGTACGAGAAATTGAACGTGCGCTACTTGAAAACTCAGATAAGGCTCAGAATTAAAACAGGTGGGAATATGAAGCTTATTAAAAGGGTGGCCATCACTGTGTTGCTCGGATGGAGTGCCCTAAGCAATGCGGCATTAGCACCATCGGCAGTTCATCTAAGAGACTTGGACACGATGCTTGAGTTTATTCACAAACATCACTATGTCGCGATGAGTCTAGAAAGCATCGATCTAGTATCACTAACGATTTATTACAACAATAACTGTGAGGCAAAATTCGTGCGTAGCAAGCCTAGCTTGTTAAGTCTAGGGCAGCCGGGCCCGCAGCCTGGCATCGAGTTTGAACGCAGTACTTGTCCATTAACTGAAACCAATAAAACCTCCCAATGATCTCAACCACAGCTGCGACAGTAAGGCACCATTGAAGCCCGTAAATAAATGGCTGCTATTTGGCCTAAGTTTATTGCTGCTTGAAATATCCATAGCAATAAGCTTGCTTAAATTCTTTCTATGGATTGAACGAGATCACTGCGCATCGTATTTCCGCGCATCAGGGCATTGCTACGCCGACTGGTTTCCTGTGTTTGAGTCTGTTTTCTATGTGGCGTCGGTAATACTAATGAGTAGCGCCGTCATTATCGTTTGGCGGTATTTCTTCCGCAGGTGAATAGAGGTGCTGGCCACTTCTTACTACATTATTTTGTGAAGCATACCCGGTCAGTGCGACGAGACATCGGAGCCTGCTAACTCACTTGACCAAACAATACATGACGATTATGATACGTTATATCATATCTATGTCGTGGGGCGATAATTACCGGCATTCCATGGCCTCTGAACTCGACGAAAACGATGTGTCCGGCACGGTGGTTATGTGGATGGTATGTATGCACCTCGAATTCTTCGCAATCAGGCTAGGCGCAATCAGGAGTGTGTGGGCATCACCTTGCAAGCGGTGCCTTGATCGGTATCGCTGCTAACCAATTCAAGCTGCAGTTGAAGACCTTGCGGCGGGGTAAACGCAAATGGAAGAGAAGGAAGAACACCATGGTAAAAACCGCTAAAACACTACCGGTTTCTGTACTTTCAGGTTTTCTCGGTGCAGGCAAAACGACGGTATTGAGTCATGTTTTGAACAACCGAGAAGGTCGGCGCGTGGCAGTGATTGTGAATGATATGAGTGAGATCAATATTGACGCCAGTACAGTGAAAAATGAGGTTGAGCTTAATCGGCGCGAGGAAAAGCTAGTTGAAATGAGCAATGGCTGTATTTGCTGCACCCTGCGGGAGGACTTATTACTGGAGGTGCGCCGCCTAGCCGATGAGGGGCGTTTTGATTACCTGTTGATTGAATCGACGGGTATTTCTGAGCCGCTGCCGGTTGCGGAAACCTTTACTTTTGCCGATGAGGATGGCGTCAGTTTGTCAGATGTGGCCAGCTTGGACACCCTGATTACGGTCGTCGATGCGGTTAATTTTTTGAAGGACTATGACGAAGCCAAATTTCTGCAGGAAACGGATGAACACTTGGGTGAAGAAGATCAACGTAGTGTGGCAGATTTATTGGTGGAACAGGTGGAGTTTGCCGACGTGCTCCTGATCAGTAAAACAGATTTGGTGGATGAACCCACACTAATTCGTTTGATTGCGGTACTGAAGACCCTGAATACCCTCGCGGATATCATTCCTATTCGCAACGGGCAGGTGAATATCGATCAGGTACTCGGCACAGGCAAGTTTAGTTTTGAGCGAGCGCAGCAGGCGCCAGGCTGGTTGCAAGAGATGCGCGGTGAGCACGTACCGGAGACAGAAGAATATGGTATCGCCAGCTTTACCTATACCGCTCGAAAGCCGTTTCACCCACAAAAGTTTTACGACTTTCTCCATGGCGGAGATATTCAAGGCAAGTTAATTCGCTCTAAAGGTTATTTTTGGTTGGCCAGCCGTCCCGAGTTTGCAGGGCAGTGGAGCCAGGCTGGCGGTATGGCTCGCTATGGTTTTGCCGGCATGTTCTGGAAGGCCATTCCCCAGGAACGTTGGCCTGAGGACGAAGAGTCTCTTGCCACTATCAAAAGTACGTGGCAGGAGCCATTTGGCGATATGCGTCAGGAGTTGGTGTTCATTGGCCAGAAACTTGATCGAGATCGCTTTGTTGACGAATTAAATAACTGCCTGTTAAGCGATGATGAATTATTGGCTGGGCGTGCGCATTGGCAGACCTTGCCTGATCCCTTTCCGGCTTGGGAGGCTCAGGCATGAGCGCAGTGGCATTGAGCGATGACGGCGTTGTCCAGGGTGACCTCAGTGATCCGTTAATACGCCGCACGGTTTTTAGCACGACGGCGGAGTGCTTGGCAGATATTTACCAGGCTGACGTTAATTTAGCGGTGTGGCAGCGGCAGCTTTCAAGCTCAGTAAAAAAGAACTGCCTTAGCTTGCTAGCTGATCGACACTTTACCGGCTGTCGGCTAGTGCTGGCGGCGGATAAGGTCGCTCGCTTAGACGACGCAATGCCGGAGTTGCTTCGGTATCCGGATCTTCGGCGGGATATACAGTTGTTGGCCGATATGTTTCTCACTCTGTTTGGCCTAGAGCGCATCGGCCTACGCCTGACGCCATTAAAAGACGGTATGTGCCCTAAATTTCATGTCGATCGAGTGCCCTGCCGATTAATCACAACGTATGTGGGTGGGGGCACTGAGTGGCTTCCCCACCATGAAGTAAACCGCAGCAAACTTGGTGTCGGTAGCAAAGGGGTAAATGACTCAGAGAGCGGGGTTGTTTCCAGTGAGGCTAGTATTCAAGCCTTGGCAAGTGGTGACGTGGCGCTGTTTAAGGGTGAAATGTGGGCGGGGAATGAAGGTGCTGGACTGGTTCACCGTTCGCCCGCAACTGTCCCAAATAATCGCTTGTTGCTTACCCTCGATTTCTTATAACTAACCGCATTCACCACTTAATCACGGAGGAGTACAGAATGAAATACACGGTGGGCGCATATGCCCTTGTTATGCTGGCTAGTTTAACCGCATCAGGTCTGGTTCAGGCTCTATCGGGCACGGTCACCGACGCCAAGGGACAGCCGATTAGCAGCGTAAAAATTGAGATTGTTGGTAGCAACCTGCAAACCCACACGAACACCTCAGGTCAGTTCACACTAGATACCCGCGATGTGAAGGTAGAAGAGTTGCATATCAAAGCTTTTGGTTATAGCCATAAAACCTTGCACATTGACAACAGTGAGCTTGAGGGGTTGCAGGTAATCTTAAAGCGCTCGGTTATCGAGCAGGTGGATGTTACAGCATTGCCTATTCACGTCTCCATTATGGAATCGGCACAGCCAGTCTCTGTAATTTCGGGGGATGACCTGCGTCGTACGCAAGCGGCAACCTTGGGCGAAACCCTGAAAAACGAAGTGGGCGTGCACTCCAGCTATTTTGGCCCCGTATCCAGCAGCCCGATTATTCGGGGCTTGGGTGGTCCCCGTGTGTTGATTACTCAAAATGGTTTAGATGTAAGTGATGCTTCTCGGGTAGGGCCCGACCATGTGGTGGCCACCGAGGCAAGCACTGCCGAGCAGATTGAGATCTTACGTGGCCCAGCGACCTTGTTTTATGGCTCGGGTGCCATTGGTGGTGTGGTCAATGTGGTTGACGACAGAGTGCCGTCCTCGAGTGAGGCCAAGGGAATGTTCTCGCTGGGGCACAACACCGTGGTCGATGAAGACGAGGCATCCATGGCTTACACAGGCGGTAATGATCATGTTGCTATTCACGTCGACGGTTTCTGGCGTGATGGCGGCAACTACGACATTCCGGGTATTGCGGTACTGGAGACCGAAGAAGAGCACGAGGAAGCGGGGCACGATGAGCATCGCAGTGGCGTATTGGAAAGCAGCGCCTCGGAAAGCAAGGGTTTCAATATCGGCGGTAGCCTGTTGCTTGACAATGGTTATGCGGGGCTATCCTATGGCCGTCTGGAACGGGTCAATGGCATCCCCGGCCACAGTCATGCTGAGGAGGAGCACGAAGAAGAGCATGAAGGTGAGGAGGAGCATGAAGAGCTAGGTGTGGTTTCGGAACTTGTGCAAAACCGCCTACAGCTAATCAGCGAATTAGTCGTGGACAAGGCTTGGCTCAGTGGTGTGAATACTCGTATTGGCTATACCGATTATAAGCACGCCGAAATTGAGAACGGTGCGGTAGGCACAGTGTTCAGGAACAAAACCTTTCAAGCTAGGGTAGACCTGATTTTACAAGAGATCGCCGGTTGGCGGGGTGCTTTGTCTCTGGAGGCAAAAATCTCCGATTTTGAAGCGACTGGGGAAGAAGCTTTTACACCGCCCAGTAAAACCGATAGTTACGCGCTTGCCTTAATGCAGGAAAAGCACATTGGTAACTTCCTTTGGCAACTTGGTGCGCGGTTTGAAAAAGTGAGTCTGTCAGCCGACCCCATTGCGTTTGGTCACGACGAGGACGACTTATTGTACTTTGATGACCTAGACTTTGATCCATTCAGCCTGTCGGCCGGGGTGGTGTGGGATTTCGCTGAGGATTATAACCTCGGTGTTTCGCTGACCCACGCGCAACGTGCGCCCAGTGCCTCAGAACTGTTTTCCTATGGCGCCCATATTGGCACCAACACCTTTGAAGTTGGCGCCCTGTTCTGGCTGCACGATGGCGAACATCCCCATTTCCACGAAGGTAACGCAGTCGAGGAGGAAGTCTCCAACAATATCGACATCAGTTTGCGTAAACATTCTGGTAATGTCGGCTGGGTAGTGAATGTGTTCTATAACAAAGTGGATAACTTTTACTACGAGCGCAATACCGGTTATACCAGTGAGGATATCGAAGCGGACGAGCACGAAGAGGAGGAGGGGCATGAACACGAGGAACATGAACATGGCATCCTGCCGATCTATTTGTTCGAGCAGGTCGACGCAAGCCTTTACGGCGTTGAGGCTCAGCTTGCTTGGCAGTTTGCTGACCCCTTTACCTTGATTTTATGGGGTGACAGTATTCGCGGCAAACTGGATGCGGGTGGTAATCTGCCGCGTATTCCACCAGCGCGACTCGCTAGCACGCTACGCTACCAGCGCCATGGCTGGGAAGCGGAAATTGGCGTGGTTCGTTATTTTGAACAGCAAAGTAATGCAGAGCTGGAAACAGAGACAGACGCTTACACTTTGGTGGATATGGCGTTGGCTTATAATTTTACGGCCAATACTAATGACCTGACTGTTTACTTGAGCGCGAGCAATTTGACCGACGAAGAGGCCCGGGTGCACTCTTCTTTCCTGAAAAATCAGGCACCCCTGCCGGGAAGAGGGTTTAGTGTTGGCCTGCGAGGTCAGTTTTAACTGATGATCAATAGAGGATCATGACATGGTGCTCTTGCGCCGCGCTAGGCTACCGTTATTGGCATTGCTGGCAGGGAGTCTTGTTCAGGCACAAGTACTGAATGGTAATCCATTGAATGGGACGTCCCACCATGACGCGCCCGCAGCGCATCATGGTAGCGGGCTGCAGGCCCATGTTCACGGTGTGGCAGAATTACTTGTGGTGATGGACGGGGAGCAGCTCAATATTGAACTGTACTCTCCGGCAATGAACGTCCTGGGGTTTGAGCATTATGTCGACAGCCCCGACCAGAAAATCAGTGTGAGTACAGCAAAAGCCATGTTGGCAAATGCAACTCGTTTGTTTCAGTTTACTGGGGCAGTTTGCAGTCTAACGGAGTTTCGCGCTGATTTTAGCGGCGTACTAAGGTCGAGAACTCGCAATGCGGTTACAGATAGTGAAGGCCGTGGTGATGGCCCTAATCTTAGCCAACGTAGGGACGGCGATCACGACCAATCTGCTCACAGAGATATCAGTGCCTATTACCAGTTTCGCTGTAAAAAAGCGGAAAAGTTCGATTCATTTACCACGGACATTATCAGGGTATTTCCCGGTGTTAAGTCCTTGCAGGTGCAGTGGGTAGTAAATGGTCGACAGGGAACGACAACACTGGATAATAGCGATCGTCACCTGAACTTTAGATAAATAGCTTTAAGGTAGAAGACCATGAGCAATATCAGTCAAATTCTCGACCATGCTGAAGCCAACTGCCGCGCCACCGGTGCTAGGCTAACGGAAAAGCGTAAGCGCATTCTTGCAGGCTTGCTTAAATCTGAAAAAGCCCAGTCTGCCTACGAGCTGATTGATTATATGCAAAAAGAATTTGGTGAATCCTTGCCGCCTACTACGGTCTATCGCATTCTAGATTTTCTGGCGAGCGAAAACCTAGTACATAAGCTCCATTTAGCCAACAAATATGTCGCTTGTTCTCATATCAGCTGCGACCACGCCCACGAAGTGCCTCAGTTTTTGATCTGTGACGAGTGCAGCAACGTGAAAGAAATTGGGATCAAAAAGACCCTGATCAATACCCTGAAACGCAATGTTGAAGACTCGGGATACATTTTAAAAAGCCCGCAGCTGGAATTGCACTGCCTCTGCCAGCACTGTGCCGCCTAGCGTTCCTTTATGCTTGGTTCTTTCAAACAAGGAATATACATGACGTCTAATTCTAGTCGTATCGACAAAGCCGCTATTGGCTTGTCGTTGCTGTGCGCGATGCATTGCTTGCTGCTACCTGTTGCCGTCGCTATGTTGCCCACACTGGCAGTCAGCACTTTGGGCGATGAGCGCTTTCATCAGTGGATGTTAGTGGCGGTACTGCCTACCAGTCTTGTTGCGTTAACGCTGGGATGCCGACGGCATCGGAATAAGAGTGTTATGGTCATAGGTCTGCTTGGGCTCACGGCGCTGTTTCTGGCTGCATTTTCGGGGCATGGGTGGCTTGCTGAAAGCGGGGAGAAAATTCTATCGCTCATAGGCGCATCACTGATTGCCTTTGGGCATTTTAAAAATCATGCATTATGCGTATATCTGAAGTGCGGTTGCGCGGAAAACCAAAATGCCAAGTAAAGAGGTAGCGGCATTCGATAATAGAACCGCCCGCATTCAATTTTTTAAAGCATAACTAAGCGGCTCTTACCCGAGGGTATTCTAGTGAATTCAGACCTGTCTGCCGATTTGTCATCGCCTGCTGATTTGACGCATATGAAGATGTGGTTCCGCGTGATGAAAGCGGATGGCCTTAACAAGCAAGGCATCGAAAAAATGCACGCTGCATATTGCAATGACGTGGCTGTGTTACCTGAGGAAGACGTTACGTGCATTCTAGAATCTGGTCGATTTGTGGTGCCCACAGTATTCTTTCAGCCTGGATTGATACGCGCGGTGTATAGCAAAAAAGCTTATTGCTTGGCGCCGCCGGCTGCGGAAAAGCCATGATCAATACAGGTTTTCTTTCCTTTGAAGATTGCCAGCGTGGTGATCGACTAGCGCTGTCCGAGGTATTGGATAATGTGTGCTTCGGTTCTAATGGGCTGGTGCCAGTCATTGCGCAGGATCACCATAGTGGCGATGTGCTTATGCTGGCGTGGATGAATAGGGATGTCCTAGCGCAAACTCTGCATAGCGGCGATATGACATATTGGTCCCGCTCACGCGCTAAGTTATGGCGAAAAGGCGAAACGAGTGGTCACTATCAGCGCCTGAAACCCATGCGGATCGATTGTGACGGCGACACCTTGCTATGCGACGTTGAGCAGCGCGGTCGAGCCTGCCATACCGGCCGGCCTAGCTGCTTTTATTTACAAGTGAACGTGAACACTCGCAGCGTGATGGTCACTCACTCCGCACCAGAACCGCAAGGCTAAGACACGCGTTCTATGCCTCTGCGAACCTAACAATTACAAGCCGCTATTTGCTGCAATGCACTCCAAGGATGTTTCTACATGTCAACACTGAACGCTATCCCCACCAATGTCATCACCGGTTTTCTTGGTGTTGGAAAGTCAACGGCCATTCTGAGTCTTTTAAAGCAAAAGCCGGATCATGAACGCTGGGCGGTACTCGTCAATGAGTTTGGCGAAGTGGGTATTGACGGCAGTTTAATCAGCGGTAAAGAAAGCGAGGCTTCTGGGGTGTTTATTAGAGAAGTACCGGGAGGCTGTATGTGCTGCGCCGCCGGTTTACCCATGCAGATTGCTTTGAACCGTTTGCTTACGCAAGCCAAGCCACATCGATTGTTAATCGAGCCTACTGGTCTTGGTCACCCCCAAGAGGTGCTAGCGGTATTATCTGCTGATCACTATAAAAAGGTGTTAGAGTTGCAAGCCACCATCACGTTGGTTGATGCCAGAAAAATTAATATACCGCGCTATACTGAACACGCGACATTTAATCAGCAATTGGCGATTGCCGATGTAATTGTGGCGAACAAGGCAGACCAATATCAAGCTGAGGATTTCCCCGCACTGCTGGATTTTTTGGAAATGCGATTTGGCAAAAATCAAGTGGGTTTGAGTAGCAAATCTGTTTTTCAAGTGAGTCAAGGCGAACTCGCTATTGAGTGGCTGGCAACGCCGGCTCGTGAACATCAGCAGGAATATCATTATCACCATAGTTTGCATTCAGACCAACAACCGGTCGTGGAAGACTTTCCGCCCATAACACTACCGGTTGAGGGTTTTCTTTGCGTCGACAACCAAGGCGAGGGCTTCTTTAGTCGCGGCTGGGTTTTCTCCCCGGAGTGGGTTTTTGATGCGACTAAGCTTTATAGTTTGTTGCTGGGTGTCGACGCCGAGCGTATTAAAGGTGTCTTTGTTACTGAACAAGGTATTACAGCTTACAACAAGGCCGATGGGGTATTGACGGAGTTCGAACTTGACGACTGCCTGGACAGTCGAATCGAATGCATAAGCACAGACCCGAAGGTCTATGCGAACTTAGAAACGAGCCTATTTGCTTGCGTACTCAGTAAGCCTCATTCCTCCGTATAGGGCTTAATGGAATCCACCTTGATGGTATAGGCCGCTGTCGCAGTATCATTCTCGACTATTGTGGTTTTGATGGTGCCGTACAGCCAAAATGGGTCGTAAAGTGATGTTAGCTTGAAACCCTTTTCAAATTCAGCATACACAATTTGATTCGGCGGTGGCGGCGGTACGTGGATGCAGGCGCCAAAATATGGGACCAAAAAGAACTTAGTGACATGGTGCTGATCCACACCAAACTCCAGTGGTACGATAAATCCGGGTATACGGATGGCTTTACCGTCGAGGGCAGCAATAACCTTGGTGGAAACTAAGGCTTGCTGATAGCGGCTGTCTCTTGGCGCATCCAACGCAGCTTTGATTTGGCTGGCTATCTTATCTGCGTCAGAGCCATCTTCAATTTCATTGATAGAGTCAGGTGGATTTAAAAAAGCCTCCAGATCATCTGTGGGCATGAGGTCTGTCCATTCTATAGTCTGGTGATTACCCTGAGCGAAGGATTTGCTAGCTAATACAAGCAGCAGTGCGACCACGGCATAAACAGAAATTGTACGCGAAGAAACGAGTGCCAAAATGAGCTCCTTTTACAGAATTGGTCGACAAGGCTTGCTAGGCGTATTTTATCAAGTCACCGTGACGAAATACGCAACTGGTATGAAAACAATCATCACGACTTTAAATATGATACGTTATATCGTCAGCGACCACATCAATAGGAAATCGGCACGTGCTGCTCAGTATTAAAGACCTCCGTTTTCACTACCCTGGCGACAGCAAAATGGTACTGGATATCCCGCAATGGTCCGTGAAGGCAGGAGAGCAGGTCTTTCTCCACGGTCCCTCTGGTGTGGGTAAGTCTACTTTCCTTAAACTGTTAGCGGGCCTCCTTGTTCCCAGCGGTGGTAGCATTACTATGCTGGAGCAGCCCTTACAGTCTTTGCGCAGTGGTCAGCGCGACAAGTGGCGGGCGCGTCATATTGGATTTGTCTTTCAGCAGTTCAACTTGGTTCCCTATTTGAGTGGCCGGGATAATATCCATCTCGCCGCGCATTTTGGCGGCAAGGGCGATGTTGATACGGCCGCAACGACTTTATTGGCAAGCTTAGGTCTGGACGAAAAATTGCGTCGCAAGCCGGCGGCTGAGCTAAGTATTGGGCAACAGCAGCGGGTGGCCATTGCTCGTGCACTTATTAATCAACCAGAGCTGCTCATCGTTGATGAGCCAACCTCAGCGCTCGACGCTAAAAATTGCGATCTCTTTATGGCGTTGCTGCGTGAGCAACTAGCTGAAAGTAGCACCGCCTTGGTATTTGTCAGCCACGACCTCAGTTTGGCGAATGACATGAGTCGTGTGGAGTCGCTGGAAGACATTAATCAGGCCGGGAGGGGGAGCTAATGTTTTTACGCCTAGCCCTGGCAAGTCTGCACAGTCGCAAAGGCTCAGTGCTGCTGACGTTTCTTGCTATTACAGTCAGTGTGTTCGTGTTGCTGGGTGTAGAGCAAATTCGCCAACAGGCGAAAAGCAGTTTTAACAATACTGTGTCTGGCATTGACTTGATCGTAGGAGCGCGCACTGGCGATATAAATTTGCTGCTGTATTCGGTTTTTCGTTTGGGTCATGCCAGTAATAATATTTCTTGGCAAAGTTATCAGCACATTGCAGCAGACCCAAACGTTGCTTGGACAATCCCCATTGCCCTTGGCGACTCTCACAACGGTTATCGCGTTATGGGAACGACAGTGGATTACTTCAATTACTTTCGCTTTGGTCAAAATCGCCCCTTAGTGCTGGCGGAGGGCATGCCTTTTTCTCAGCGCTATGAACTCGTTCTTGGTAGTGAAGTTGCTCGATCACTGGGCTACCAGATTGGCGACGAGTTGGTGTTGGCACACGGTTTGGGTAATGCCAGCTTCAGTCAACACAAGGGTAAGCCTTTTCGGGTTGCAGGCATCCTTCGAACTACCGGTACACCGGTAGATCAGACCTTGCATGTTAGTTTAGACGCGATTGAAGCCATCCACAGTGGCTGGCAAAACGGTGTAAAAATGCCTAGCTCAGCTCATGGCCACGGCGAGGAAGATCTGACGCCGGAGTCGATAACGGCATTTATGGTAGGCCTTAAATCCAAACTGGCCATCTTTCGCTTACAGCGACAAATTAATACCTACGACAACGAAGCCCTGCAAGCTATTCTTCCCGGCGTGACCTTATCCCAGCTTTGGCAAATGATGTCAACGATGGAAAATACCCTACGCTTGATTGCCGCCCTAGTTCTACTTGCCTCTTTGTTAGGCCTTGCTGCCATGTTGTTGGCTTCTATCAAAGAGCGTCAGGGCGAGATAGTGGTTATGCGTGCTATTGGCGCGCCACCTTTGTTTGTTTTTGCGCTCATTCAGACGGAAGCGCTGCTTATCAGTCTTGGCAGCATCATTGCAGCAAACTTGCTCCTAGTTTTATGTATTAAGGTGGTGGGCAACGCCCTTGCTGAGCGTTACAGCTTGTATATTGACAGCCATCTACTCACACCCCAGCTGGCATTTTATATGGCTGTGATTATGATCGGCACAGTATTGGTTAGTGTAATACCGGGCATAAGTGCGTATCGAAAGGCCTTGCAGTAGTCGCAGTGATGCCATGAAGAATAATCGCCGCGTCTGCGGTTTTGAGTGCAAGGTTTTCCATGACGTTGAGATCAGGTTCGGCGTCGCCAGTTTGCGGCAGTTCCCGTGTGTAAGTAGAAAAGTAGTTGCTGCCGGTCGATACGTGGGGCAATGAGCCAACAGGAATCTAAGTGATACAGTATTGACGTTGCTTTAGGCAATTAGGCCGTTCTTGGTAGCTCTGTCTGGGATTACTTAAATCGCACGTCACAGTCTACGGCCCTGATCCATTTCTCCTTGGCTTTGACGTGGATACTTAATAGATGAAGATGCTGTTACTGTAACCCAGTACAAATAGCCAAAAACAATTGTCGATATTTGATCTGAGATGCGCAGTAATGGCAGAGTCCTTGACGCATGCGCTGAATAACGCGCTGCAGAATGCTCGTGACCGCATAGATTCCCGTGCGGAAGAAAAACTAAATAGAACGGTGAACTTAGCAATTTTAGAGGCTGGGATCAGCGCCAAAAGCGATTTAACTAAGCAGCTCGTATCTGCAGGAAGCCACGTTACAGTGAATAATATACCTACTGCGACGGATGCTTCCGGCAATCACTAAGTTTAATAAAGCAAGGCGATTGCCTGATAAAACTAGTGCCTCAGGAGTATATTTGCACTATCCTTTAACTTGTCGGTTCATAACAATCGCACTCGTTCATTTGTAAAGTATCAGCGCTAGAGAGGTTGCCAGCGGTAAATACATGCAGTTTTCTTTGAAAAAGCTACATCGCGAGTTAGCTGGTGGCGAGTAATCAAGGGCCCAACTGGCGATTGATTATCCTGTCATCGGAGTTTCTGCATCGCTTAGAGTGGTTGTCGGCGAAACGCTTTCCTCAGCCGAGCTTGGCTGAAGCGGCTGTTAACGAGGTAATCTCAAGGCTGTCGGAAAATAACTGGCACAGGCTACAGGCTTTTACCGGTAAAGCCCTGCCGGAAACTTATGCACACACAGTGTCTGCGCGTTTGCTAGAAGATTACGCCCGTGAACGCTTTGGTAGGCCACGGCCACCTAAGTGGCTAAAAGATAACGGCGCCATTTGGGTGCATATCTGGCAAATGCTGTGTCTTGAACGGCAATGGCCTGATCTTATTATCGGCCGCTTAGAAAGCGACCACGAGCCGGGGTTTGTTCAAAATGTCATTGGCACCGTGCGCGCCCGCATTCCCCGCTGTGGTGAACCCGGCTACTGCGAAGTAGCAAATGCCGAGGCGATTGATGAGGCTGCAAGCTCGGCTTCACTAGAAGATCAAGTCATCCGCGAAAATCAACGCTCCGTATTAAATCTCTTATCTACGCTGATCAGTCGAAGCAATTCCGACGCGTGTCCGTCTACTCCAATAAGCGCGAACGGTATACTGGAAGACCGGTTACAACTATCACCGGAAGACCGCCTGTTGCTGGCCCTTATTTATGAAGATGGGCTATCAAGCCGGAAGGCCGCTGCAGTCTTAAATAGCAATCCCAGTGCCGTACAGCGCCGCCTAGCCACTATCACCAGCCTATTGCGTGACCTTATGCAAGACTGGGGAATTAGCGGCGCCGAATTTGCGGAGGTGAGCAATGACGCCTGAGGAACAACTATTGAAAGCCATCGCCCAAACTGGCACACCAAGCCAATTACCAAGTGATGAAATCCTCGCGCGCTATGTAGATGGAAGCCTGGACGAAACCCAGCACGCCCGCGTATCGGCTTATCTTGCCCAAAATCCAGAGCGTCGCCGTCAATGGCGGGCTGTGCAAGAGGCGCAGGCCTATCAAGTCCTCCACAGACAAAAAAGCTCGGCCTATTGGCGCATCGCAGGGGTGGCGAGCGCGGCGGCAGTGCTACTGTTCACCTTCGTCGTTACGCAAAATAACGAGCAAGCTAACGCGCCAATAATGACTGTCGTGCTTATGCCGCAAACCGAACCGGCGAGTTCATTGGCGCGTAACGCCGTACCCGTTAATTATTGGCGTGCCTACCTAGCGGGATACACTCAACCAGAACAATCCCTTAGCAGCGTTTCACCGCAAATTGCTGAGTGGCAAGTACTGGGTGCCAGTTTAAGTAGGCTTCAAAGTCAATGCGGCAATGAGGCCCTGCTGCGTGTAGCGGAAGGCCAGTTCGATTCAGCCGTTGCAGATTACCCCCATTTAACGCAAATCAAACCCACAACGCAAATGGCGTGGTGCGCGTTTGGTGAAAAGCTGCAGCAAAAGGCGATGCTGTCCGTCTCATTACAAAAACAAACAGGAGAACCGCCATGACAACCACTTTCAAAGCAACATTGGCCTTATTTACCGTCATTCTTACTGGCTGCGCCTCAGGGCCCCAAAAAGGCGAAGCAAGCGCCGCTCAATCTAAATTGCCTTCGTGGGTGCTCATGCCAGAAGTAGAAGACAGCATTGCCGAAGCCAGCTGTGTCAGTGCCAGTGGGGCATTTAATGTCGATCGGAGCGAGGCAATTCATTTCGCGAGTGAACAGCTCGCTGCGCAGCTTCAGCGCAATATTGCGTTTTTAGCGAAGGGTTTTCAAAGCAAAACCGGCAGTAGTGAAGGTGTTAATGTTGGCACTGATTTTAATCAGACGGGTCGCCAGCTGGTTGAGCAAAGCATAAGCGGGATAAAAGCGGTTGAAACCGGCATTTACGAAATTAGCGGCGTAGACCACGTTTGCGTCTTAGTGGCAATAAGCCCAGCAGCCAGCCAGCACGTATACAGCACGTTAAAAGCACAGAGCGGGGCAAAGCTCAATGCCGACGATGACGCCGTATTGTATGAACAATTTCGCGCCTACAAAGCAGATCAAGCGCTAGAGCAAACGCAGAAAGCAAATTGATACCGAAACGGATTATTCAGTAGGGCAGGCTTGTGAAGCAGTTAAACAAATTATGTAGAACTGCTACCGCAAGCCTCGGGTATTTAATGATTAGCAGTATTCAGAATGATCGCAGGCCGAATACGCCGCGGTCTGGGGGTTCCAACACCGTATGGGGGCGATAATGCCACAACAAACAAGGCTACGAGAACTATTAACGTCAGCGCAATCACTGTGCGAAACCTTAGAGCTAGGGCAGGCTGAAACGCCGCTAATGGATCGTTACACTGCGCAACTTGCCGAGCTAGAATCGGCGCCGTTGATCGCTGTATTGCTCGCCATGACACCCGAGAGTCTAGAGCAGAGCCTTAAATGGCTATACGGTGATGTCTTTAATGAGTTCACCGTGTCAAGTCGTGAATGGCCCCAATTCATGGAAATCAATATTGCCGCGGGCGACTATGGCATTGGCCTACGCCGCGAAAAGCAGCGCAACTTCGATGCCCAAGAGGCCTTTATCGACGCCTTGCGCATAGAGTTAGGCGCCACCCGTGCATCAATTGCTAACCCCTTAGCCCTGCAACTCAATAACAGCAAAGGCGTCGCTGGCTTAAAACTGCTTATTCCCGATACCCCAGACGCGATTTTAGAAAAGCCGGAAGTCCTAAATGCGATTATAGCCCAAAGCAACTTTGTTATTGTTGCCGCGCCCTTGCATTACACTCTGTCGCGGGAAGACCACGAGGTTGTCGAAACCCTCACCACAAATATGACCGGTTTTTGGCCACTGCTCACCGTAGACGAACTCAGTGAAGAAGCAAGTTTGCCGCCGGTAGGTTGGTGGGAACAGCACACTAAAACTGCTATGAGCATGCCGCCCAAACTCATCACACGCCACGTTGAAGCATCTATCCCCGCCATTCTCACCGACAGCCAAAACAGCGACCGCCAGTTACTTATAAACCGGCTACACGCACAGCGCCTCAGCGCTGGCCTCAATGCCATCTTTACTCGCTACCAACAACAAGCGGGATTGTTAGAGCAGCAGGTCACTAAAGCAAATAAGCAACTGCACAGCGCAAACCGCAGCGACAGTCGAGAGGGTGACCAATTGCGCCAACAAATAGACGACTGGCTGGTGACCGCCAAGAAGGACCTCAATAGCCAATTACAAGAATTTAACCTGCCTAATTCTCCCGTAGTAAAGGGCGTGCAAGCTAAAATAACAGATTTGCAATTTCATGATCTCGAGGCAGAACCTGGCCATAGCGTTCACAAGCTCACCCTTGGCGCCGATTTTGTTAGCGGCCTGCGCGGCACCTTATTAGCCCTCACCAAAACCGAACTTGCCGCGGCAGTAGAACGTTGTAATGGCCAACTCAATACGCTGCAACAAACGATAAACGAGCAATTAAAAGGCCTAGGTATCGCTGCCATAGACCGCACTGAATCCATTCAAATTAGCGAATTACAGCATGACCTTGAGCGCCGACTGGAACTCACTATTAGCTATCGTGGTGAAATGCCTAAACGCACCTTAATGACCCGTTTAAGCGAAAGCCGAAAACTTATTATGGGTTTGTCTATGACTGCCATGGTGCTTGGCGGTGTGGCCAAAGCCCTGCTCAACATCGACCTGCGCGCCAGCCTCATGGCGATAGCCCCAGCTGTGCTGGTGGGCGGCTTTGTTTACACCTATATTCAATGGCCCAAAGAAGACGCAGAAAAACTCGACAAAGAGCTCGACCGCATTCGCGACACCCTCAATAATGAAATCCGTCGGCTCACCAGTGATATACAACGCTTTGCCCAACAACAACTAAGCGACGTGTTAGACCGTGCCAACCGCAGCCTTAAAAAGGAAGTACAGACCACCGTACTGGCACACCACGAACGCCAACGCCAGCAAGAAGAAAGTAATCGCCAAGCTCAGCAACAGCGTAGCGAGCAAATGGCGCGAGAACTGCGACACTGGCAAGGCATTAAACGCGAGTTAGAGCACTTAAAAGCCAATGCTGCCGAACTCGAACGCAACTTAGCTGCGGCGATAGCAGGCTAAGGTCTAACCTTTTAATAAATACAATGGCAAAAATTTAATCAGTGCAAATAGCGCGAGTTAAAAAGCAAGATAGGAATCAGCATGCCAAGCCCACCAGAAGCTCGCCAACTTTTCGGAATAGACGAGGGCGCAAGCTTAGATGCAATAGATCAAGCCTATTACAGCAAGCGGGCTGAACTTCAGAAAAAGCAGAAAAGTGCTCCTACCCCGGCACTGGCGGCAAAATTTGCTACAGTACTCGCCAAGCTAGACGATCACTATGCAGCACTTGTTCAGTCGCCTGTAATGACCAATTCAACTACGTCGGCAACATCTGCCAGCTCACTATCACAAACTAAATTAGACGATTTACCCGGTGTAGCGCCAAGCGACATTAACCGGCTCAGCTTTGCAGCCGGTCATGTATTAGCGGGGCGCTACACCATAGCCGAACTCATCGGTCAGGGGGGGATGGGCGCGGTATACCGTGCGCACGACAAAAACCGCGACGAAGACATTGCCATCAAAATTCTGCTGCCCAGCCTTACCAATAACGAACGCGCGCTGACACGATTTATGGATGAGGCGCGCATTAGCTCCAAACTCAGTCACCCCAATATTGTGAACGTGTACGACGTACAAAATGACGGCGACTTGTATTTTCTTACTATGGAACTGCTCGAAGGCCAGGGCGTAAACCAATTGCTTGAAACCCGCGAGTCCCTGCAACAGCCGTTTTCAGAAAAAGAATTACTCGACATCGTCGGCCAGCTTTTGCCCGCGCTGAGCTATGCACATGAGCACACCGTACACCGCGACATAAAACCCGAAAACATCTGGCTTACCAAAGACGGCCACTACAAACTCATGGACTTTGGCATAGCCCAGTTGCAAAGCACCTCGCGGCGTACCCAAACTGGCACCGCCATGGGCACCGCCTATTACATGGCGCCAGAACAAATTAAAGGCAGCAAACACCTCGACGCCCGCGCCGATCTTTATGCCGTGGGTATATTGCTCTACACCCTCGCCACCGGCGACGTGCCCGCCGGACTCATCAAGCCCTTACAAAAAAAACGTCCAGACTTAAACCACGGCTTTTGTCAGGCTGTAATGCAATGCCTAGAGCCACAGCCAGACGAGCGACCAGCAGATGCCGTGCAGCTACTCACCGCCTTACAAACCACCGCAAAAGCAAGGCGAGGGATGCCAAAACAAGGCAATTCTAAGCAAGCCAAGTCAGTAGCAGGCCTAAACGCTGGCCCCAATAAACGGGTTGTGGCCACACTTGTGTTATTACTCTTTATTGGCCTAGGCGCCATTGCTGGCACTGGCGTCTGGAAAGACTGGATTCCGGCAAGCAAAGCAGAAATAGCTCGAGAGAAGGCTGCCGTCGCCAAACTGCAAGGCGAGCTTAAAGTCATAAAACAGCGCCTAGACACCGCCAGACGAAACCTAGACAGCGAGGTGCGCGATGCCGAACGGAATAACAACAAAGGGCTGGCCGCGCTAAATTATTGGCAACGCCTAAGTGAAGCCGGAATATTTAACGGCAACCAAATTCCAAGTCTAGAAGGTGAACTTGCCGTAGGTGAAACCCTGCTGCGTGAAGGCCGCTATGCAGAAGCGCAAAACACCCTTAGCAAAGTCCGCGATGGCTACAAAACTTTACAAAAAGAATTTAACGCCGCCGAAAAACTTTTCGCCGCTGAAACTTCAGCTGCACAAGCCAAAGCCGCGTGGTTAAAACGCAAAAAA
>NZ_JBFHDY010000026.1:0-34090 GCF_041584495.1 Zhongshania sp.
AGTGAGCAGAATAGATGCAAAACCGGCACTGACCTTCATAACACAAGAAGCGTTATTACCGCGCTGATCGCTGACAGCGCTGTCCAAAAACTCAAATCGCACACCATCCCAATCCCAGGCTGGCGCTGTGTGACAGTCGCGCCCTTTTCTTTCAAGCTTCTCAATATCTTCGCCACGCAGAAATTTGACCACCGGCTGCTTTGCAAGCAATGCGGACGCGGCACCCGCATGGTCACGGTCGCCATGGCTTAGCACCAACGCGTCTAAACGGTCTATGGCGAACTCCGCCAACGCGGGCAAGACCACGGCATCGGCGGTATTAAAGCCGCTGCGAAAATCTGGCCCAACATCGTAAAGCAGGGATTTCGTTTGGGTTTGCAGTAGCACAGCCAAACCCTGCCCAACATCGAGCACGGTCACCCAAAGATCACCCTTGGTCGGTCGCGGCGCGGGCCAAAAGAACAAAGCCAACAAGGGAATTACAGCCAACCACTTAGCGGGTACACCGCGGGGTAAAAGTATGACAAGTACTGCGCCAACACCTAAGCCCAGGGCAGACGCCGGAGGGTAAAAATGAATTACTGGTTGCCACTGCGCCGCCAGCGCTAGGCCTAGCTGCAAATATTCAAGTAAGGTGTCTGCACAGGAAAAAAGCAAATCTGCCAACTGAGGCCAAACCATAAGTAACAATAAGCCCGCAAACAAGGCCGGTAAAATTAAAAAGGCCACTACTGGGATCGCCACCAGATTTGCAGGGATACTCGCCACACTAAAACCCAGTCCCCATAGACCCAATACTGGCAGCAAGCCAATCACGACCACCCACTGAGATCGCAGCAAGCTTAAACTACGGGGTTGACGCTGCCCCTGAAATGCCCACAACAGTATGGCCACAGCCGCGAACGAGAGACTAAACCCCAGCTGATGAGGCGCTAGTGGGTCGATAACCAACACCAGCAGCATCGCGGCAAAATAGGACCGCCAAGGGCTAGTCTGACGCCTAAAGCCATACGCCAACAAGGCCACCGCCGCCATTGCTACCGCTCGCTGGGTCGGCACGGAAAATCCCGCCATTGCCGCGTAGCTTACTGCAAAGCCCATTGCCAACAGGGGTTTTAGCACTAAACCACGCTGACACAAAAATATCGCGGCGCGACCAAGCCCCCAACCCCATAGCAGCACCATGCCAATATGCATGCCCGAAATGGCCATTAAGTGGCTGGTACCCGTTTGCGCAAACAAGGCCCAATCTGCGGGCTTTATCCCACTGCGGTCAGCAAACAGCAAGGCCTTCATTATCCCACTGTGACGATACTGATCGAGATGCGCGCTAGGGCCGGCTATCAAATTTTGCCGAAAGATCTCGAGCGAAAATGGGGCTGCCGAAGGAGTAAATACCGCGGCTTCAGGGTGGCGAACATAGCCGGTAGCGGAATAGCCCGACACAAATAGCCAGTGTCCATAATCAAAGGCGCCGGGGGATCGATAACCATGAGGGCGACGCAAGCGCAGCGGCGCATGCATGCTATCACCTAGGCTCGGCGGCTCCTCGCCGTACCAACTTAGCCGTACCCGACCCAAGCCTTTAAGGTTGGTTTTAGCGTCGAAACGGTAATGTGGCGGAAACTCACTGCGTCGTTCAGGCGGCGTCAACACCCGAAAGCTTAACGCAATATCCCTACCTTCCAGGGCCGGTGGCAATAGCTGCGCGGTTCGCCACACGCCGTAACTTGCGGCGTACGCCGCAGCGATTAAAAACGCCACTAAAGGCCCGCGCCAACGCAGCCGTAACGCGGCGCCGGCGACTAAGCCGCTTAATAGGCAAACAGCAATAATCGTGTATGCTGGTAGCGCAGGTGCAAACGCTACGCCGACTATTGCCACTATCGCCGCTGTCATCCATGACAACATGCTGGAGTACCCCAGTAGATCCGTGCATAATGGCGCCGCCCCGCTTATCAAGTATGCGGCTGGCTAAATTTCCACTGTCACACATGTGAACTAGAATTGAGCGGATGGCTCGTAAATTATTTAAACGTTGGTTACCGACGCCCGAAAAAATGCGCGAGCACCCCTCGGTCCGTATTTTTGGCAGTCTGTTACACGACCCCAATCTTTGGCACTTGAATCGCCGCTCAGTGAGCTTGGCGTTTTTCTTGGGCCTGTTCATTGCGTTTGTACCAATACCAACGCAAATGTTACTTGCCGCCCTCGCGGCCATTGTGTGCCGCGCTAACTTACCCATTTCAGTGATGCTAGTATGGATCACCAACCCCATCACCATGCCCGCTATCTTTTACTTTACCTATAAAGTTGGCGCTACAGTAATGGGTATTCCTCCCAATTCATTCCACTTTGAATTGTCATGGGCGTGGCTGGCCGAGGAATTCACCTATTTATGGCGCCCCTTGCTCGTGGGCTGCTTTTTAACCGGCTTACTAGCTGGCCTCGTTGGCGCCGCGAGCATTCATATCTTATGGCGCGTCCACGTTACTCGACGCTGGCGAAAACGCCGGGAAAGCCGCCTCAACCGTTAAAATGCAATACCGCAAACATCGCCTAACTCGTGCGTAACGCGTCTGCTGGCGCCATTCGCGACGCTCGCCACGCGGGATAAATCGTTGCCAACAAACTCATGGCGTAGGCTAGCGCGCAGACAGCTAAAACATCTGGTATACGAATATCAGCGGGCAGATAGTTAATGGGATACACATCGCTCTGCAGTAACTGCAAGTCCCCAAAATGCTCAACAGCGGCAACCACATCACCGATAAACGCTGCCAGCACCACCCCCAGCACCCCGCCAGCAGTCGAACCCACCGCCCCGATAACCGCACCATAACTCAAAAATGTACGCAAAATATCACCCTGGCTCGCACCTTGGCTGCGCAGAATGCCAATATCAGCACGCTTGTCATTGACGACCATGACCAAAGTGGAAACCACGTTAAATACCGCAACCCCCACCACAGCAAGTAACATAATAACCACTAATTTACGGGACATTTGAATGGCGTGGTACATATTGCCAAATTGCTGACTCCAATCCTTGAGCATAAAGTCGCGACCATGCACCGAGGCCAATTCCCATGCAATGTGTGGCGCGGTAAACACGTCTGTAACTGAGACGCGCAGCGACACTGGTGGCGGCTCAGCAAATAATGACTGTGCCTGATCAATATGCATCAGCACCATTTGCTGATCCAGTTCTGTGCCCGTGGCTACCAACGCCGCAACCGTCATCTGTACAAAACGCACATTTTGACTTCCCGCCGCCTGTGGCACACCCAAGGTCACCCGCTCGCCCTGCTCAACACCTAGGCGCTCGGCCAGAGCCTTACCTAAAATCACCGTCTTGCTGCCGATGTTTAACACATCTAAACTGACATAATCTCGGATAGTTGACACGCGCGCCTCGGCTACAGGCTCCACGCCATAGAACAAGCCAGGCTCAACCAAACCGCCCTTTATTAACATAGCGCTGCCCTGCACAAACGGTGCCGTTGCGAGCACAGCGGGATGGCGTTCGACGTCGCTTTGCAACGTTCGCCAATCACTCTCGCCCACAGCCCAAGGCTGAAGCGTAATATGTGGCACCAAAGCCAAAATGCGAGTCCGCATCTCACGGTCAAAACCATTCATCACCGACAACACCGTCACGAGGAGGGCAACCCCCAGAACCAGCCCCGCCATTGACAGCCGCGACAAAAACGACACCAACTGACTTCCTGACCGACCCGAGCTATACCGAAGACCAATAAACACCGCCAGTGAGCGCATCAGGCCGCCGACTCCTGCAATTGGCCATCAGCGAGGCTAAGCACCCGGTCCATCCGCTTAGCAAGCTGCATATCGTGTGTGACAATCACCAAGCTGGTTTGCAGCTCCCGATTTAATTCCAGTAACAGCGCCTGCACAGATTCTGCCGTGTCGCCGTCTAAATTGCCGGTGGGTTCATCCAATAACACACAGGCGGGACTACTCGCCAATGCGCGGGCAATGGCGACCCGCTGCCGCTCACCCCCCGACAATTGCGCTGGCCGGTGTTCTAAGCGATGCCCCAAACCCACACGCTCCAGTAACTCTCGGCTGCGAGCAAACGCCACCGCGCGCTTTTCACCGCCAATAAGCAAGGGCATCGCCGCATTTTCCAGCGCAGAGAACTCAGCAAGTAAATGATGAAACTGGTATACAAAACCCAACTCGCGGTTGCGCAACCGGCTGCGATCTCGGTCATTCATCTTTGCAATGTCTTTGCCGCCAACCAGCACGCTACCTTCTGAGGGCGTATCTAGTCCGCCAAGCATATGCAGCAAGGTGGTCTTACCGGCCCCTGAGGGACCAACAACCGCAATTCGCTCGCCACGACCAATATCGAGATTTATATCATTCAGTATGCTGAGCTGCTCTGGCCCCTGAACAAAAAACTTATGTAGATCACGACAGGCTAGCACTGAATCTGCCGGGACACTGATATTAGACATAGACACCGTACTCGTTATTCATAACGCAGAGCCTCAGCGGGTTGCACTCGCGAAGCCTGCCAGGCCGGGTATAGCGTTGCCAATAAGCTGAGCAGTAACGCAAAACCACTGACAACCGCCACGTCTGACCACTGTAAATGGGAGGGAAGATGAGTAATAAAATAAACTTGCGGATTAAAGAGCTGCATACCGCTTAACTGCTCGATAAACGCGACAACACCGCCGACATTTTGCGCAAGAGGAACGCCAATGAGCAAGCCAAGACCAAGACCAATCAGGCCCGTCGCCATACCGTAAACAATAAAAATAGCCATAATTGAACCCGGCGTACTGCCCATAGTGCGCAGCACTGCTATTGAGCCCCGCTTAGCAGACACCGCCATACTCAAAATGGAAACAATATTAAAGGCGGCAATTAACACAATAAACAGTAACAGCAGGCGCACCATTTGCTTTTCCATTTTAACGGCCTGAAATAGACTGCCCTGACTGTCACTCCAGCTTACAGCGAGACTGCCTTCTGGCAATTCAGCAGCGAGTGCTGGCAGCAATTGTGGCGCCGCAAACATATCCATCAATTGCAGGCGCAAGCCCTCAACATCGTCGCCGAGCTGGTAAAACCGCTGAGCATCGCGAATATGGATAAACGCACTCGTTGCGTCAAGCTGGGCACCCGCGCTAAAGACCCCGCTGACCGTAAACTCTTTTTCGCGAGGGTACAAACCAAACGGTGTCACGGTCACTTTGGGCAAAATAACGGTCAAACCATCACCAATACTCACCCCCAGCTGCCGCGCGAGAATATCGCCAATAATAATCTGATACTGGCCGCTGCCATCATCGCTGAGGTAAGCACCGGCGATCATGTGCTCTGCCACCGAGGACACCCCACGCTCCTGTTCAGGATCGATGCCGTACAAAGACACGCCACGCAAACGCGTGAAGACCGCCAGCATCGCCTTACCGCCGACATAGGGCGCAACCCCACTAACTTGGGGCTTATCGGCCAGCAAATTCGCGTACGCCTGCCAGCCCGCTAAGCGGCGCTGAGGACCTTCAATATAACCGTGGGGTACGACAGATAGGACTCGCTGCTGCAGTTCACGCTCAAAGCCGTTCATCACTGACATAACAACAATCAATGAGACCACGCCAATTAACATGCCCAGCAGTGAAAACCACGAGACTAGCGACAGAAAACGGTCATTTCCCGAGGCACGTCGAAAATACCGAATACCAATCCGTAAATATAAGGGCACAGCCATAGGAAATTAATCGCAATCCAGATCGTAAACCAGCGCCTATACTATCATTGCATACGGGAGTTATGAGAAAAGATATTTGTGCAATTTATGCGCCTTTTCACCCGCTAACGCCAAAGTATTCGTACAAGGGGATATTCATGTTACTCATACTACACCCTAATATTCAGGAGTCAGACCCAGCGTTTAAGAAAACCATGAGCCATCTCCAGCAATTATCTGGAGTAAAGATCAAACAGCATGAGGTCAGCGGCCAGCTACAAAGTCTCAGAGAAATTTATTTGCTCGGCGACACCCACGCGCTGGATATTGAAGAGATTGAAAGCCTACCCGCGGTGGAGAAAGTCATTCGCATCTCAGAGGAATACCGTATTCTCGGCCGCCATAAGACCCACGGCGGACGCAGCGGCTTTCATTATCAGGGCTTAGCCTTTGACCAACAGTCGCTGCACATCTTTGCCGGGCTGTGCGCAGTAGATAAGCCCAAGCACGTCGAAGAAATGCTCCGGGTCCTACAAGCCAACGGCCTGAATTGCACGCGAATGGGCGCCTACAAGCCCCGCACCAATCCTTATGCGTTTCAAGGACTCGGCAAAAACTGCCTGCCCTGGGTATTTGATCTTGCGGGAAAATACGGCATTAAAGTCATTGCCATGGAAGTCACCCACGAAAGTCATATGCAAGAGATTGATCAAGCCCTCTCCGATGCCGGGCGCCCTTGCGGCGTGATAATGCAAATTGGCACTCGCAACACTCAAAATTTTGAGCTGCTAAAAGCCATCGGTAAACAGAACGACTACCCCGCCCTACTAAAGCGTGGCTTTGGCATTACCCTCAATGAATCCTTAAACGCCGCAGAATACTTAGCCAGCGAAGGCAATAGCCAAGTGATATTTTGCTTAAGAGGAATGAAAAGTGAGTTCGGCGCCCCCCACCGCAATATGGTGGATTTTGCACAGGTGCCGACGGTAAAGCGACTTACAAGAATGCCAGTGTGTATCGACCCCTCTCACTCGGTCGGAAGCCGTGATGTCGCCCCCGATGGGGTTTTAGAACTCTGCCACGCCACCGCCCAAGGGGTATTAGCTGGCGCCAATATGGTATTGGTCGATTTTCACCCTGCCCCAACAAAAGCCCTAGTCGACGGACCTCAAGCGCTAACGCTTGATGAGCTAGAGCCGTTTTTGAAAGACATGGAGATTGCGAGGAAGGCATATTTGGAGCGAATTACTGTTTGGCAGGACGCTTGATGGGAGACGGGAGACGCCTTTATTCACTGCGCTCACTATTCAAAGGCGAGCGCTTGTCTTTGCTTAGCGTCTATCGTCTCCCGTCAAGCATTAAGCGATCTCAGCTTGCGTCGTAAAACGTCGTGCTCGATTTATTCCGCGCCGCAGCCGCCGCATCATTTTCTTCTGTGCATTTCTTTGGGTCATTACCGCACAAATCACAGATATAGTCAGGGTCGCTCAGTGCAGCGCCAACCCCTCCGCAGGACCCTGCAATGGGCTTGCGGCCCATTAATACTCCAATCGACATTGCGCCGACAATCAGTAACATCACAAAAAACGCAGCAAATATCGTTGCCATTTTACTTCTCCTGCTCCAAATACGGCGCAAACGCAGAACTGTAGCGGCGGACAAAGCCCGCGTCGCTCTTTTCTATAATATAAACCGGTATGGCCATTTGTTCAGCCAACTTCAGTGTTTTGTCACCGCCCATAACCGAAAACGCAGTGGCCAAGGCATCAGCATACGCGCACGAAGCGTCCAATACCGTAACCGAGGCCAAATTATGGGTAATCGGGCGCCCAGTGTTCGGATCGATAGTGTGCGAGTAACGCACTCCTTCTTCTTCAAAGTAATTACGGTAGTCACCCGAAGTGGCTATGCCTATATTACCCAAGCGGATCGGCGTTGTTTCTGGGTTTTCCACATCGGGATTCTCGACCCCAATTCGCCATTGATCGCCGCGGGGACTCAGGCCAGCAACACGCATCTCACCGCCAATCTCAACCAAATAATCCTTGGTACCGAGGGATTCCAGCCATAAGGCGACCACATCCACACCGTAGCCCTTAGCAATGGCCGACAAGTCTAGGTGCAGGTCTTTTTGCTTAAGCACCCTTTTATCAAGGATATCCAGCTCCATTGCACCAAAATCCACGGTTTCGAGCGCTTTGGCAACCGCCTCATCACTCGGCTTGCCGTCGTGTTTAACGGGCCCAAATCCCCATAAGTTCACCACCGGTGCAACCGTGATATCAAACGCGCCATTAGTCACCCAACTCACTTCGGTCGACAACACTAAGATATCAAACAGCATGGGCATGACTGGGTACCACTCATTCACCGGCGCGTCATTTAAACGATTCAATTCAGAGTCGGGGATGTACGTTGAAGCGAGCTGGTTAAACGCCTGCAAGCGCTGGTCCAGCGCTTCCTTAAGGCTTTGCTCTGTCCACTCAGCGCTCGGCTGACGCAGAGTGATGTGATAAGTGGTGCCCATGGTCGTGCCATTCACTTGCAAAAACGGCGCTTGTTTCGCTGAGCAAGCTACCAAAAACAATAAAAGCAGCACAAAGGCTGCTTTTATTGTGTTGCGAGGCAAATTACCCACCGAAATCATCGAGAAGTATATTGTCTTGTTCAACACCGAGATCTTCCAACATTTTGATAACAGCCGAGTTCATCATCGGCGGCCCACACATATAGTACTCACAATCTTCCGGTGCTTCGTGGTCCTTCAGGTAGTTTTCAAACAAGACCTGATGGATAAAGCCGGTCATGCCAGTCCAATTATCTTCGGGCTGGGGATCAGAGAGCGCCAAATGCCACTCAAAGTTCTCATTCTCTGCTGCCAGCTTGTCGTACTCTTCCACGTAAAAAGCTTCACGCATTGAGCGCGCGCCGTACCAGAACGTGATTTTGCGCTTGGTTTTCAAACGCATCAGCTGATCGAAGATATGTGAGCGCATCGGCGCCATACCAGCACCACCACCAACAAACACCATTTCAGCATCGGTCTCTTTGGCAAAGAATTCACCAAACGGGCCGTAAACTTTCACTTTGTCGCCAGGCTTAAGACTAAAAACCCAAGATGACATCTGCCCCGGTGTTAAAGCTAAGTTATTTGGTGGTGGCGTCGCCGCACGAATATTAAACTTAACAATGCCCCGCTCTTCTGGGTAATTGGCCATTGAGTAAGCGCGGATAACGGTCTCTTCCACTTTCGACTCAACATTCAAGAAACCGAAACGCTCCCAGTCGCCTTTGTATTCGGCCGGAATATCAAAATCCGAATACTTAACATGGTGCGGTGGGCATTCTAGCTGCACGTAACCGCCAGCGCGGAAATTAACGTTCTCACCCTCTGGCAGCTTCAAGGTCAGCTCTTTAATGAAGGTTGCCACATTGGGGTTGGACTCAACAGTACACTCCCATTGTTTAACACCAAAGACGTCCTCTGGCACTTCAATCTTCATATCTTGCTTAACCGGAGTCTGGCAAGACAAACGCCAGCCTTCGCGAGCTTCGCGAGGGCTAAAATGCGCTTCTTCGGTAGCGAGCATCGAGCCGCCGCCGTCGCTAACAATACACTTACACTGGGCACAGCTACCGCCGCCGCCGCAGGCTGAAGCCAAGAACACGCCCTGGCCAGATAAAGTGTTTAATAATTTATCGCCTGCAGGCACGGTAATGGTTTTTTCGCCATTGATCTCGATGGTGACATTGCCGCTGCTCACAAGGCGCGAGCGTGCGAACAAAATAATGCACACCAGCGACAATACAATCGCGGTAAACATGCCCACACCGAGAATAACTACTGTATTCATTAATTCCTCTCCAGTCTTCTCGGTTAGAGATCAATACCGCCGAAGGACATAAAGCCCAACGACATTAAGCCAACAGTGATGAACGTAATACCCAGACCGCGCAGGCCCTCGGGAACATCACTGTATTTAAGTTTTTCGCGGATACCCGCCAGCGCAACAATCGCTAGGGCCCAGCCAGTACCGGCGCCAGCGCCGTAGACTACTGATTCCGCAAAACCGTAATCGCGCTCAACCATGAACAGCGAGCCCCCCATAATCGCGCAGTTAACCGTGATCAAGGGCAGGAATACGCCCAGTGCGTTGTAGAGCGCCGGCACATATTTATCTAAAACCATTTCCATAATCTGCACTATTGCGGCGATAACACCGATATAGCTCAGCAAACCCAGAAAGCTCAAATCGACGTCTGGGTAGCCGGCCCAAGCCAAAGCACCTTCGCGGAGCAAATGGTTGTATATCAGGCTATTGACCGGAACGGTCAGTGCCATCACCACGATGACCGCAATACCCAAGCCAATTGCGGCCTGAATTTTTTTGGAAATTGCCAAAAAAGTACACATGCCTAGAAAAAAGGCCAGTGCCATGTTTTCGATAAACACCGAGCGCACGAACAGGCTTATATAGTGTTCCATTAAAAGGCCTCCTTAACGCTGCGGGTATTTTTAGTGATTTTGAATTCCTCTTTTTCGATCTGTTCTGTTTTCACCGAGCGCAATACCCAGATAAAAATACCAATCAGGAAGAAGGCGCTTGGCGGTAACAGTAATAGGCCGTTAGGCACATACCAGCCACCGTCGGTAACCAACGGCAGTATCTCGAAACCAAACAGCTTACCGGAACCAAATAATTCACGAACCACAGCAATACTGATTAGCACCACACTGTAGCCCAGACCATTACCGATACCGTCAACGAAGCTCGCCAGCGGCGGGTTCTTCATGGCGTAACCTTCGGCGCGGCCCATAACGATACAGTTGGTGATAATCAAGCCAACAAAGACCGACAGCTGCTTGCTAATAGCGAACGCATAAGCTTTTAAAAGTTGGTCGACCACAATTACCAGTGAGGCAATGATCACCATTTGCACAATAATGCGAATGCTATTAGGGATTTGATGGCGGATTAGTGATACCGCAAAGCTTGAACAGCCGGTCACCAATATCACCGAGATACACATTACCAGCGTGACTTTAAGGCTGGAGGTTACCGCTAAGGCGGAGCAGATACCGAGTATCTGCAGTGCAATAGGGTTGTTCTTTAAAATGGGACTCGTTAGGGCTTCTTTCATTGTCGACATGGTTTATGCCTCCCCTGAGCGCAAGTTGCTTAAAAATGATTTATAACCCAGTTCACCCATCCAGAAGCGCAGCAAGTTGCTGACGCCACGACTGGTCAAGGTCGCACCGGAGAGTCCGTCAACCTTGTTTTCCCCATCGGGTGTGCTGCTGTCGACATTGCCCTTGACCAATTCAATAGCGACATCGCCGTCGTCGTAAATTTCTTTACCCGGCCAAATCGCCTTCCATTTTGGATTGTCGACTTCGCCACCCAAACCAGGAGTTTCGCCGTGGTCGTAAAATCCTAAGCCGACAACGGTATTAAAATCATTTTTAAGCGCGAGAAAACCATAAAGCGTAGACCACAGACCGTAGCCACGCACCGGTAAAATCACCTTGTCATATTGTCCGTCTTTTTCAATCAAGTACACCATGGCGTAGTTTTCACGACGGCGAATTTTCGCCATATCGTCTTCACCCAGCGCAATCGACGTTGCCGGATCCTTCGCTACTTTCGCCTGTTCAAAGCCTTTTAAAAGTATTTCGTCGGCGAACTTACCGGTATTCAGATCGACAATTTTAGTGGTGACCTGTTTAAACTGCTCCTCGATGCTTTCACCGGGGACTAATATGCCCGCGGCAGCCAAAATATTGGCTTTGCGGTCGAGGGCTTTATTGATTACCTGAGCCGGCTTGAGCATTACTGCGGCACTGGCAACAAACAGCGCGCAGACGATACACAGGGTAACGGCAACCAGCAGTGTTCTTGGGATACTGTCGTTATTAGCCACGTGCCAACCTCCGCTTGATATTTGCCTGCACAACGAAATGATCGATTAGCGGCGCGAACAAGTTAGCGAACAAAATTGCCAACATCATGCCCTCTGGGAAAGCGGGGTTAACTACGCGAATCAACACCACCATACAACCGATCAAGGCGCCAAAAATCCATTTACCAGTATTGGTCATCGACGATGACACTGGGTCAGTCGCCATAAACATCATGCCGAAGGCAAAACCACCCAATACCAAATGCCAATGCCAAGGCATGGCCATCATTAAATTATCGCTTTGCATGGAGTTGAACAACATCGACAGACCAAACATACCAATTAATACGCCAAGCACGATGCGCCAGGAGGCAATGCCGGTCCACAACAGTACGCCACCGCCAAGGAAAATTGCCAAGGTCGACACTTCACCCATTGAGCCATGCATATTGCCGAGGAAGGCGTCCATCCACGTCATTTTTTCTTGCAGAACCGCCATGCCATCGCTGGCCACTACAGACAGCGGTGTTGCGCCGGTAAAGCCGTCAACGGCCGTCCATACTGCGTCGCCAGACATCTGTGCGGGGTACGCGAAGAATAGGAACGCGCGGCCCGCTAATGCGGGGTTTAAGAAGTTTTTGCCGGTGCCGCCAAACACTTCTTTGGCAATAACCACGCCAAAGCTGATACCCAAGGCAACCTGCCACAGCGGAATACTCGGCGGGCAAATCAGGGCAAACAGAATTGAAGTAACAAAGAAGCCTTCATTAACCTCGTGGCCGCGCTTCATGGCAAAAAGTACTTCCCAGAAACCGCCGACCACAAAGGTCACGGCGTAAACGGGAATGAAATACCAAAAGCCGTGCCAGAAGTTATCCCAAAGGCTAGCGGGGTCATAGCCCGCCATCATCGAGATCATCACATGACGCCAGCCTTCACCGCCGACAATGCCAGTATCCAGCATAATTTGGTTAGCTTGGAAGCCAATATTCCACATTCCGTAGAACATGGCCGGGAATGCACAGAACCAAACGGTAATCATAACCCGTTTTAGATCTACACCATCGCGGACATGCGCATTGGCTTTAGTAACACTTGATGGTGAATAAAAAATCGTATCTGCCGCTTCGTACAGCGCATACCATTTTTCATAGCGGCCGCCTTTCTCAAAATGCGGCTCCATATCGTCGAGAATTTTTCTCAGCCCCATTACTTAACCCTCTTTCTCTATGCGGCTTAAATTGTCGCGAAGGATCGGGCCGTACTCATATTTGCCCGGGCAAACATAAGTACATAGCGCGAGGTCTTCCTCGTCCAACTCTAAACACCCCAATGACTGCGCCATTTGGGTATCGCCCACAATAATTGACCGCAGCAACTGCGTTGGCAAAATATCTAATGGCATCACTCGCTCATAGGCCCCAACTGGCACCATAGCGCGCTCACTACCATTGGTGTTGGTCGTGTAAGCAATCGACTTTTTAAAAAACTGTGACAAATAAATACGCAGTGCCGAATGTTTGTTAACGCCGGGCGATAACCAACCCAGAAAATCACGGTGATTACCTTCGGCCAAGACGCTTACTTGATTGTGGTAGCGGCCAAGGAAAGCCATCGCGCCACGCGCAGTACGCCCTCCCAGTACTGAGCCGGAAATAATTCGATTGTTGCCCGGACGAATTTGACCTGCGCACAATTCATCTAAGCTCACACCAAGACGAGTGCGAATCAGGCGAGGGTTTTCCACCTGAGGGCCTGCAAGCGCAACAACACGCTCGGTATTCAATTGGCCAGTAGTAAACAATCTCCCCATGGCGATAACATCTTGGTAACCGATAGACCACACCACTTTTGTCGCGCTAGCGCCTTCCAAAAAGTGGATGTGCGTGCCAGCCAATCCAGCCGGATGAACACCGCCAAACTCGGCAACCCGCAGTTGTTCATTGTCTAGGCTCGGCACGCTACTGCCTGGGGCAACGCATAGGTGTACTTTCCCTTCGGTTAAGCGGCACAATAGTTCCAAGCCGTTACTAAAATCAGCTTCCGCTTCAGCAATCACCACTGCCGGATCAGCAGCCAGCGGGTGCGTATCTATTGCGGTAACAAATATCGCCGCAGGACTACTGTCAATCGCTGGCACTTTACTAAATGGCCGAGTCCGCAGGGCCGTCCACAAACCGGACTGCTGGAGGTTCTCAGCAACCTGCTCTGCACTCAGGGTGCTCAGCGCACTCGCATCATACTTAGCAAAGGTTTCGAACTCATCGTCTTCAACGTCGATAACCACCGATTGCAACACCCGCTTTTCACCGCGATTAATCGCAGAGACAAGACCGGTTGCTGGCGCGGTGTAGCGAACGCCGGAATTTTTCTTGTCGGTAAACAATAATTGACCGGTTTTTACCCGATCACCGACTTTCACCGCCATGGTGGGTTTCATACCGAGGTAATCGAAACCGAGCACAGCTACCGCTCGCACCTTTGAGCCAGGCTCAATATGCTGTGCGGGACCACCGGATATGGGCAGATCTAAGCCCCTGGTAATTTTGATCATAAGGCTGTCTAACACTCTTATGGTTGAACGCGAAATTGCAAATCTGCGTAAACTCGGGCGTGAAAACGCGCCGGGGCAACGCACAAACAACGTAACATTGTGCGTCCCAAAAACTGCGGCAAGTATAAAGACTCGCCGGACTGCTTACCACTGCTTGGCTGATGATATCGGTCATCAGCGTAAACATTTACGGCCAAGGCTGGCTGGTCGCCAATTCAGCCCCCTATTACTCTTGGGGATAAACCGCGTATTCAACACCGGCCATTTTTTCAAGTACGCGATGTACTTGGCAGCTATAGCCAAACTCATTGTCATACCAGCAGTATAAAATAGCGCTTTTGCCATTCACGATGGTTGCTTCGCTATCGAAAACGCAGGCGTGACGCGAACCAACAAAATCACTAGACACCACTTCTGGCGAGTTAGAGTAGTCTATTTGCTTACGCAGTGGCGAGTGCAGAGCGACTTTGCGCATAAATTCGTTAAGCTCTTCTTTAGTCGTCGCTGTCTTCAGGTTCAACTTAAGAATGGCCAGAGACACATTGGGGGTCGGCACTCGAATTGCGTTGCCGCTCAATTTACCCAACATCGCTGGCAATACCTTACCAACCGCCTTCGCTGCACCTGTTTCAGAAATAACCATATTTAATGGCGCGCTGCGACCACGGCGATCACCTTTGTGGTAATTGTCGATCAAATTCTGGTCATTGGTGTAAGAGTGAACGGTTTCAACGTGACCGTTTTCAACGCCAAATTTGTCATCGAGCACTTTAAGTGGCGGCGCAATAGCATTGGTGGTACAGCTCGCCGCGGAAATAATAGTGTCTTCAGGCAAAATTTGATCACTATTAACACCGTGTACAATATTCTTCATATCGCCCTTGCCAGGTGCAGTCAAAATAACCTTGGCGATACCCGGACGACCGAGGTGCGTAGACAAGCCCTCAACATCGCGCCACTTGCCGGTGTTATCAACCAAAATAGCGTCGTTGATGCCATAGGCAGTGTAATCCACCTCGTCCGGTGAATTGGCATAAATCACCTTCACTTCGACGCCATTGGCAACGAAGGACTGGCGTTCCTCATCAACACGGATTGTGCCGTTAAAGGGACCGTGAACGGAGTCGCGACGCAGTAAGCTAACCCGCTTTACCAAATCATTTTCAGCGCCCCCGTGACGAACAACAACCGCCCGCAGACGTAAATTAGCGCCACCACCGGCCTTTTCAATCAATAGGCGGGCAACCAAACGGCCAATACGACCAAAACCGTATAAGACTACGTCACGTGATGGGCGGCCAGGTTCTTTGGCGCCACCAATCAGTTTAGCCACCTGACTGCGAACAAAATCTTCAACAGACTGGCCGCTAGCTTTGGCTGTTTCCTCGTAATTAACCGCAATACGCCCAGCATCGATATGTGCAGTACCAAGATCTAGCGTGGAGAGCGCCTGAATAATTGGAAAAGTTTCAAACTCGGAAATTTCGTTTTGCTCAACCTGACGCACAAAGCGGTGGGCCTGCATGATATCCAGCACCGACAGGTTGACCAGATTCTTACCATAAATGTAGGTTTTAACGTTATTGGAGCGGTAAAGTTTACCAATTAGAGGGATCATCCCCTCTGCTAACGCTTCGCGCTCTTTCCAATCGGCGAAGTAATCATCAGGACGCTCACGTCTTCTTTCAGTCACGGCAGATACCCTTTGCATGGCGGGGAGGAGAAAATTGTGCGCGTATTATCTTTATTACTGCCCTCAAGTTCAACCGCCCATCACCATCTGTGCAATGTAATAACTACCAATAGCGGGTTACAATGCAGAATTTATCACTGACCAAAGCAGAATTCCCCGACTGTGATTGAATTACCCGCAATTAATACCCCCCCTAAAGCTGGCGTTCTGCGCTGGGGACAATGCCCCTCCGCGAGCCATGGTCTCGTTGCCGCTGAATTGGCACGATCGCTAAACCAGCCAGTACTCCTACTGACCGCGGACACCGCCTCCGCCTATCAGCTTGAACAAAACCTGCGATTTTTTGCTGCCGAGTTACCCGTTCGCCTGCTACCTGACTGGGAAACGCTACCTTACGATAATTTTTCACCCCACGAAGACATTGTTTCGGAGCGCCTGCGCACCCTGAGTGAGCTGCCAACCATGGCAAACGGCATTTTGGTCGCGCCCATCAGCACCTTAATGCAGCGTATTGCGCCACCCGACTATGTGCGCCAACACAGCTTACTCCTTAAGCGCGGTCAACACGTCGACATCAGCACCTTCCGCTTAGAGCTCGAAAAAAGCGGCTACCACCACGTAGATACGGTTTATCAGCATGGTGAATACGCAAGTCGTGGCGCAATTATTGATATATTCCCGATGGGTAGCGAATTCCCCTATCGTCTAGACCTCTTGGACCAAGAAATAGACAGCCTGCGCAGCTTCGACCCAGAAACCCAGCGCGGTATTGAGTCAGTTAACGAAATACGTTTACTACCGGGCAAAGAATTCCCTTTAGACGACAACGGCATCGCCCTGTTCCGCCGCCAATGGCACGAACGTTTTAATGTCGATCATCGCAAATGCCCCGTTTACCAAGATGTCAGTGATGGCATTGCACCCGCGGGCATCGAGTACTACCTGCCCCTGTTCTTTCAACAAACCGGCACCCTATTTGATTACTTGCCCGACAACACATGGGTGTTAAACACCACCGGAATTGAAGGGGCCGCCGAGTATTACTGGCAGGATATACAACAGCGCTACGAACAACGTTTAGGGGATTTACAACGGCCAGTTATGCCGCCAGCGGGGGTATTCCAAACCGTGCCGGAACTCTTTGCCACCCTCAAAAGCTATCCGCGCATTAGCTTGAGCGAAGGCGAGCTTCCCGCCGCCGCAGGCAGTTTTAATTTTGCCATTTCGACAGCCCCGCCACTGAGCATAGACGCCAAACATAGCGACCCCATTGCTGCCTTACGCCGTTACAGCCAGCACCGTAAAGTCTTGCTCTGCGCCGAATCTGCCGGGCGACGCGAAGCCTTAATTGATTTACTGACCCGCCACAAACTGAAACCAAAATCCTTTGCCAGCTGGCGAGCCTTCGCCGACAGCGACTGCGAATTTGGCATCACCATTGCGCCTATTGACGAAGGTATCTCAGGCGATACCCCCTGCGCCTTTGCCCTCATTGCGGAGTCGCAACTCTTCGGCAAACGGGTATCTCAGAGCCGTCGCCGCAAGAAAGCCGCCGCCAGCAGTGCCGAGAGCGTGGTCAAAAACCTCGCCGAACTACGTATTGGCGCCCCGGTGGTACACGCCGATCACGGCGTTGGCCGCTATCTAGGCTTGCAGTCACTCAATGTCGACAATCAAGCCAGCGAGTTTTTAGCCCTCGAGTACGCCGATGGCGCCAAGCTCTATGTGCCGGTGGGCTCACTGCAATTGATAAGCCGCTACAGTGGCGCCGACGACGACAATGCTCCCCTGCACCGGCTCGGCACTGAACAGTGGAGCAAGGCCAAACGCAAAGCAGCGGAAAAAATTCGCGATGTCGCCGCTGAGCTATTGGATATATATGCCCGCCGGGAAGCCCGAGAAGGCCGAGCCTTTGAACTCAGCGACGAAGATTACCAACAATTCGCCGACGATTTCCCTTTTGAGGAAACACCCGATCAGCAAGTCGCCATTGAAGCGGTACTGGGCGATTTAAAATCGCCGCGGCCTATGGACCGCCTAGTTTGCGGCGATGTTGGCTTTGGCAAAACCGAGGTCGCAGTGCGCGCCGCCTTTGTCGCAGTACAAAATGGCACTCAAGTAGCGATCTTAGTGCCCACCACCCTCCTCGCTCAGCAGCATTTTGAGTCATTTCGCGACCGCTTCGCCGACTGGCCCGTGAACATAGAAGTGCTATCGCGATTTCGCAGCCCAGCCGAGCAAAAAGGCGTCATTGCTGAACTTCACGCCGGCAAGGTCGATATCTTAATCGGCACCCATAAATTGCTGAGTAACGACATTCACTACAAAAATCTCGGCCTGGTTATTATTGACGAAGAACACCGCTTTGGCGTTCGTCAAAAAGAAGCCTTGAAAAACCTCCGCGCCGAGGTCGATGTATTAACCATGACGGCCACGCCGATACCCCGAACATTGAATATGTCGATGGCTGGCATTCGCGACTTATCTATTATCGCCACCCCGCCCGCCCGACGCTTATCGGTCAAGACCTTTGTTAGGGAGTCTGAAGACGGGCTAATTAAAGAGGCAATCCTTCGCGAGATTTTGCGGGGCGGCCAGGTTTACTACCTCCACAACGAAGTCAAAACCATTGAAAAAGCCGCGCGCGACCTGGAGGCCATGATTCCCGAGTTGCGAATTGGCGTTGGCCACGGCCAAATGCGCGAGCGCGAACTTGAACAGGTGATGAGTGATTTTTACCACAAACGCCACAATGTCTTAGTATGCTCAACGATTATTGAAACGGGTATCGACGTACCCAATGCCAACACCATCATTATTGACCGCGCCGACAAATTTGGCCTCGCCCAACTTCATCAGTTGCGTGGTCGCGTCGGTCGCTCTCACCACCAAGCCTACGCGTATTTATTAACACCCCCGATAAAGCAATTGACCAGTGATGCACAAAAGCGCTTAACCGCCATCAGCGAGGCTGACACCTTAGGCGCGGGCTTCACCCTTGCCACCCAAGACATGGAAATCCGCGGCGCTGGCGAGCTCTTGGGCGAGGGCCAAAGCGGCCAAATTCACTCAATAGGCTTCACCCTCTATATGGACATGCTCGACCGCGCTGTAAACGCAATAAAAGCCGGTAAGAAAATAAACCTAGAAGATAATAACACTGACCACATTGAGGTGAATTTACGCGTACCGGCACTGATACCAGACGAATACTTACCCGATGTTCAAAGTCGCCTCATGCTCTATAAACGCATCGCGAGCGCCGTCGACGGCCACGAGTTGCGGGAATTACAGGTTGAAATGATCGATCGTTTTGGCCTGCTACCCAATCAAGTCAAAAACCTATTTCGCTGCGCCGAAATCCGACTTCATGCCGGCGCTCTAGGATTAAGTAAAATTGAAGCCTCGAACCAAGGCGGACGAGTCGAGTTTGCGGAAGACACCCAAGTTCACCCTTTAAACATCGTCAAACTCGTGCAAATGGCACCAGCGCGCTATCAACTCGACGGCGCCAACGCCTTAAAATTCAAAGAGCCCGTAGAAGACCCTGCGCAACGCTTTGAATTTGTTGAAGCACTGCTCAGCAAGCTAGCAGCAAAACAATAGAACTGCGATAGTAAGACCGCATTTAAAAAATGAGACCGAGCACTATGAGTACACTAGATCACCGCCGTTACTACCCCCTACTCCTGCTACTGCTATGGGGATTTAGCGCTGCGGCTTTCGGCCAAAATACCGATCGATTTCATATTGATATGGTGGTCTATGCCAATAATGATCCTGGCAATATGTATGAAGAAGACTGGCCAGACAATGTGCATTTACGCTACCCGAGAAAATGGGTGCGCCTGCAGACCAACACCAACTCACCGCGCATTGTCGACCGCAGCGATCCGGAATTTGCTAAAGTGGCCCAATCCCTGCGCATGTCGTCCCGATACAAACCCCTATTTCTCGCCAGCTGGGAGCAAGACCTTCTACCGCGCAAAAAATCCCCGGCTATTTTGATTCAAGGGGGCAGGCAATTTGGAAAGCACTATGAGCTCGAGGGCTATATTCGCATTGCTGTAGAACGCTATCTTCATATCGACACTAATCTATGGCTGGTACGCTACGGTAGCCGCAGCGGTAATTATTATTTACCACACCAACCGCAAAGCTATGATGAACCTGAAGAACTGTATTCACTGACCGACACGGCCTTTGAAAGCAGTCCAGAGCACCTCCAATTTAAGCAACAAAACCCTGATCTTGAGCCCAGTGCACAATCTCGACAAGATATAAACTATCCTATTGAGCAAATCGTGGTGATGAAGCAGCAGCGGCGGATGCGCAGTGATGAGCTGCACTTTATTGACCACCCAAAATTTGGGGTCATTATTAAAGTAACAAAAATTACAGCGCCGAAAGAGTAAAGCGATGGCCGGAGCAACGCTCCGGCCATAATCTTAATAACAATTAATACTCGGCGATACAACGCGCCAGAATGGATTTAACCTGCACCATACCCGTATCGATAACAGCGCGGATATCTTCGATCGTAATCAAGTTATCAGTGAGCCCCGCGCCAGGGTTGACGACTAAGGATATCGACGCGTAGTCAATCCCAGCCTCTCTGGCTAAAGCCGCTTCTGGCATTGCAGTCATACCCACAATATCATTGCCGTCTCTAGCAAGACGGCGTATTTCTGCTGCCGTTTCTAAACGCGGCCCCTGGGTCACTGCATAAACCCCGTAATCTTCAATGGCAATATTGGCATCAACCGCAGCATTCGCCAGACGAGAACGCAAATCCTGACTATAGGGGAAGCTAAAATCTATATGCTCTACTTTGCCATTTTCACCATCAAAAAAGGTGTGCTGGCGCCCCCAAGTGTAATCATTAATTTGATCTGGAATAGTAATAACACCCGCGACAAAGCGCTCGCTAATGCCCCCTACCGCATTGACTGCGATCAAGGCATCCACACCGGCCTGCTGCAGCGCGGCAATATTCGCCCGGTAGTTAATCGCATGTGGTGGTATTTCATGCCCGTGACCATGACGGGCAAGAAACAAAAACTCGGCAGACTCATAGCGTATCCGTTGAAGTAAGGCACTGGGCGCACCGTAGGGCGTATCCAATGCGGTCTCTTCAAGCACCTCGGCACCAGGCCAGTCACATAATCCCGTTCCGCCAATAACCGCTATTGTTTTACCCATTTTTAAACTCCGCAGTGTGCCCTTGGGCGCTTTCTATTGTAATAGGATCAAGCTTAACAGTGGTTGTAGGAAAGGCCACGTCGCCACCAAGCTCATGAATGATATTTAGAATTTTCAGCAGTACATCTTGCTTAATTTTATGGTATTCAACCCAATTTGTGGTTTTGGTAAATGTATAAACAAAAAAATCTAAAGACGACGCATTGTAAGTATTGAAATTAACGATCAGCGTCTTACCTAAGTCGATGTCGGCATGATCTTCTAACATCGCCCTGACCCGATTGATAATCTCCGGCAGGCATCCGGCATCTTCATAACGCACGCCAATCGTTTCATAAATACGTCGATTTAACATTCGCGACGGGTTTTCTACCGAGATTTGCGCAAATGTTGCATTCGGTACGTACAAGGGCCGCTGATCGAAAGTGCGAATGCGAGTTTGGCGCCAACCGATATTTTCTACCGTGCCTTCAATATTTTTGTCAGGAGAGCGTATCCAGTCGCCAACCGAAAAGGGTCGATCTAAATACACCATTAGACCACCGAAAAAATTAGCCAGTAAATCTTTAGCGGCAAAACCCACCGCAATACCACCAATACCCCCAAAGGCCAAAACGCCGGAAATACTGTAGCCGAGGTTCTGTAAAATCATGAGACCAGAAACAATAATCACCGCAGAGCGCACTAATTTACCAAGCGCCATCACCGTTGTGCGATCAACCGCCTCCTCGCGAGCAGTGTATTCATCGGACAACAGTCGCCGCTCAACCTGATGCACCAAAGCCACTAAAAACCACGCAAGAATTAACACCACACCAACCGCACGCAGCGAATCCAGTGCCGAGAAAATTTCCGCCTCGGTCGACCGACCAATAATTTCTAATACATGGCTCGCACCTACCGCCCAAACCATCAACACCGCTGGGCGCCGCGCTGCTTCCAACAAGGCGTCATCCCAGAGGTTATGTGTAGTTGAAAATTTAAGTGCTAAACGCGTCATTAATCTACTAACAATTAAATTTGCTACCAAAATAATCAGCACAACAATAAATACATCGCCCAACCACGGATATTGATCTGGTTGAAAACTGTCCCACCACTGCTTAAACATCACTGTAATCCGTCATCATTTCTATACAATTTCATTTCTAAGCCAACTCGGCTTATACAAATGCACCATAAAAACCTTATTTATAAATAAATAAGCGGGTTAAAAAAAGAGGCTAGCCTACTGAATATACAGTGAAATGTCGTAAAGACCCACAGTCAGCCGCACGCGCACCTTATTCGGCTAGCGAAAAATACCTACTAGACAGCATTTTCCTAAGTGTTAGTTTGAAGGCAGGCTTTAGCAGAGGTGGCGATCATGGCAAAACTAAGACCCCTAGTCGGTAAATGGTACAAGGATATGGAATCTGAGCAACTTTTTGAAGTTGTTGCTGTTGACGACGACAGCGACTCAGTTGAAGCACAATTAATTGATGGCGAATTATGCCAATACGACATGGAAAGCTGGCGACAACTATGCTTAGAGCAAGTTGAAGAGCCAGAAGACTGGCGGAATGCTTTTGAATTGAGTGATGATGACTATCGCTTTCTCGACGACACAATGGTTCCCGAGAATTGGAATAACCCCTTATCCGAAATCGAAAGTGACGTCATCAACGGTCTACTCGACGAATACTAAAATTAAATTCATGCTTTAGCCGCAAGCGTATAGTAATAAAACCGCCCTAGGTGATTCTGGGCGGTTTTTTTATGCCTTATAACTGCGCGACGCACAAACGCTTGCGTCAACCCAGCGACCAAAGGAATGCTATCAGAAGTTAAATGCAAATCGCCTAGGTGTATTTTTCTGTCAAAGTCTTGCCATACCAAAAACACTGTATATACTAACAGTACCTGTATAGATAAACAGATACTAAATTTATGGAAAAACTTACTGCACGGCAAGCTCAAATTTTGCAACTAATCAAAGACCATATTGCCGATACCGGCTACCCGCCAACTCGCGCAGATATTGCCCGGGTACTCGGCTTCCGCTCGCCTAACGCCGCAGAAGAACACCTAAAAGCCCTCGCCCGCAAAGGCGCTATTGAGATTATTGCTGGCGCATCCAGAGGCATACGTCTACCCGAAAATTTAGGTATTCCTATTATAGGGCGTGTCGCCGCAGGTAACCCCATCCTGGCTGAAGCCAACATTGAAGATTACTGCGATATGCCCGCGTCAATTTTCTCTCCCAGCGCTGATTATTTCCTGCGAGTTAAGGGCGACAGCATGATCAACGTCGGAATTTTTGATGATGATCTTTTAGCAGTGCACCGCTGCAGTGAAGCGCGCAACGGCCAAATAGTGGTCGCGCGGATCGACAATGAAGTCACGGTAAAACGCTTTCAGCAACAAAAAAGTAAATACCACGTTTCTCTGATTGCAGAAAATTCAGACTACGAGCCTATTCAAGTAGATTTGCGGAAACAGGAATTTGCTATAGAAGGTTTAAGTGTTGGTGTACTAAGACGCAGGAGCTAAATGACATGACTTGTATAGAACAGATACCACTACACTACGCATCTGAGTCGGCTGTTGCCGCAGGCCAGATTACAGAAATCACCATGCATAGCGATGCACACCTATCCAAACCCTTATTGGCGGCCATGCTCATACAGCTCAGCGCTAATTCCGACCAACGCTGGCTATGCTGGGTTGCAGACCGCCCCTTAAAACCATTGCTCAGCGCCTCTAGCCATCAGCACGGTCAAAAAATTCTGCAGGTGGTGTCTAACAGCCAACGGGATCTGAGTGAAATTGCTATCCGCGCCCTTGAGCGAGGTAAAAGTCACACTGTAGCGATATTGCTAGAAAGACCACTGCGCGACAATGAACGTCGAGCACTGGCTACGGCAGCCAAGGCTGGTGCGGCAGAATGCTTAGTGATTCTGATGCAGGCCTAGCGTACAAACGAAGCGCGCTAAGCCACCGCCACCGTGGCTGAGGCGTATAATCGTTTAATGGATGATTTTAGATTGTAATTCCGACTCATCTAAATCGGCGTCAGCCTCGTCGGCAAAGCCTTCATCAGCAGCGGCAATAGACACCGCCTCAATACCAGCCTGCACCATGGCGCGGGCAATCTCGAGACATGAGCCGTTAATATGCTCGCGGGTCTCCTCGGAAAAACGAATCGTCACCAGAGGGTTTTCATCACCTTCCGAGCGCTGTAAAACAACGTCACCGTTAGCAAGCTCAACCAATTCTAAATATGACAGCACAAAGAATTCCTTGATATTTCAAACGTCAACGCGACGTCGTTGACAGTATTGTATCAAACCTCGTCAGCCTGACGCCAATTGCAGGCCTAATTCAATACTCCATCAAGGTCGCGCGATGGCGGGCAACTGTCGATTTCAACTCGATGAGACACTCGGCCAAATCAGGCTTCACAGCCGATTCCGACTGACCATCCCACGCCAAAACACCTTGTGGTGCACGATTAGTAGTGGCCGCTTGGACAAAGGGATAATTTATAATTGTCGCAAGCCAGCCTGGCTCAACTTCCCGCCCAGCCAATTCCTCAATCTCTGGTGGCAGCTCATCAGCCATCAGCGAGCGCGCATTAAACTGCCCCAACGGCAATAGCAGCCCAAACTTAGGCTGCTGATCAATGAGATCGGCAAGATGGCACTGGTAAGCCAGTAGAAGTTGCCATACCAGCGAATCCGATATCGCTCGCTGAATATGCCCACCCCAACCACGCGGGTCAGAGGCCTCTAATTGGGCGAGATACTGCTCAGCAAAGTAAATATGCAAATTGCACTGACCGCGATAACTTTCCTTTACACTAGCCAATTACTTGCTCGCCTTCGTCTTTTTAGCAGGCGCTTTCTTAGCAGCGGCCTTTGCTGAGGTCGCCTTGGTCGTTTTTGCCGCCTTTTCACGCACCACCCACTTATCGTTTTCGTAAAAGGCCGCCCAGCCTGACGGTTTCCCATCGACCTCAGTCTGCACATACTGTTCTTTCGTTTTTCGACTGTAGCGAATAACAGCATCCCGACCCGCGTTATCCTGAGCTGGCGCCTTGAACAAAAAGGCGTATTTCTCGTCTATTTCACTCTGATGAGGTAATATTTCTTTAAGCAGCGGCGCCCTAGTCTCCCGGTTGCGGGGAAAGCCGCTCGCGGCCAAAAACAGCCCCGCCGCGCCGTCGCGAAGAATATAGTGATCATCAACTTTTTCGCACTGCAACTCAGGCATAGGCACTGGATCCATCTTCGGCGGCGCGGCCTCACCACTGCGTAATAATTTGCGGGTATTCTTACAGTCTTCACCGGTGCAGCCAAAATACTTACCAAAGCGGCCAGTTTTGAGCTGCATATCCTGCCCACACTTGTCGCATTCAATGAGTGGGCCTTCGTAGCCTTTAACTTTAAAGCTGCCCTGCTCTATCTCGTGACCACTGCAATCTGGGTTATTGCCACAAATATGTAATTTTCGCGTGGCGTCAATAACATAACTTTCCATGGCGGTATTACATATACCGCAGCGATGCTTGCTGCGCAGCACCTTAGACTCCGCCTCTTCATCATCACTATCAATACTGACAAAGTCTTCGGCGGGCACCAAATTAATGGTTTGTTTGCAACGCTCCTTCGGCGGCAATGCGTAACCGGAACAGCCTAAGAACACACCGGTGCTGGCAGTACGAATCTGCATAGTTCGACCGCAATTCGGACATGGAATTTCTGTCCCAGTCGGCACATTATTTCGCATGCCCGCATCTTCAGCTTCGGCAGCTTCAAGGGTTTTGCGGAACTCCGAATAAAACTCGTCGAGCAGTTTTTTCCAGTTTTTGTCACCTTCAGCCACTTCATCTAACAGCTCTTCCATACGCGCAGTGAAGCTGTAATCCAATAAATTGCTAAAGCTCTCTACGAGGCGATCGGTAACAATATCACCCATTTTTTCAGCATAAAAACGCCGATTATCGACCCGCACATAACCCCGATCTTGGATCGTAGAAATGATCGCAGCGTAAGTTGACGGTCGGCCAATCCCGCGCTTTTCCAACTCTTTAACCAGTGCCGCTTCAGAATAACGCGGTGATGGCTTGGTAAAATGCTGGCTAGGATCAACTTTAACAAGTTCAAGCCGATCACCCACTTTGACATCAGGCAGTTCTTGATCTTCTTCCTTTTTGCTCACATTCGGCGGCTGCACTTTCATAAAACCGTCAAACAAAACCACACGGCCGCGAGTGCGCAATTCATAATCACCAGCCGTAACCACAACGGAGGTGCTGGTAAAGCTGGCAGACGCCATTTGACACGCAACAAACTGGCGCCAAATCAATACATAAAGCCGTTCGGCGTCGCGTTCCATACCCGCCAGTTGAGTCGGTTCAATATTCACATCGGAAGGCCGAATTGCCTCGTGAGCTTCTTGCGCCCCCTCCTTGCTCGAATACGACTTCGGGGCCTCCGGCAAATAAGCCTTGGGGAAATTACTGCTGATATAGTCCCGGCAAGCCGCTACCGCGTCGACACTCAAATTCGTCGAATCGGTACGCATATAGGTGATATAACCGGCCTCATAGAGCCGTTGCGCCATCATCATGGTTTTCTTAACACCGAAGCCTAGCCGTGTACTCGCCGCCTGTTGCAGGGTCGAGGTAATATACGGCGCACTCGGGTGACTTTTCGTTGGCTTATCTTCACGCGCAGTTACCGTGTATTCAGCACTGCGTAAAGCCGCTGTTGCGGCCATTGCATCCGCTTCATTATCAGGGCGGAAATTGGCGCCCGACTGCTTTTTCACTTCGAGACGGAGCTGACCTGCCGCAGAGCTGTTGTCGGTATGAATTTGCCAGTATTCCTCGGGTATAAAGGCCCGAATTTCTTTTTCGCGGTCAACCACCAAGCGCACCGCAACCGACTGGACTCGGCCTGCAGAAAGGCCCCGAGCAATTTTTGCCCAAAGCAATGGTGACACCATATAGCCCACCACACGGTCTAAGAAACGGCGCGCTTGCTGGGCATTGACCCGATCAATATCCAGCTCGGTTGGCTTTTCAAATGCGGCCTGAATGGCCTTTTTGGTAATTTCATTAAACACCACACGCTTGTAGCGGCTAGCGTCACCGCCAATAGCCTCGCGTAGATGCCAAGCGATAGCCTCTCCCTCGCGGTCCAAATCCGTTGCGAGGTAGATGGTGTCGGCATTTTCGGCCAATTTTTTCAGCTCACTGACAACCTTTTCCTTGCCCGGCAAAATTTCGTAGTGCGCAGCCCAATCTTTTTCTGGATCAATTCCCATGCGCGCAATAAGCTGCTGACGCGACTTCGCCTTTTTATGAATTGCTTTTTCTTCAGGCGCCATTTTACGTGTCAGCGCGGCCGCTTTAGCGCGCTCTTTAGGGTCTACCGTGCTGGCTTTTGCACTACCACTGGTTGGCAGGTCACGAATATGGCCAATACTGGACTTAACGATGAACTCGGAGCCCAAATACTTGTTAATGGTCTTCGCCTTAGCTGGCGATTCCACAATAACCAAAGATTTGCCCATATTATCCTTCTGCGATTAAGGTAAGTGCATGACGCCTTAGCGGCGAGAGGCGACATATATAAGTGTTCATTTCGTCAGGGTCAAGGGGATAGCCATGGCTTTTTTATGCCAAGGGGTTCACACCAAGGCATCATTAGCGGGTTTGACCAGCTCAAAGCGAGGCAATGTTTTTCCTTTATATTCAACAAGTTCCGTAAACATCGCCAAGGGTCTAACCCAAAGTGCAGTAGCGCCGTAAAGCGGCCGATAAACAACCAGCAATTCTTCTGTCTCGCTGTGGGTTGCCACTTCGTATACTTGGTATTCACCCCCTTTATAATGGCGATACAAGCCCCTCGGAATATCCGTACACGTCAAACTTTTATCTTGTGGCAATTTCCAGCCTTCCTTTTTCAATAATCGTGTTAAGACACAGCGCGATATCGGCCACAAGCAGCTCATCTGCCTGACGCTCCCGCCAGTAAACATGGAGACCAATTGGCGTGAATTCAAGCATCGTTGCGTCATTTGGTAGTAAATTGCGACACTCATTAATGAGCGTCAAAATTTCTGGGCTGCAGGGCTTCAGATCATCTTCCCCCTCAGGAATATCCAACAGCCAGCACTTCCATGCCGGCAGCGGGTTTTTGTTGTGCACTGGGCGGGTATAACAAACACCAAAAACATCGTCCTCGCGCCGGACTCGCTCGCGGCGAGACTTTGGCATGGCAACAACTTTTACGGACAAGCCATGCGCGCGCGCAGCAGCCCTCACTGCGGCCTGCTGGGATTGGCGCCGTGAGGGCAAAATCCACATGATTGGCGCCAACATAAAGCCAATTACTGCAAAGCCAATTAACCAGGCCATAAATTTCCTTTGCTAAATACTGGACAGTTGGCAGGCTTTATACCTTAATTAGTGAGTCAATTGCGAATATAGTTGGAGCCCAAAATGCCAAACTACCGGCGCATCCTAGCCGCGATAGATCTCTCAGATGAAGCCGACGCTGTATTAGAGCGGGCCGCAGGCATGGCGACCCAACACGGCGCGGAGTTACATTTATTACACGTGGTAGAGCCACTAAGTCTCGCCTACGGCGGCGACATTCCCATGGATTTCTCTGAAGTTCAGCAGCAGCTGCAGCAACAGGCCGAGACTGCATTAGACAAGTATGCACAGCGTTTAAATATTGCCAAAAAACAATGCCACTTACTCACGGGCAGGCCCGACGCACAGATTCATGAATTATGCAAAAACCTAGGCGCCGACCTGATTATCGTCGGCAGCCATGGCCGCAAAGGCTTGGCGCTGCTCTTAGGGTCCACTGCGAACGGCGTATTACATGGCGCCGAGTGCGATGTGCTCGCCGTGCGTGTTGGCCGCCAAGACTAAATTAACGAGGCCTAACGAGCTTACTCTGCCAATTCAAGCCAACGCTCCATACAGTGATCTAACTCAGCTTGCGTCGCAGTGATTTTATCCAAGACTTCGGCAATAACGCTGGGATCTTGCTGATAAAATCCTGCACTACCTGACTTCTCGGCGAGTTGTTCAAGACTTAGCTCTAAGTTTTCAATTTTACTTGGCAGTCCATCTAATTCGCGCTGTTCTTTGTAGCTGAGCTTGCGGGCTTTGAGGCTAGTCTTTGGCGTCGCCACAGCGTGAGCTGCTGGCAACGACGGTGACGGACTAGCCGCTGCCGCCTTTTGCTGTGCGAGCCTGCGCGACATATAGGCAGACACCTCGCTATAGCCGCCAATGTGCTCACTAATGACGCCTTGGCCTTCAAATAACAGACAGCTACTCGCCACACTATCAACAAACGAGCGATCGTGACTTACCAGCAGCACCGTACCGCTAAATTCAACCAAGAGGCTTTCCAGCAGCTCGAGAGTTTCCATGTCCAGATCGTTAGTTGGTTCATCCATTACCAACACATTTGCCGGCTGACTAAACAAACAGGCCAACTGAACGCGGGCGCGCTCACCGCCAGATAAGACCCCAAAGTGACTACGCGCCCGCTCAGGGCTAAACAAAAAATCACCAAGGTAACTCATGATATGGCGGTCTTTACCGTTGATCGTGACGGCATCACGGCCCTGACCAACAATATCAACGACTCGCTGACTTTCGTCTATACGATCACGAAGCTGATCAAAATAGGCCACCTGCAGATTGGTACCGGCCTTCACTGTGCCGGATTGCGCCTCTAGCTCCCCTAAGATCAGACGCAGCAAAGTGGTTTTACCGGCGCCATTCGGACCGATAAGGGCCAGTTTATCGCCACGACAAACCAGCAAGGATAAATTATCCACAAGCAGTTTACCCGGTACCGAAAACGACACATCGGTGAGCTCAGCAACAATTTTACCAGTACGGTCTGCCTGATTGACGCTGAGATTGGCCGACCCAGACTGAACGCGGCGCCGCGACCGTTCAGAGCGCATACGCTCTAGGGCTCTAACACGACCCTCATTCCGCGTGCGGCGCGCCTTAATACCCTGGCGAATCCACACCTCCTCTTGCGCCAAGCGCTTGTCAAACAAGGCGTTATGCTCAGCCTCAATTTCGAGTGCATGTTCACGAAGCTCTAAATAGCGAGTGTAATTGGTGTCGTAATTTGTCAGTATGCCGCGATCCAGTTCAACGATACGAGTGGCGAGCTTTTCAATTAAGGCCCGGTCGTGCGTAACAAACAACACGCAGCCCTGAAAAGACATTACACACTGCTCCAGCCACAATATACCATCCAGGTCTAAGTGGTTGGTCGGCTCGTCCAACAGCAAAATATCGGGATCGCAAACTAGCGCTCGAGCCAAGGCCACACGGCGCCGCCAGCCCCCAGACATACTGCACACCTTGGCATCGGCGTCTAATTCAAGGCGCGTTAAAATATTGTCGATTCGCTGCTGGAACGACCAGCCATCATTGGCCTCGATCTCCCGCTGCAAATGCTCTAGCTCTTTTAGCTCGGCGTCGCCCATATCACCGATAATAAGTTCATGATAACGGCGCAACACCTTACCCAAACCCGCAAGACCATCGGCGACCACGTCGTAAATAGTTTCATCTGGGGAGGCAAAATCCAAGGTTTGCTCCATGCGCGCCATCTTAACACCAGGCTGGCGCCAAACTTCACCAGCATCAACAGCGGCACTGCCTTCCACAATTCGCAGTAAAGTCGATTTTCCGCAACCGTTTCGTCCTAGCAAACAAACTCGATCACCGGCTTCGAGTTGTAATTCGGCGTTATCCAGTACAATCTGTTGTCCAATACTATGCTGTAATTGTGTAGCACGTAACAAAGGCATATATTTGATCCAATATAGAGTCGGCAAAGGCCGTGAGGCCTCAGCAAAGTCTTTTAACTCATCGAAAATTCACACGTTATGCAAGGCTGCAGGGATATGAACCGCTTTTTTACACTCTTGGTCGTACTGCTAGTCCAGGCGACAACCGTTATTGCCGATCCCGCGACGGATAACAGCAGGAGATTATACCGCGAAGCACTCACTGAAATCAGCCGTGGCCGCATAGCCAATGCCGAAAAGCTGACCCCACAGCTCAGCAATTACGCGTTGTATCCCTATTTAGAGCTGGAATTACTCAAAGCTCAGATAAACCAGGCCTCACAACAAACTATTGACGTCTATCTACAGCAGTATGGTGACACCATCACCGGGCAGCGCATCAGGCTAACATGGCTGAATAAATTACAGCGCAACCGCAACTGGATGCTTTACACCCAGTACTACCAAAAAAGCTCATCAGTCAAAAACCGCTGTCACTACGCCCATGCATTACGTCAAATTGGCAAACAGAGCGAGGCCAACGCCGCAATGAGCGAACTTTGGAGCACACCCTACTCGCTTCCTAAAGAATGCGACACCCCGATCAAGGAGTGGCTGAGTACCCTAAGTCCCGCCCAAATTGAACAGCAGTATTGGCACCGCGCCAATTTGGCCCTTAACAGCGGGCAAACCGATATGGCCTTTTATCTGCTCAGCAAGGTAAAGGGCAGCGATAACTATGTTAAGGTCTTGCGCAATCCCAATTTACTCTTTAGTAAAGGACTTACATTAAGCCCCAATGATCGCAGCCGCGACATCGCCGTACACACCTTAAAACGCCTCGCTAAAGGTGATTTTGAACGCACTAACACCTTGTGGCAGCAATTAGACCGCCAGCTAAAATTCACGCCAAGCCAGAATTATACCCTGCGCGACAGCATGGCGCGCCAGATTATTGCCAGCGACGCGGACTACACCCGCGACTGGGTTATGGCCACCGACCCCAACTATGAAGACCCCTACCTTACCGAGTGGCGGATTAGACTCGCCCTAAAGGACGGAGACTGGGCCGCCGTTCAACATATAACGCAATTTCTACCTGCAGATAAAAAACAGAAGGCAGACTGGCGCTACTGGGCTGCCAGAGCAGATATTGAGCTGCGCGGCGAACTCACCGTTAGCACCCAATTAGCCCTGCAAAAACTCGCGGCAGAACGTGGCTACTATAGTTTTTTAGCAGCGGATATTCTTAATGAAGATTATCAATTAAGCGCTAGCCGCACTTTAGACCCCGCATTAATTAGCGAGGTTGAACAACACAGCGCCATTGCCCGGGCGCGTGAGCTCTACCTTCTCGGTGACACCGGCACCTCAAATCTAGAGTGGGCTTATGCGATGCGAAGCTTAAATAAAGCAGAGCAAGTCGCAGCGGCGCAACTGGCACTGAACTGGGGCTGGCATTACCAGTCAATCATGACGGCCTTAAGGGCCGACGCATGGGATGATTTAGAGCTCCGTTTCCCAACCCCCCACCAAGACAATTTTCGCAAGGTTGCCAAGCGTGAAAAAATCCAGCTTAAATGGATTTACGCTATCGCCCGCCAAGAAAGTGCCTTCGCGCCCGCCGCCAACTCACCGGTTGGGGCTCGCGGACTCATGCAATTAATGCCCGGCACGGCCAAACTCGTCGCTAAGCAAATGGGACTGCCCAGCCCGAAAACCGAAGATCTCATCACTCCAGAAAAAAACATTGCGATGGGCGGTTTTTACCTCGGCCAATTACTGGAGCAGTTCGGCGGCAATCGCATATTGGCAACCGCGGCCTACAACGCCGGCCCCGGTCGTATTGAACGTGTTTTATTACGCCAAACCACAGATATGCCCGCCGACATATGGATAGAGAACCTACCCTACGGCGAAACCCGCGAGTACATTAAAAACGTATTGGCCTTCAGTGTGATCTACGCCGCCAAACTTGATTTAGAGCGACCACTACTCGCCCGAGAAGAGCGGCAAATTGGGCCCAAAAACAGCGCTACCGCACTGAAAAACTAGCTTAATGCTAGCACTTCCACCGCGTCGCCGAGCTTAATCTCACCTTCGCCGCGGTGGATCATATTTTGCCCAAAATAAACATCATCTCCGCGCTGACGGTGCGCTTTTAACAACCGGAACACATCCGGCTCTCGCGAGGCATCATCTAGATTCACCGTCGGAATTGCGCATCGCGCGCAAGGCTTCACTACGTCAAACTCAATGCCACCAACTTGAATTCGCCGCCAATCGTCCTCCGCGAACGGCGCTGCGCCCGAAATAACAATATTGGGACGAAAACGCTGCATATCCAAGTCACGACCAAGCCCAGAACTGAGCTGCTGCAAAGACGCTTCATTACAAAGTAAAAAGGGAAAACCATCGGCGAAACCGAGCCTATCGCCGCGTTCGGCAAACTGCAGATCTACCTGGCGATAGCTATAATCCGGCATGTAACAAAGCCGCAATGAAACACCAAGCTGACCACTTAGCCACCTTGCCGCCGCATCACCGGCGTCTATCGCGGTACAGCTATCCTCCCAAACATCGACGTGTCGCTCCTTTTCGCTACCAGCGAGACAAACCACGATCGCGTCAGCGGGGGAGTCCAAATGCCACAGGCAGATATCATTACCTCGATAGCCCGCGCCAATTCGACACATCTGCGGAAGCTGGCGCTGAGTCATAAACCGACCATTGTCGTCCACCAGCATCCAGCGCCGATCACGGTCTGGCCCCCAACTCGATATACGGGTACTCTCCTGACCGTGTCCGCGCAGCGACTTAACGGGATAAGAATAAAGCGCAGAAACAACCATACTCATCCCGCCACCTCTTTACTGGCAAATGCCAAGACCGCAGCGCCGTCAAACGGCCAGCGCAACTCAGCGCCACTGCCTGCGCGCGTCAACACCGGAATAGACAGCGCATAGCGCTCAAGCAATTTATCATCGTCAGCGATATCAACAACTTCAATCTGCCAATCGTAACCCTGCGCCAAAAGCTCACTTAAAACGGCTTCAGCCAATTCACACAGATGGCACGCAGAGGTGCCATACAGTACAAAAGGCGTCACCGACGCCTGCGCGTCCATGCTAATACTCCTCAATTGATATAAACCAAAGCAAAACAGCCCGGCATTGCCGGG
>NZ_JBFHDY010000027.1:0-33556 GCF_041584495.1 Zhongshania sp.
AAAAAAAGGGCCGCATTTGCGGCCCTTAGCATGAAAGAACAAAGCCTTTAATTAAGCCATAAGTTTCTCTGACAAAAACAACCAGGTATCCAATACCGAATCGGGGTTCAGAGAGACGCTATCAATGCCCTGCTCCATTAGCCACTGGGCAAAGTCCGGGTGATCGGACGGACCTTGACCACAAATACCAATGTATTTTCCGTGTTTTTTACAGGCATCTATCGCCATTTTAAGCAGGGCTTTTACCGCGTCGTTGCGCTCGTCGAATAAGTGCGCGATGAGGCCTGAATCGCGATCTAAGCCAAGGGTGAGCTGGGTTAAATCATTGGAGCCAATTGAGAAGCCGTCGAAGTATTCAAGAAATTGCTCAGCCAGCAAAGCGTTGGCGGGCAGCTCGCACATCATGACAACTTTTAAGCCGTTTTCGCCGCGTTTAAGACCATTGGCTTCAAGCAGTTCGATAACTTGCTTAGCTTCACCCACGGTGCGAACAAAGGGCACCATGATCTCGACGTTGGTGAGATCCATGTCGTTGCGGACTTTTTTCAGGGCCCGGCATTCCATTTCAAAACATTCCCGGAAGGAGTCTGAAATATAACGTGAGGCGCCACGGAAACCCAGCATGGGGTTTTCTTCCGATGGTTCGTACAAGCTGCCGCCAATCAAGTGAGCGTATTCATTGGATTTAAAGTCGGACATCCGCACAATGACGCGCTTGGGATAGAAGGCGCTAGCGATAGTAGAGATACCTTCCACCAGTTTTTCTACATAGAACTCGGTTGGGCTTTCGTAGCCTGCTATACGACGCTTAATGGCGGTTTGCACATCACGAGGTATATCATCAAAATTGATTAGCGCCTTGGGGTGCACGCCAATCATACGGTTAATAATGAATTCCAAACGCGCCAAACCGACACCGGCATTGGGGTAGCCTTGGAAGTCAAAGGCGCGATCGGGGTTACCGACGTTCATCATCACTTTAAACGGCAGCTCGGGCATGGCGTCGAGCTTATTACGATTGATGTCAAAATCGAGGATACCTTCGTAAACCATACCGGTATCGCCTTCGGCGCAAGATACCGTCACAGCTTTGCCGTCAGGCAGAAGCTCTGTAGCATCGCCGCAGCCCACCACCGCAGGAATACCCATTTCACGAGCAATAATTGCGGCGTGACAGGTGCGGCCGCCGCGGTTGGTAACAATGGCTGAGGCGCGCTTCATGACCGGTTCCCAGTCGGGGTCAGTCATGTCGGTGACCAGCACATCGCCTTGCTGAACCTGATCCATTTCACTGATGTTATTGATGATCCGCACCGGGCCGGCGCCAATACGCTGACCAATTGAGCGGCCTTCGCACAGTACTGCGCCCTTTTCTTTGAGCAGGTAACGCTCCATTAGGGTCGTAGACTCACGGCTCTTAACGGTTTCAGGGCGAGCCTGAACAATATAGAGTTTGCCGTCGTCGCCGTCTTTCGCCCATTCAATGTCCATGGGACGACCATAGTGCTGTTCAATGATCATGGCCTGTTTAGCCAAGCCCAGCACTTCTTCGTCATTAATACAGAACTGATTGCGCTCGCCTTCGCTGACGTCAATGGTATCGACCGAGCGCCCCGCACTAGCATCGCTGCCATAAACCATTTTAAGCATTTTGCTGCCGAGATTACGGCGCAATACTGCGGGACGGCCTTTCGCTAAGGTCGCTTTATGAACATAGAATTCGTCAGGGTTTACCGCGCCCTGCACTACCGTCTCGCCCAAGCCGTAAGAAGCGGTGATAAATACCACACCGTCAAAGCCAGACTCTGTGTCCATCGAGAACATAACACCCGCAGCGCCTGTTTCAGAACGCACCATGCGCTGAATGCCCGCCGACAAAGCGACATCGGCGTGTTCAAAGCCTTGGTGAACTCGGTAGGCAATCGCCCGGTCGTTGTATAAGGAGGCAAACACTTCCTTGATTGCGATCATAATATTGTCGAGGCCGCGAATATTCAGGAAGGTTTCCTGCTGGCCGGCGAAAGACGCGTCTGGCAAATCTTCGGCTGTTGCCGATGAACGCACTGCAAAAGACATAGACTGATTGCCATCTACCAGTTGCTCATAGGCCTCAACCACGGCAGTATTAAGCGCCTGTGGGAAAGGTGTTTCAACAATCCACTGACGAATGTTTTTACCGACCACGGCAAGACGTTTGACGTCGTTGATGTCAAGGTCTTTTAACTCGGCGACAATGCGATCATTTAGGCCGCTTTGCTGAAGAAAGTCGCGAAACGCGTCGGCGGTCGTAGCAAAGCCACCGGGAACCGAAACACCGGCCTGTGACAACTGACTGATCATTTCGCCTAGGGATGCGTTTTTACCGCCAACGCGGTCAACATCGTTCATTCCTAGATCGTTGAACCAGATTACGTATTCAGACACGTTATTATCTCCCGTGTTACAAGACCGCGACGCGGTTAAAAGAGTGCATAAACAAAGCAGGGACTATACTAAGTGATGTAACTTGGAAATTCCCGTCGAAAAACACTGAGCCTTAGGTAAAAAAACTACATGACTCGCGCGGCCATATTTATATCAGACAGTACCGGAATTACAGCAGAGACCTTAGGGAGCAGTATTCTCTCGCAATTTGAGAACCAAAAATTCGAACATATTGTTATTCCCTACGTGGATACCATGGCCAAAGCGCACTCGGCGGTTGAAAAAATCAACCGCGCAGCCGCGGAAATGGGCAATCAGCCCATTGTCATCGACACTTTGGTTGACGAGCACCTGCGAGCCATCATTGCCACTAGTCAGGGCTTTATTATTGATGTGCTAGGCACCTTTGTTAGCCAGCTGGAGATTGCCTTAGGGGAAGCGCCGTCCCGCACGGTAGGCCGAGCGAAAAGTGCAGTACGCGACGCTGAATACAAGCTGCGCATTGATGCGGTTAACTACGCCCTAGATAACGACGACGGTGCCCGCTTAAACCGCTATGATCAAGCTGAAGTTATTCTGATAGGCGTTTCTCGCAGTGGCAAAACGCCCACTTGCCTGTATCTTGCGATGCAATCAGGTGTGTTTGTCGCCAACTACCCCATCACCGAAGAAGACATGGAAAACGACCGTTTACCCAAACCCTTGCTAGAACACCGCAACCGACTTTTTGGTTTGACCATTGATGCCGGACGCTTGGCGGCCATCCGCAGTGAGCGCCGCCCGAATAGTCGCTATGCGTCCCTGCGCCAGTGTGAAGATGAATTGCGCCAAGCAGAGGCCATGTTTATCCGCTTCGGTATCCCTTATTTGGATATTACCCACGCCTCGGTAGAAGAAATCGCCACGCGGGTGCTTCTTGATACCGGCTTGCGGGGGCACAAGCGCTAGTGACTACCTCAGACCAGAACAATACAGCTAATGAGCCAATGTACCGCGCCAATACCGCAATGGTTTTACCCGGCGGCGGTGCACGCGCGGCCTACCAGGTCGGCGTATTAAAAGCGCTTGCCGAAATCCATGGCAAAAGGCCCGGCAACCCCTTCCCAATTCTGGCTGGCACGTCTGCGGGCGGAATTAACGCGGCCTCGCTGGCGGCGGGTGCCCACCACTTTACCGGCACCATTCAACAGTTGGAGTTACTGTGGCGGGAATTGTCGACGGATAAGATTTACCGCGCCGATTTATTTGGCGTGATGCGCAATGCCCTAAGACTCGCGCACTCACTGTTTAATCCAACCCAAGCCGTCGTTAAACCCGTTGCGCTGTTAGATAATAGCCCACTACGCAAATTGCTGAGTGAGCACGTGCGCTTCGAAAACATCAGTCGCAATATCCTCAACCGTGATCTAGAAGCCTTCTGCCTTACCGCAATGAATTACACGGAAGGGGTCTCTGAGACATTTTTTCAGGGCGGCCCCCAATACGCGGGCTGGCAGCGCTGGCGCCGCCAGGGCGTCGCAACCCCGATTCAGTTGCAACACTTGATAGCCTCTACGGCTATTCCGACCATATTCCCACCAGCCAAAATTGGCCGATTTTTCTATGGTGATGGTGCGCTGCGCCAGTTAACACCCATCAGCCCGGTGATCCATTTAGGCGCCAATCGGGTATTGGTTATTCCTGCTAACGGTCACAAACGCCAATACCCCAAACTGCCCAAAACCATACAATCTCCGGGTTTTGGACAAATCATCGGTCATCTGTTGAACAGTGCGTTTATCGATAGCATTGAAACCGATATCGAACGCCTCGAAAGAATCAATGAACTGATCCGCTTAGTGCCGAACGAAAAGCTTAATCTGATGGGCAAAGAGCTTCTGCCGATCGACTGCCTAGTCATTAGTCCAAGTGAAGATATCGACCGGATAGCCGACGAGCACGTTAAAGAATTACCGCGCAGTCTACGTATGTTTTTGAGTGGCTCTGGCAGTAATGGCGGCGGTGTCAGCATATCTAGCTACCTGCTATTCACACCGGAGTACTGCGGCAAATTAATTGATCTCGGCTACCGAGATGGTATCGCCCAGCGGCAGGAACTAAGCGAATTCCTATACCGCCCAAAAATAAGTGTACCGGCGCAGTAAATTCCCTATTCGAGCTACTCCTCAAAATTGAGTTAACTGATAACACGCTTTACCCACTTCGGGAAACGGATGATTAAGCAAAAAACGCAGGGTTTCTGAACTCACGTCGGGGCCAAGCGCATCGGTTAACAAAATGTCCCGTGGCGAGCCATTAGACGCTGAATTAGACCAAGCATGGCCAAGACCGTGGATCAGCCAATACTCTACTAACAGACACCCCGCGGCATCCTCATAGTATTGAATGTCGAAGCTGTGTCCGTTTGGTTTACTGCCAGATTCAAGCCTCGCTGGCTCCCGTGCAATACTCTTATTATTGCCGCCGTCGTCAGCCCAGTCGCCACTGCTCAAAAACTGCTGAACAACCAACTCGGCATTGGGGTACGGCACTTGGACATCTCGGTCGCCCTGAATCACAAACACCGGCACTACCCGCGCAGCAGCCCCCATAGCTTGATAAGCAAGCTCGCCAGACACGTCTGCGGGTAACGCAGCTACACCGGCAGTACAGGTTGTGCCTTTGTATTCACAGCCTGCATAAATCATGGCGCTGGCAAAAATATCTGGGTAATTAACCGCCATAATATTTGCCATTGCACCACCTGCAGAGATACCACTGACAAAGACCCGACGGGAGTCAATAGGCATGATCTGCCTAATATACTCCGTAATCCCCGCAATAATGGCGGGTTCACCAACGCCACGCCCCTGATGCTCAGGCAAAAACCAATTCCAGCACTTACTGCCGTTAGCCTCAGCTGTTTGCTCAGGGTAAACAACGATTAAGCCAATTAGCTCCGCCAATTCATTAAATCGCGACCAGCGGGCTTCTTCATCAGCATCTGATCCGCAGCCGTGCAGGTCAATTAATAATGGCCAATCAGAATCAGTGCGATAGTGCGAGGGAATAAAAATCTTGTAGCTTCTAGTACCAGCGTCATTGCTGAATTCGTAACGGACAAAACGGCTTTGGCTAGCACCCCCGACAGTGTTATTTTGTGTGCCGCCGCAGGCAAACAGACTGGCAATTAGGACCGTGCCGAACAAAAGCCTTGCGCGGCACTTAGCTTGAGTAGTCATTCGTCACCTCTCAGCCCCGCTAGCGAGCACACTCCTCTTGCGTAGCAATGTCGTATATTGAAACACAAGGACGCAACTCAATATTGCCACGTAAATTGGCCGTATATCAGGCGTGGCTGTTCAGGCAATTCGACAAATATTCCAGAAAACAAATCTCCCTGCCGTACGGCGCTGCGCTCATCGCTCAGGTTCTCACCAACAATTTTTATACTCCACGCTTGCTCTGGATGGCTTAAGCCCCAGCTGGCCTTATACCGAATAAACGCGCGCTGCACCTTGCGCTCGTCTAGGTCGATATCAAGAAATTGCTCGGAATATTGTTCAATAGTAACGCTTGCGGTCATTTCTAAACCGCTATCAGCCAACGGGAAATTAAACATGCCGGTGAGGGTGTTATTCCAAGTAGGCGTAAAGGGGAAAGACTTACCGCTCGCATCGCAGCCAGCTTCTTCTGCCCGATCAGCAGGACACTCATTATTTGTAAAATTCATATACTCAGTTTCGTTATAGCCAAGGGTGCCCACCAGGGTTAACCAAGTAAGCGCCCGCCATTGTAAATCCCCTTCCACACCCTGCGCTCGCGCTTTTGCAGCATTGGTAACTCGCGCAATACCAATTCCAATATTGGCGCGGTCTGCATCCCGAATAAGTACCTGAAAATCGTCTACGTCCATACGATACAAGGCTAGATTCAGCGCCAGCGTATGGTCAAACCAGAAGGTTTTGACGTTTAGGCTGTACTCGGTGGTGTACTCTGGGCCAAAGGCCAGCTCATCATCAACATCGCGAAAAGAAAATGCATTGAACCCGCCGCCTTTTACGGCCTCGGCCTTATGAAAGAACAGGCTGACGTCATTGCTTGGCCGCCAATTTATAGACACCTTATATTGAAATTGGCTCTCTTGAATCGCACGCTCAGCTTCAAACTCCTCTAGACCTGCTTGGGGTAACACCACCGCAGGCTGAATTTGGTTATAATACTGTTTCCACTGGGCGTCTTTATCTTCTTGCCCGTAACGTAAACCTGCTTGAAGTGTCCAGTCTTCTCGGAAATGCCATTTAAATTCACCAAACGCCGACAGTGATTCAGCGCGTTGATCAAAGTTTTGCGTCACATCCTCATAAATCGTGCCTTCGGACTGCGCGGGAAATAGCTCAAATGCAAGTGGTATCGCTAAGCCCTCTTGGCTACCCGCCGCTGCGGCGGTTAAGCCAAGAAACACCGGCAGATCATAAACAAATCGAAAATAGCTGCCGCCAATAATTCGTTTTTGATAAAAAGCACCAAGCACAAAATCGCTGCTGCCTAAACCCTTCCCCCACCATTGTTCAAGACCAAATAGTCCCGGCAAGGTCGGTGAAATTAATCGCAGCTCTGCTGTGTCACTCGGCGAGGAATCGCCGGCTTGAGTAAACGACGCCGGCGCTGGAGAGAAATCAAGGTCGGCCTCAAGAAATTGCTTTAGCCGAGAGTGCCCGGCCAGCGCGATGGCATGCCACTCGCCGATATCAAAATCCCATTGCGCCAAATAGGTTTTAATATTAACTCGGCGACCATCAGGGTAATCCATAGACGCCGTTAAATTACCTTGTTCAAAATCGGCATTCGGATCAAATTGCCGCATAAAATCTCGCACCTCTGCATTGGCGCGGATAATCTCCAAGCCGGTGCCAAAATCATCCAAATTAACCTCTTCATAACTCAACTTTAACTGGGAGCTACCCAAATTTTTGACCGCCAACTTGGCCCGAAAGCCATCTCGAGAATAACCTAAGAAGCGATCTTGGGCGTCGGCCATAGTGCCATAGCTGGTATTGCGCACATAGCCTTCACGCTCGTCGACAAAACCGGCAATCCTAAATTCGACAAGATCTTCCAGCAGTGGGCCGCCAACCGCCAACTCTGTGCGCTGGCGATCAAGCTCACCCTGCTGATGGCTAAATTGGGCAGTTAATTCTTCCGTCGGGTCATTGGTAATCATATGGATCAAACCCGCAGTGGTGTTTTTACCAAAAGTAGTGCCCTGCGGTCCCCGCAACACCTCAATACGCTGTAAATCAAAGGTTGCCGCCAAAAAATAAGGAATACGAGTATAGGGAATACCATCAATTGCCAAACCTAAAGGTGGTTCAAACGCCTTATTATTATTGTTAAAGGTAAAACCTCGGGAGTTTGGCGCAGCAAAAAAGCCGGCTGCCGTAATTTTTACATTAGGCACAAAGAGCAGTGCCGATGCTAAGTCGCTAATGCCCTGCTCAACAATAAAGTCAGACGTCATCACTGACAGCGATATGGGCACGTCCTGTACCGCTTCATCACGCTTTTGCGCAGTAACAATAACCTCTTCTATGGCCCTGCTGAGTTTATTTTCCTGATTACTCTTGCCCGCCTGCTCTGCCGCCAGAAGCAAGCCAGACATACTGGGCAGTAATGACGCTAAAAATACACACCGAAAGCAAAACATCCCTATAGCACGAGCAAAAACCAAAGAAATTGATTTCATTACGCCCTTCCTCCATATCATTATTATTTGCGATTTTGCATTATCAACATGTTTCAAAAACTAGTTGACTCGCCAAAACCAATCAATCGATTGGTTTTAAATATAGATAGAGATATTCTGTTTGTCAATAACTGAGCAGCAGCACGGTGAAACGAACATGCACGCCGTGAGTGAATTAACACACCATTGGACTAGCGACTTGTACGCTGAAAGACCATTTCCGCCTGTCCCTCAGGGCTATAGGCTTGCCAGTCAGTTAAATTGCCACCGTTGGGGTTACCCGTTTTAGCAAAATTGACAAATGCGCTACACACTAAATCAGCCATTTGATGGTTTTCATTGGTATCCTTAAATAAACCATTGGATAGCGCAATATTGTCAAAGACCATGGGGCAATCGGCACCGTGAATTGCGCCAATACCAGGAATGTCACTGGCAACATCAAATTGATATAGCCAAGTGCGCCCGCTGTGAGCTTTAGCGTGGGCCTGCGCCGCCGCCACCGTAGGCTTGCGAAAAATCATATCAGTCAAAATGCGCTCTCTGATCGCGAGCTTGGTCGCGCCAGGCATTTTCTTACGATATTCCGCATACATGGCCTTTGGCCCACCCGCAGTGTGCAACTCGGGAAATAGCTTAATCATAATGCGACTGGCAATAGACGAAGGCAGTGGCGCAGCCCGGCTGAATAAACCTCCGTCGTTACTGGTGGTACCCAGCATTAAATCGACATTGTTCGGCGTGCCCTGCGCGAGTATTTCCAACACCGGCTTTGGCATAAACTCACCCCCGCTCGCATAACCCTTTGCGCGCAATGGATTAGCCGTAAACACCCCGAGGTGAGTGCCGTCTAGGCCAAACGGCTTGCCGTACAGCGCCGTTAAGGTCTTGTGTTGATCTCGGCTAAGGCTCTCTAGATCATCTAATGTTAAGTCTAATTTACGCAGACAAGCCCTGCTCAGACTATACTGCTGCTCACGTTCGGCACCCGCATCAGGAATGCCGCTCATGGCAATAACCCGTTTAAACAGCCCCGCGGCCATCGGGCTTGCGGCTAATGCATATACCGCGCAAGCACCTGCAGACTCACCAAAAATGGTGACATTTTCTGGGTCGCCGCCAAACGCGGCGATATTGTCGCGAATCCATTGCAGACCAAGAATCATGTCCAGAAACGCGCGATTGTCTGCACTGGCTTCACCGTCGACTGCACCGTCAAAATGCATAAAACCCTCGGCACCAAGGCGGTATTGAAGGTTCACAACGACCACACCGCGCTTGGCTAAATTATGACCGTCATAAAGGGATATATAGGCGCTGCCAGAGTCATAACTACCGCCGTGGATGTACACCATAACGGCAAGTTTAGCGTTAAGCTCCGGCGCTGCTGTCCACAGGGCTAAATTCAGGCAGCTTTCGCCTTCTGTTAAACTTGCCGGCGGCGCTAAGGCGCGTAAATAGGCACTATTAGAAAACAATTTAGGCTGATATTTTTCAGAATTTTGAAAAGCTACCGGCCCTGGTGATCGGCAATCAAGGCAGCCTTGCCAAGGTTCAAGCGCTTGTGGTGCCCGCCAGCGCATTGCGCCACGAAGTGGCTTGGCAAAGGGAATGCCCTTCACTGCGAGCACACCGTCGCTCACTATGCCCTGAACTAAACCACCTTGCGTTGCGATCTGAGTTTGCATTATTCGTCCTAAACTTATAATTCGCTTGGTCTTAATTAATAACTGCGCGGCCTTAGCTAAACTCAAGAGAGCATTAGCAAGCACGCGCAATCCAAGCAATCGATTGGTTATTCAATCCTAAAATTACGCTTAAGCTTTGTCAATTAATTCGTTATGATGCGTTTCTTACTTCCAGCACAAATAATAGGATCACGGGTATGGCCAGCAAACCACAATTAAATCGCCGACTCGCCAGCGCCACGGTACAGTTTCCCAAATCCGCCGAGGGCAGCGGCACCCGTCAGCAAATACTGCTGGGGGCGGTATTATTGTTTGCAGAAAAAGGGTTTGTTGGCACCTCCATAAGAGACATTGCCAGCCAAGTGGGTATTAACTCAGCCACCCTATATTCTCATTTCCCGTCAAAAGAACACATACTGGCCAAGGTGATCGAGATTGCCCATAAGGAGCATGAAACCCAACTACGCCGGGCCTTATTGTCTAGCCAGCCAGATCCCCGCGAACAACTCAGCAATATCGTTCGCGCCCATGTACTAATGCACGCCGACTACCCCATGCTCGCCGTAGTCGCTAACAATGAGTTACACGCCCTCTCCGAACAGCTGGGCACCCAGGCTTTTGAGGCGCGTAATCGCACTATTCAGTTATTTGAAGAAGTCGTTAGTAGAGGAGTGGAAGGCCGAATCTTCGACCCTATCGACAGCACTATGGCAATTACAGCTATTGCCGGCATGGGTGTCCGCGTGGCGAACTGGTACTCGCCTAAGCATGGCAAAAGCAAAGCGGAAATCGCCGAAATTTATGCTGAGTACGCACGCAGAATCGTCGGTATTATGGCCGTGGAATAAGTGTACAAAAAGGCCGCTAAGCCTGTTTCACCCCAACAATCGCGTAAAGCCCTTTAAAACGAACTGCCACTTCGCCATTCACTTTAATCTCTGAACACAGATTAATTTTAGCGCGCCCTCTCGCTTCAAAATGCTGAAAAAAGCGCTGCCAATCACGCTCATCGGCGACTAGGGACTGGGCAATAATATCATCTGGGATGGGTTTTAAGTATTCAATGCTTGCTTCCGCGACCACTATATCCGGATCAAGACCGTAGTCCACACAGCGCAAATAGGTCATGCCCCAACAGGCCATTACGGCTACGCAGTAGATGCTGCCGCCAAAAGCGGTGAGTTTGTCGTTAATACTAGGCCCTAACGGCGCGTGTAATCGCAGGCTTTTGCCATCGTAGCTTTTGACACTGAGCTGCATGTGCTGGGCTGTTGGCAAATACAAGCCAATAAAATTGTCTAGGGCTTTACCGTTCATGATTTAACTACCTTGGCTTACTTGCCTGACTGAAACAGCAAGTCTATTAATTTGCTTGCCGCAAGATACGGCGTGGTTTCACCGTTGGTGACCTTGTCATTTAGCTGCGGCAGTAAGTCCCGAACTTCTGGGTCTTGCTTTAGCTTCATTTCTAGCATTTCGTGGAGTAACTTGTTCATCCACTCGCGGGCCTGACGAGAGCGTTTGTCCTGCAGCGAACCATTTTTAGTGGCATCTATTTTAAAGCCGCTAATCATGCCCCAAATGGCTTCGATATTTTCATTTTTGAGCGCCGAGCAGCTCATTACTTGCGGCGTCCAAAACGTATTGTGGCGAAGCAAATGCAGCGCGTTTTCATAGTGCCTACGGGTTTGCTGAGCCAGATTAATACTCTCGCCATCGGCCTTGTTAATCACCAAGGCATCAGCCAATTCGATAATGCCCTTTTTAATGCCCTGCAATTCATCACCGGCATTGGGTAGCATTAACACCATAAAGAAATCGACCATACTGGCGACTTCATACTCTGACTGCCCAACACCAACAGTTTCTACCAAAATTACGTCGTAACCCGCCGCTTCGCAGAGCAACATGGTTTCACGGGTTTTTTGGGCGACACCGCCAAGTGAACCTTCGGAGGGAGACGGCCTAATAAAAGCATCTTTACTGCGCGACAGCATTTCCATACGGGTTTTATCACCCAATATGGAACCACCTGCAATAGGGGAACTAGGGTCAACGGCCAATACAGCAACCCGCTTCCCCTGGCTTAAAAGATACAGGCCGAAGGCCTCAATAAACGTCGATTTACCGACACCGGGAATGCCGGTAATACCAATGCGAATACTGTTGCCGGTGCTGGGCAGCACTTGCTCTAGGAGCAACTGCGCCTCAATGCGGTGTTCTACCCGCTTACTCTCGACCAAGGTGATGGCCTTGGCCAAGGCGCGGGAATTGCCGGCTTGGAGTGCTTCGATGTCTATAGCCATAATATGCGTTACGCTTCACGGGAGACGGAAGACACAAAAGCCACTATCTGTTGGCGTTTACCGTCTCCCGTATAGCGTCTCCCCTTGCTAGCCTTTATACGCCTCATTAATTGCATCCAACACGCCGCGTGCAGCGAGGGGGATTTTAGTGCCGGGGCCGAAGATGCCTTTAACACCAGCAGCATTGAGGAAGTCGTAGTCTTGGCGTGGAATAACACCACCCGCGATGACGATGATGTCGTCGGCGTCGACTTTCTTTAATTCTGCAATAAGTTCAGGGATAAGCGTCTTGTGGCCAGCCGCCTGTGACGATACACCCACCACGTGCACGTCGTTTTCAACGGCTTGTTTGGCGACTTCTTCAGGGGTCGAGAACATCGGCGACAAGTCGATATCAAAACCAACGTCAGCAAAGGCGGTTGCGATTACTTTGGCGCCGCGGTCGTGACCGTCTTGGCCCATTTTGCAGACCAGCATACGGGGACGACGACCGTGCTTTTCAGCGAAGTCTTCGATGTCTTTGCTAATGCCCTGCCAGTTTTCGTCGTCTTGGTAGGCGCTACCATAAACGCCAGATACCGTTTGTGACTGAGCGTTAAAGCGGCCAAATTCACGTTCCATAGCGAAAGATATCTCCCCAACTGTTGCCCGCAAGCGCGTCGCTTTTACGGCCAGATCCAGTAAATTACCTTCACCGCCACAGGCACACTGGTAAATCGCTTCCAGTGCATTTTCAACAGCGGCTTCGTCCCGTGATGCGCGTATTTTAGTCAGCGCCGCAACCTGAGATTCACGCACGGCGTTGTTGTCGATGTCGAGCACATCTACATCGTCTTCTTCGGCTAGGGTGTATTTGTTTACGCCAACAATCACGTCTTCGCCGCGGTCGATACGAGCTTGCTTGCGCGCGGCAGATTCTTCAATACGCAGTTTTGGCAGGCCGGTTTCAATGGCCTTAGCCATGCCGCCCTTCTCTTCGACTTCTTGAATCAATTCCCAAGCGCGGTCTGCGATGTCCTTGGTCAGTGATTCCATCATGTACGAACCGCCCCAGGGATCGACCACATTGGTGATGCCTGTTTCTTCCTGAATAATCAGCTGGGTGTTACGGGCAATACGTGAAGAGAACTGTGTTGGCAGGGCAATCGCTTCATCCAGTGCGTTGGTGTGCAAAGACTGGGTGCCGCCGAATACCGCGGCCATGGCCTCGATGGTGGTACGCACAATATTGTTGTAAGGGTCTTGCTCAGTGAGCGACCAGCCTGAAGTCTGGCTGTGGGTACGCAGCATTTTTGAACGCTGGTCTTTCGGCTCAAACTCAGAAACAATCTTGGCCCACAGCAAGCGCGCGGCGCGCATTTTGGCGATTTCCATATAGAAATTCATACCAATGCCCCAGAAGAAGGACAGGCGGCCAGCGAACTTATCGATATCCAAGCCCGCAGCAATCGCGGTGCGAATGTATTCTTTACCGTCAGCCAAGGTGTAAGCCAGCTCAAGTGCGGCATCCGCACCCGCTTCCTGAATGTGGTATCCAGAAATGGAGATGGTATTGAATTTCGGCATATTGCTCGACGCATAAGCAATGATATCGCCGATGATCTTCATCGAAGGGGCTGGCGGGTAAATATAGGTATTACGCACCATGAATTCTTTGAGAATGTCGTTCTGGATGGTGCCAGACAATTTATCCTGAGAAACGCCCTGCTCCTCTGCAGCAACGATATAGCCAGCCAAGACCGGCAGTACAGCACCGTTCATGGTCATGGAAACCGAGACTTTATCCAATGGAATCTCGTTAAACAAAACCTTCATGTCTTCAACGGAATCGATGGCAACACCGGCTTTACCAACGTCACCAGTCACCCGTGGATGATCTGAGTCATAGCCACGGTGGGTAGCTAAGTCGAAGGCGACGGATACACCCTGACCGCCAGCGGCAAGCGCTTTACGGTAAAAGGCATTGGATTCTTCAGCAGTAGAGAAACCAGCGTACTGGCGAATTGTCCAGGGACGACCAGCGTACATGGTGGGCTGGGGACCGCGAATAAAAGGCTCTACGCCTGGTAAGGTATTGGTATAAGGCAGACCTTTAACATCCTCCTGAGTGTACAAGGGCTTAACATCTATTCCTTCAGGGGTGTGCCAAACCAAGTCGTCGAGGGTTTGATTGCTTTTCGCAAGGGCTTTATTGGCCAGTGCTTTCCACTCGTCTACGGATGTCTCGGGAGCTTTGTAATCTGCCATGGGTTTACCTGTCATTGTCAGTGAGTTTGCGCCGCTTTTTGCATATTCAATGCGCGGCTACAACTCGGGCTAATAATTAGTGGTGGTCGTCGCCGGGCTGGCTGAGCTCGATGAGCACGCCGTCGCAGGACTTGGGATGAATAAAAATAACTTGGCAACCGTGGGCGCCGGGTGCTGGCGCATCAGCTAAGAATTGATAGCCTAGGGCTTTGAGCCGCGCCACGTCAGCCACAATATCGTCGGTGCTGAAACACAGGTGGTGCAGGCCGCCAGGTTTCTTTTCCAGATACTTGGCTATAGGGCCTTCGCCGCGCAGCGGGCTTACTAGCTCGATGCTGGTTGATTTCAGCGGAAAGAAAGCAGTTGCGGTTTTGGCGCTCTCCACTTCTTCGCTGCCATCGTAATGCAGGCCAAAATCCGCCATAAATCGGGCAATAGCTTTTTCTAAATCGGGTACCGCAACAGCAATATGATCAAGACCAGTAATCATTGAAATTCTCCTTAGCCTAAATAAATAGCGCTGGCAGCGATGCTGCCAGCGCAGAAAATCACTTCAAGGTGGCGAGAAATTCGATGGTTTTCACGCGACGCATTTCGGCGATTTCTTCAGGGGTTTCAATAATAATCATCTCGTCAGGTATGATTTTAAACAGGGGCTGACCTTTCTTGATGATCACACCGTCACCCTCAACCAAGACCTTGGCAATGGTGCCGGAGAACGGCGCAACTACTTTGTTGAACATCTTCATAACTTCAACAATATACAGCGTATCGCCAGTATTAAAGTGATCACCTTCGCTAACGAACACATCCATACCCGGCGCTTCGCGTGGATAATACATACCGCCGCTGGCTGCCAACACCTCGTCTGACTTCGCCGCAGGTGGTGGCACCAATACTTTGGCCATCTGCTTTTGCAAGTCTTTGTTCGTGAGCCGCTCTGGAATGGTAATACTCAAATCAGGATTAACACTCAGTTCACAGAAGCCGGTTTCGGTGGCGATATACATCAACACTGCGAGAACTTCAGTGCCGGCGTAATAGCCCGCGTGAGCACTGCGCACTGCAGCCCATTCGTCACTACTAAAGCCTTTCGGCGCTGTGTCGCTAGCCAGCAGCGTTTGCAATGCAGGGAAATCCTTCGCGTCAACTTTCTCGTTCAATGATTCATAGAAGCTTACCGCTGCCGTGAGGATATCGTGATCGTGATCCCAGATCATATAGCGAGCGGGCTTGCCCTTTTCAAAATCCATATTAAGGTAGTGGTAAAGCTTGTCCAGCATTTCAATAGGGTTAATCTGCCATTTAATTTCGCCACCGGCGATATGCAGACTGTCTTTGTTTATGCTCAACCAGCCGGACATATAGTGCGGCTCAGCGAACAGCCGCTCTAAGGGACGAATTAACAGCAATTTTTTGGCATCGAGGGCTGCTGCCCACGCCTTGCCATTATCACCAGCAGCCGCAACATATTTCTGGCGAATTTCGTTAAAGGCCACCTCTAAATCAATCTGATTGGCCTGCTCCTTCAATAGGCCCACGGCTGTCAGATAGGGAACAATGAAATTGGTCGACGGGCGAGCATTAATACCGTTGCCAATAAACCAGTGCACCAAACCGTAGTGGAACTCCAAGTTGGTGGACAAATCCTTGCCGCGCAACTCAGTGCGCCGCAGAATTTCGGCTAGGCGCTGGTAACTGCTCAGACGGGTTTCACCGGTGGTCAGCAACAAGGCGATGTTAGAGTCGTACGCACCGGCTAAGTGGTACTTCATAAAGACATCGGTGTCTGGGTTGTGAGTAGAAATGCCCTGATCGTCGCGAATCTCACCCGGAATCGCGTTGGACCAATTTTCAATCACACCACCTGCGTGAGGCTGAAGCGCTTGGTTGGTCGCATTCATACGCGCTTCAACCGAGGTTTTCTCGCGCAGAATACGCGTCGGCTTAGGCAGCTTTTTGCCGTGGCGCGCCAGTAAAACCATCACTTCAACCAAACTTTCTGCAATGAAATAGTCGCCAGAGTCGTCTGGGTTGGTGAACTTCAGTTTGTAGCACAGCTCAGTCACGCGGTGCTCAACCTGAATTCGAGTGTTCATTTCCATGAAGTAGTGTGCTTCGCCGTCGACAATACACTCAAAGGTGCCGAGTGAATCAAGCTTAACGGCTTCGCCGAATATCGCCCCTTCGCGCTCCATGTGCTGAAGAATAACCAGGTCTTTCTTGAGCTGCTCGGCTTCGGCGGTCTTGCCTGCAGCTACAGCCACTTCAATCGCAGCCTCAAGCTCTTCTTCGGTTACCGACACTTCCAGTAATTTCTGCTCGTGCATTTGCAATGAACAGTCGCGACCGCCCATGGTCATGCACCACTCGCCATTACCCACCACCTGAATTTCCTGGTGGCGAGTGGTGTCGATGTTCATTTCAATCAAGACGTTCTTGTTGTCGCCAACGCCATTGGTTTTTAATTCGACTAAGCACTCCAACACCAGTGAAGGCACATTAGCAGCCGCTTTTTCGACTTTCTCTTCGAGGGTCTCGCCTTCATACGAATTGGCCGACTGCAAAATGCGCTGACCTTTACCACCACCACCGGCTATCGCTTTTAAGCGGAAGCGATTATTGGGCTTTTCCATCAGCATACGCTTGGCTTCAACTTGCAGCGCGGCACCGATATCAGCGGCATTGATGATATCGATATTGGCTTCGTATGAGGCCGCCAACAGTGCCAAGGCCTGCTCTTCCACGTCCTTACACGCACTAAAGTCAACGTCAAGCTTGTGGTCTGTAGCACACTTTTCTAAGCCATCTTTGCCGTACTTAGCGAACAAGGCCAAGCTAGTGGCGTTATTCACGCCAGGAGTCACCGATACACCGGTTTCCAGCGCGGTGCGCTTGGCCTGGTCCTTCATGCCCGCAGATTTCTGGGTAAAGGAGCAAGGCCCAATAAAGTTCAGCCCCGCCTTCTCCATGGACTCAACCATTTCAGCGTCTTCTGACATAAAACCATAACCCGCAAAAATGGAGTTATAGCCATTGTCGTAGGCAATGCGGATAATCTGCTGAATGCGCTTTTGACGCTCTTCTTTAGTGGCGCCACTGTAATCTGGCACCCGGTGAACCCGATCTGGGTCTGTTAGGGTGCGCAGCTCCGGGGCTAAGGCATTGGTATAGGTAATGGAATCTTTTTCAGAGAGCAATATACCGTAGTGCGTGATGCCCATTTCATCGAATACATCCATGGCTTCCTTGCGGATTGGGCCACGGCAAATAATCAATGGTTTCATATCATTACAGGCGAATGCTCTCACCCATTCTGATTTTGACTTGGCCAGTTTCCGGTCTTTATGGACCATGGGATTGTTCAAATAATAATTGTTACTTGCTTGCACGTTGAATAACCTCGTTAGCGAATCGTCTAATTCAATGGATTAAGAAACCGTTGCACGCAACGGGGGATTAATGGAACTCCCGCTGCACACCACCCATTGGCTCAGGTTTGTAGGCCTTGAGGTGCAGTTCCAGTTGCTCACCCAGTACCTTGCGCAGGTCTGAGGGCATGACGATCTGGGATATGGATCCCAGGCTTAGTGCTTCATTTGGATTCATCAGCTCGCGTTCATAACGCTGGGTCAGTAGCAGCTCTTCCTGCTTCTGCCAGGCGCCAACCGCTTCTTTCGCCGCGCTTGCCGCTTCAGCCTCAGCCATTCCAGCTTTAACATTCTGGGCTGTCGCCTCGGCAATCTTAGCTTTAAGCGAGCCGCGAATTTTGCGAACTTCATCTTTGTAAACGTACTCAACACCGGCCGGTCCCATTACCGCTAAGCGGGTGGTCGGCAGTGCGCAGACAAAGTCGGCACCTGTTGGGTAGTTGTTAAAGGCAGCGTAGGCACCGCCGAAGGCGTTGCGCACAATCATCAAAAAGCGCGGAGTGCGCAAATCAATAATCGCGTCGAGCATGGCGCGGCCCGCTTGCACAATACCGCCCGCCTCTTGCTCTTTACCAGGCAGGAAGCCGGTGGTGTCTTCCATGAAGATCACTGGGATATTGTATACATTGCAGAAGCGGATAAAGCGCGCGTTTTTGTATGCCGCGTCGATATCTATCTGACCGGAGGCCACTGCTGAGTTATTGGCAACAAAGCCAACCACATTGCCACCCATGCGACCCAATGCGCAGACGGTGTTGCGCGCCCGCTCCGGCTGGATTTCAAAGAAATCGCCGTGGTCACACATCTGCTGAATGATAATACTGATATCAAACGGTGTGTTAAAACCGGTGGGGCTATTGAATGCTTTCTTTAACAGCAGGTCGATATCCCATGTCTTGCGGGTAATCGGATCAGACGTCGGCTGAAAGGCCGGTGCTTCGCTGCTATTGCTCGGCAGGTAATTTAGCAATTCTTTCACTTTGCGCAGTGCGGCAACTTCGTCCGGCACAACAAAGTCGGTTACGCCAGATTTAGAGTGAACGCTTGGTCCGCCCAGTTCATCAGCAGTAACGTCTTCACCCAAGACCGATTTAACAACGCCTGGACCAGTTAAACCAAAGAAAGTGTCATTAGGCTGAATAACAAAGGAGCCCTGACGGGGCAAATAAGAACCGCCACCCGCGTTATAACCGAACATACACATGATCGAGGGCACAACGCCATTGATCTTGCGCAGCGCAGTAAAGGCTTCAGCGTAACCGTCTAGACCGCCGACCCCGGCCGGAATATAAGCACCTGCGGAGTCGTTCATGCCAACCAGCGGAATGCCTAATTTACCCGCGAGGCGGAATAAATTGGCCAATTTGGTGCCATTGGTGGCATCCATAGAGCCCGCACGTACAGTGAAATCATGGCCGTAAATAGCCACGTCGCGGCCATTCACTTTCAGTACAGCGGTGACTAGGGAGGCGCCATCGAGGTTTTTACCCCAGTTTTGGTAAAGAATCTTCGGTTCGGTACCGGCATCGGCTAAGACATCAATTCGTTCCCAGATCGACATCCGCTTCTTTTCATGCTGCTTTTGAAAACCCTTTACACCCGCCATTTTGCGGGGACGCCGCTGCAGCTCATAGCCTGCTTTTAACGCCGCTTCGTAAAGGCCGGGGTCGTAGTCGATTTGCCCGGGAACAGTGAATTCAAGCTCAGATTTCTGCTCAAAGGGGTTTTCTAATGAGGGAGTGAGTTTTGCTATTTTTGTCATGCCTGTCAGTTCCAGCTACATTTAAATGGTAACCCGCGAACATACCGCATGCGCGCTCCCTTTTTTGTTTCTGGACTCCAGAAACTGGGGATTTACGCCTGCTGGCATATTTGAAGTGCGGATATTTAATGAGAACTAACCGTTCTGTGTGGTGCATCGACGGCTTGGTATTTCTCAAAGCGGCGGCTAACAGTACTGGTAACAGGCCTCTCTGTCAATCTAGACGACCCCACCACCCCCCCTTAGCGCATTGATAAAACACTAGATTTTTCAGGCTCATAGCACGTAAAATTGATCATCATCCGCAGTCTTGTATTACTTCTGAGCAACACTCCATGGCTAGCCTTTGCCGCGTACCCCTACCCTACCACCGCGATTCCAGCCGCTATTTTGCCGCAGTGAAGCATCTTCCGCTGCCAGTTTATTTAGACAGTGCTACCGAATATAACGAGCGCGGACGCTGGGACATTATTTGCGCCGCACCTGAAGATGTTATATCAATAAATACAATAGATTATGGCGATATTAATACATTCAACATTAAGGTAGAGAGTCGCTTAAATCACATTAATCAAGCCTACCTCGACGCCCCAGACGTCCCCTTTAGCGGCGGCGCCGTCGGTTATTTAAGCTACGACTTTGGCGAACAGTTCCAAGCTCAGCTCGGTGGCCAAACGGACGATATCCCACTCGCCCATATCGGAATCTACCCTTGGACTGTTATTGTCGACCACGAACTCCAGCGCTGCGAGCTGGTCGCTCAAGCTCATTTGAGCAAATCCCGAGTCAGTGAACTTGAGGGACTTTTGCGTAAGGCAGCTCCCGAGACCCGCGCCGGTAAATTCAGATTGACCAGTGCCTTTCAAAGCTCACTGAACCCCGACAGCTACGCCGAGGCGTTTCACAAAATCAAAGCTTATATCGACACCGGTGATTGCTACCAAATCAATTTAACCCGGGAATTTTGCGCTGACTTCAAAGGCGACCCGTGGTCGGCCTATTTGCGCCTGCGCGAGGTTGCTGCCGCGCCATTTTCTGCCTATATGGACTTTGGCAACAGCCAATTTCTATGCCTGTCGCCCGAGCGCCTATTGGCGGCGCATGATCGTCACCTGCAAACCCAGCCAATTAAAGGCACTGCTGCGCGCAGCGATGACCCCGATGAAGACCGGCTACTGGGGAAGACTTTACAGGGCAGCGCCAAAAATCGCGCAGAGAACATCATGATTGTCGATTTATTGCGCAATGATTTTAGCAAGAGCTGCAAAATAGAAACGGTGATTACCGAAGCCCTTTGCGAGCTGCAAAGTTTCCGAACCGTACATCACCTCGTGAGCACGGTAACTGGGCATCTCCGCGATGATCGCAGTGAATTTAGCGCCCTGCTCGACTGTTTTCCCGGTGGCTCTATTACCGGCGCACCCAAACAACGCGCCATGGAGATCATTCGCGAGATTGAGCCCCACCGCCGCTCACTGTATTGCGGGAGTATTTTTTACCTAGGACCAAGGGGCAAGCTGGACAGCAATATTGCGATTCGCAGTTTCGTCTGCAATCAAGAAAAAATCAGGGGCTGGGCGGGTGGCGGCATTGTTGCCGACTCGGTACTGGAAGAAGAGTATATTGAAACTGAAACCAAGATCAGCAAGCTACTCGACGCACTTACTGACCTTAATTAAGTCTTAATACCGGCGTTTAGCCTTTACCTTAAAGGCTCAGATTGCGATTGGAGGCCTTAATAAACTCAAGCTTAAGGGCCTCGTAATCATATACCGCAGGAAATTGCGGAAACTCTTTAATCACATTTGGCGGGGCCATAAACAAGATACCGGCATCGGCTTCAGCCAACATTGTGGTGTCATTGTATGAATCACCTGCGGCAATAACGCGGTAATACAAGGTCTTTAATGCCAATACCGCCTGACGCTTGGGGTTAACCTGACGGATTTTGTAATCCACCACCTTACCCAAACTATCTGTTTCTAATTTATGGCACAGCAGCGTCGGCCAGCCCAACTGTTTCATTAACGGGGCTGCAAACTCATAAAAGGTATCGGATAGAATTACCACCTGAAACCGCTCCCGCAGCCAGTCCAAAAACTCCCGCGCGCCTTCCATTGGTGCCATATCAGCAATCACTGCCTGAATATCAGGCAAACCTAAACCGTTCTCTTCGAGTAAACGCAGGCGTTGCTGCATTAGCACATCGTAGTCAGGAATATCACGGGTGGTTGCCTTCAAGGCCTCAATACCGGTGCGCTCGGCAAAATCGATCCAGATTTCAGGGATCAATACCCCTTCAAGGTCAAGACACGCAATTTCCACAAAAATACTCCTAAGAAAATGAATAGATGCGCTGGGCGCAATAAAAACCGCGTCAATCTAACGGCTTGGGCTTAATAAAGCAACAAACTCGCAGGATGCTTGACGGGAGATGGAAGACGCTTAACTGCATGCGCTGCGCTTATTTCGGTGCTTATATTCACAAGCATGACTAAAATTCACTACGGCACTCCGCCATTCGAATGCGAGGGCTCGCTTTTGATTTAGCGTCTTCCGTCTCCCGTCAAGCATAGCGCGCACCCGTCAATACATTGGCAACTCAATATCCGCAAACAACTCATCCAACTCCATTTTGGTATGGCATTGATAGGCCTTATCGACTAAGTCTGGGGTTAAATGCGGCGCGAACAACTCGACAAAGTCATACATAAATTTGCGCATATAGGTGCCGCGGCGGAAGCCAACCTTGGTAACACTGGGCTCGAATAAATGACTGGCATCCAGCGCAACGAGATCAGTGTCCGTTACGGGGTCGTAGGCCATTTCAGCAACAATGCCGATGCCCAGGCCGAGACGCACATAGGTCTTAATTACATCGGCGTCTGTCGCAGTAAACACCACCCGCGGCTCGAGGCCTTTGTTTAAAAAAGCCTCGTCTAGTTTGGAACGTCCAGTAAAGCCGAATACATAGGTGACGATTGGGTGGAGCGCGACGTCTTCGATGCGCAGGGTTTTCAAGGCTGCTAGTGGGTGCTCTTTAGGTACCAGAATTGTTCTATTCCAGCGATAACAAGGCATCATAATGAGGTCACTAAACAGCTCAAGAGCCTCGGTAGCAATGGCAAAATCGACGCCAAAATTGGCAGCGAGTTCGGATATTTGCATCGGTGTACCCTGATGCATATGCAGGGAAACCTCTGGGTAGCGTTCAATAAAGGTTTTTATCACCTTAGGCAGCGCGTAGCGCGCCTGCGTATGGGTGGTGGCGATGGATAAACCGCCTTTTTTGGGGTTTTTAAACTCTTGAGCGATATGCTTTATGCTTTCGGTTTTATAGAGAATCTCACCGGCGGTTTTCAAAATCGCCTCCCCTGCGGGGGTAATACGGGTTAAATGCTTGCCATTGCGGGCGAACACCTCCACACCCAGTTCATCTTCCAACATCCGGATTTGTTTGCTAATTCCCGGCTGCGAGGTAAACAAGCTTTGCGCAGTTGCCGACACATTCATTTCATGATGCGCAACTTCCCAGATATATCGCAGCTGTTGCAACTTCATAAGGTAAACCCCCTAAAACACCACAATCTGAAATGAGCTAACTCGATTTTTATTATTGCGCGCTAACCGCACTAATTATCAATTATATTGGCGATGCCATGAGGCACATGCCCCGTCGACACATGCTCTTTAGCCGATTCACAATGCACCGGTTGATCGTCAAAAAACACGTCTGCACCGTAGGCAGCCAAGAACTCACCTTTTTCCAAGCCCCCTAGAAACAAAGACTCATCAATACGAATATTCCATTCACGCAAGGTTCGAATGACCCGCTCATGAGCTGGCGCAGATCGCGCAGTAACCAACGCTATTCGTATTGGCGGTGCATTGTCTGGAAACTCCGATTGCAGCGTATTTAGCGCCGCAAGGAAAGCTTTAAACGGCCCGCCACTTAACGGCGTGTTCGCCGCGGCAACCTCACTAGCGGTAAAGGCATCGAGTCCGTCGCGCTTAAAGACTTGCTCGGCTTCGTCGGAGAAAATGACCGCGTCACCATCAAAGGCAAAGCGCAATTCACGCTTGCTTTGTTGGCTCGCCTTTTTAGAGCGCGGCAACAACGTCGCCGCCGCCACGCCGCTGTCCAGCGCACGACGAACATCTTCCGCATTTGTCGATAAAAACAAATGGCAACCAAAGGCAGATACATAACGGTAGGGACTTTCACCGCCGCTAAACGCTGCCCGGCTAATATTAAGGCCGTAATGTTTAATCGAATTAAACACCCGTAGGCCGGTATCCGCTGAGTTGCGGGACAGCAGGATAACCTCGACTTTTGCGTCATCCAAGTAATCATTTAGTTGCAGTAAGCGTTCGACAATACCAAAAGCCTCACCTGGTGCAAGCACCTCGTCTTCGTGATCAATTTGGTATTTCTGGTAAGCGGCCAAACCTTCGGCCTCATAAACACAATGGCTTTCATCCAGATCAAATAGTGCTCTGGATGAGATTGCAACAACAAGCTTGTTCTCTAGACCTTTGGACATAAACGTATTTCTAAGGGCGATAGGTTCACTATACAAGAAGCCTCGGTTAAGGCAACAATTCCGGCGTCACGTCCGCGAGTATCGTCGCGGCGTTATAAGCGTGGAAATGTACAGGTATCTCGGCTTCATCCGCTATTACTCGGCCAATATCGGCGATAAGCCCAGCATTTAAGGCTACGAATATCGGCTTATTTATTTTTTCATTGTAAATCCTAGACGATAAAACCCCGATGATATGGGGGGTTCCGGAAATCGTTTGCAATACCGCTGCGCCGCTTTGACCTTCATGACTAAAGCAATCCAAGCTGTATATATCACTTAAAGGCTGCTCTCCGCGCTGCCATAAGCTAGCGCGGCAGCGTGAAAACCACAGGCTATGGCGGGCCTTGTCGCTTGGGTAGGCAAAACTGTCTACCCAATTCACCGGATTATTTGCGAGCGGCGCGGCCAAAATGGGTCGTTTATTGATCGGTAAGGGCTGAGCCAACTTAAACAAGGCGATATCCGAACCACTGTAGCTCGCCACGTTTCCCGTGGTTTGATCGCCTGAGTCGTGTTCTCGATGCACCCAAACACGACTCACTGCAATTGAATTCGCCAACGCGAAGGGAGACGCAATATAGCGCAATCTCAGTATTTGCCGAGAGCCATCCGGGGCGAACAAACAATGGGCAGCCGAAATCAACCACTGCCCACTTAATTGACTTGCCGTGCAGCGAGACTCAAATAAACTGCCATCTCGCTGCCGAAAACGGCTAAGCAGCACTCCCGTGCTCGGCGCAGATTGGGGCGCCCGCCAAACTTGTTGACGGCTATCCTCAACGCCAGTAGCGCCAAGGGTCGGGCGGCGCTGCACATATAAGCCGTCGATGGCATCTTGTACGCGCGGAACCTGATCCCCCCCGCCCACTGGCATCCAAGCCAGTTGCGGCATGCCTTGGGCATCACTCACTAACACCCGCTGGTGATTTTCACGCTGCGCCAATATCACCACACCATCGACTTCGGCATAGGGCTGGCGAAAATCACGGTCTTTAAAGACACCCACAGCCCCGATTGTAGAATACGGCAATAAACTCGACAATTGATTAAGCACCGCCAAAGCTTTATCTCTGCGCAGAGCGACACCGCTGTCTATTTCACGCTGAAAGTGTCGCAGTGCTTCTTCTGGGCTAAAGGACTGATCAAAATCCGCGAGCACAAAGGCGCTATGCAATAAGCGCAAATCATATCCCCAGCGCTCGGCCGTACGGCTCTTTAACGCGTAACCATACGAACGGACTAAATTGGCATTAACACTGGGACTACCCCAAAAATACAGCTGCGCTAGATCTTGGGCGTGCACCGGACAAAGACCTGCGGCACTCTTTTCTGCGGCAAGTAATTCAGCAATAAGATCGGCGCCGACAAGCAATTCCGGCGATGCACTTGTAGGGAAAACACTCCGCTGGCAGTCGGCACTCAAATAACTGGCGCTCAGTAAAAAAACACCCAGTACGCACTGGCGCGCTATTAACTGCAAGCTAAGCCCGCTAAAATTCAGCAAAGTTTTGAGTCGGTACTTATGCATAGCACAACATGGATAGAACTCAGTAGCGAGGCGCTTCGTCACAATGCCAGCATCGTGCGTCAGCTCGCCCCCAAAGCCGCCATTCTAGCCATGGTTAAAGCCAATGGCTATGGCCATGGCACTAACTGGGTAGCCGAACAATTAAAGAACACCGTCAATGGTTTTGCAGTGGCGCGAGCCTGTGAAGCAAGGCGATTACGCGCAGCGAATCCGCAAGCCCGCATTCTCCTGCTCGGCACCCTGCTCGATTCAGACATTTTGCTTGAATGCGCCACCCTTAATCTGGATGTCGTGGTGCATGATCTTGCCACCGCCAAGCGCCTCGCCCACACCCCACTGCCAAGACCAATTGCGGTGTGGCTGAAGCTCAATATTGGCATGAACCGCGTAGGTATGTCGGCCACAGAGTTCAATGAAGCGCACAAATTGCTCTGCGCCACAGCCCATGTCAGCACTGTTCAGCACATGAGCCATTTCAGTGACGCCGAAGATATTGATCCAAGCCTAAGTCAGCAGCAAAGCCAAAAACTGCTGACGCTAAGCAATAGCTTGGGAGAGTATCCGATTAGTATGGCCAATTCAGCGGCGATTATTGCCCACCCAGACACGCATCAGGACTGGGTTCGGCCCGGCATTATGCTCTACGGTGACGACCCCACACAGCGCTTATCCGGTGAGCAGGCCTTAAGACCCGTTATGAATTTTAAAGCCAGAGTCATTGCTGTACGCGACGTCGCTGAAGGGGAAGGCGTAGGCTACAACCGCCGCTGGCGCGCAAAAACAGCGGCAAAAATCGCGACCGTGGCCGCAGGTTATGCCGATGGCTACCCCCGCAACGCGCCTGACGGCACCCCGGTTCTCGTCAACGGTCAACGTGCAAGCGTGGCCGGTCGGGTATCTATGGACTTAATGACAATTGATGTAAGCCACTTACCTACCACGGCCATAGGCGACGAAGTATGCCTGTGGGGCGATGGGCTCCCCGCCACTGACATCGGCAAACACTGCGGCACGATTAGCTATGAGCTGTTTACGCGAATCACTGAGCGCGTCAGCCGCTTTTATCGTTGAGCTAAATTCAAACTGCACCAGTATAGCGCCCGGTGCAACTAAACATTGAGCGCAACACACCTATTGCGCAAGAATGCTCGGCAAACGCTCTTTAGTAAGACGGAACACCACCGGGCTCAGCAATAACAATGCGATTAGATTTGGAATGGCCATTAAGGCGTTAAGGGTATCGGCCAGCAGCCAAATAAAGCCGAGATTTGCCATTGCACCCATTGGAATTGCTAAAACCCACGCGATTCTAAACGGCTTAACGCCTTTTTCGCCAAAAAAGTAAACAACACAGCGCTCACCGTAATAGGACCAGCCCAACATCGTGGTAAACGCAAAAATGGCCAAACCGACCGCGACAATATAGTGGCCGCCGGGTATCAAGGATTCAAATGAACTTGCAGACAAGGCCGCGCCGGTTCCCCCCGTTTGCCACTCCCCCGACAGTAAAATCACAAAACCGGTCACTGAACACACCAAAATAGTGTCGATAAATGTGCCGAGCATTGCGATCATGCCCTGGCGCACCGAATTATTGGTCTTTGCCGCCGCGTGGGCTATTGGTGCGCTACCGAGTCCCGCTTCGTTTGAAAAAACACCGCGAGCCACACCAAAACGAATTGCCGCCACAATGCCCGCACCCGCAAAACCGCCCACCGCAGCAGTGCCATTAAATGCCGAGTAAAATATTAACTCGAGCACCCCCGGCAAGGCCGAAAAATTCATTAACAACGCCAGTATTCCAACCGCCATATAGGCAATTGCCATAAATGGCACTAAATAGCCGGCCACGCTCGCAATCCGTTTCACGCCACCTAATATCACCAGCCCCACGCCAACAAACATAATTAGAGCGCTGATCCACACGGGCACGCCGAAGGCACCGTTCATCGCGTCAGCGACCGAGTTTGCCTGCACGGTGTTGCCTATGCCAAAACCGGCAATAGCACCGAACACGGCAAAACACGTTGCCAACCACTGCCAGCGCTTACCAAGGCCATTTTTAATGTAGTACATTGGCCCGCCGCTAAAATTACCTTCGCTGTCCTGCTCCCGATAATGCACGGCGCAGACTGCCTCAGCGTATTTGGTGGCCATCCCCACTAGCGCCGTACACCACATCCAGAACAATGCGCCGGGCCCACCTAAGGCAATTGCCGTCGCCACCCCCGCAATATTACCCGTGCCAATGGTCGCCGAAAGTGAGGTCATTAAGGCCTGGAAAGGGCTTATCTCCCCTTCCCCTGGCCCACTTTTACGCCCTGCCAGCATTAATTTAAATGCCGGCCCAATTTGCCGTATTGGCATCAGCCGCAGGCCCACCATCAAATAGGCGCCCGTGCCTAAAATGAGTACCAGCATCAGCGGCCCCCAAACGATGCCGTTGATAACACCGACAAATCCGCTTATTTGCTCCATTTATATCCCTTATGTTTGTTGCTGTTTGTCAGCTATTGGCGCTCAGGTATTTAAAAACTTAAAGTGGCTGCGCTGGGGAAACAAGCCGTAAACCCCGCCCGTATGAATAAATACAATATCACCGCTGTTTCCAAAGCGACCTTTTTGCAGTTGATCTAACATGCCGAAAAAGGCCTTACCGGTATAGACCGGGTCGAGGACCAAACCCTCAGTGGCGGCTGCATCGGCAATACAGCGAAAAATCTCATCGTCGGCCTGGGCGTAACCCGGACCGACATAGCCGTCAATCACCTTTACCGACAAGCAATCAAGGTCTATGCCAGTTTGGTAGCGACGCGCCCAATTCTGCAGGTCGCTGTTCACTTTATTGACAAACCACGCCTCGTCGTCACAAACATTCACACCCCATACTTGGGCATCAATACCGTAAGCCGCCACTCCAGCAGTCAATCCGGCTTGGGTACCACCCGAGCCTGTTGCACAAATAATATGTTTTGGATCGATACCGTGCCGCTGAAAGTCATCCTGTAACTCTGCACAGGCCTGCACATAGCCCCACACGCCAATGGCATCTGAGGCGCCAGTGGGAATAATAAAGGCTTTACGACCACGACTCGCATAAGCTTTTTGGCAGGCGAGTAGCAAGGGTTCAAGTTCACGCTGAAATTGCGCTGGCGGATAATAAGAAATCTCAGCGCCCGCTAATTGATCTAGCAATAAATTGCCGTCGGCGCTATCGGCTCGATGGCCACGCAACAATAAATGGCATTTAAGCCCTAATTGAGCGCAGAGTAAGGCCGTTGCCCGGCAGTGATTCGATTGTATGCCACCGCATGTAATAACCGTGTCACAGCCTTCGGCAAGTGCTTGGGCAAAATTAAATTCCAATTTACGGATTTTGTTGCCGGATAGCACACTGCCGCTTAGATCATCGCGCTTCACCCAAATGCGCGGCCCACTGTACCGCTCACTGAGGCGGCTTAGGAATTGCAGCGGCGTGGGCAGCTGGGCAAGGTGCTGACGAGGTGGATTGATCGCGCTTACAAAATCTGGCCGTGCGGTATTGCAAGGTGATTCATCAGGCATATTGTCACCTGTAAAGAAAAGCGCCCTGCGATTGCAGAGCGCGGGCAATGTTTAAATTGCTTTTAGAGTGCCTTTAGGCAAAACGGCGTGAATTGATGAGCGTTGAAATTTCAATTCAACATTGTCGGTGACACTCAATGCCACGTAACTGTCGTCAATTTTAGTGACCTTGCCCAAAATACCACTGGTGGTCACAACTTCATCACCTTTGGCCAGTGCCGCAACCATAGCGGCATGTTCTTTCTGGCGCTTGCGCTGCGGACGAATAGCAATAAAGTAAAACAACGCAAACATTAATACTAGGAAGCCAATCTGAAATAAGTCGCCACCTGGCGGAGCGCCTGCGGCGCCGCCAGCCTGGGCATGGGCTTGGGAGATGAAAAAACTCATTACACGTCCTTCTCAATCAAACAATTGCTAAAAATAACACTACAGACAACGCGCCTGTAGTACTGAAAATACGCCTGCCATAGTACACAAGGCCAAACTTCAAAGCGAGTAATCGTAGTCCATGGTAAAGGGCGCATGATCTGAGAAACGCTCGTCAGTATAGACGTCTGCTGCCTTAATCGTGGGTACTAATCCCGGCGTAATAACATGATAGTCTAGCCGCCACCCCACATTATTGGCATAAGCTTGGCCACGATTCGACCACCAGGTATACACCGGCTCTTGATTAATCTCACGAAAGGCATCAACAAAACCGCCCTCCTCATAGACTTTATCCAGCCAGGCGCGCTCATGAGGTAAAAACCCCGAGTTCTTTTGATTCGCCTTCCAGTTCTTTAAATCAATTTCTTTGTGACAAATATTCCAATCCGCGCAAATTACGAGCTCCCGACCGCTGGCCTTGAGCTCAAGAAAATGAGGGTAGATTTTATCAAGGAAAATATCTTTGCGGGCCTGCGCTTCCTCGCCGCTAGAGCCCGAGGGCAGATACATGGAAACAACGCTAATATTATCGTAATCAGCGCGAATATAGCGCCCTTCGCTGTCTAGTGGGTCCCAGCCCAACGCCGTCGTCACTTTATTCGGTGGCTTTTTGCAGTACATAGCAGTACCGCTATAGCCTTTTTTGATCGCATCGCAGTAAATGGTGGTATAGCCTTCGGGGTGGTACAAGGGATCTTCTAGCTGATCGCGCTGCGCCTTGGTTTCCTGAATACAGACAACATCCGCATCTTGCTTAGCCAGCCATTCAAAAAAGCCTTTGCGGCCTGCTGATCGAATACCATTGGTATTCGCAGTAATGATACGCACCAGTGCAACTCCTCTTAAAAAATTCGGTGCTCAGCTTACCAAAAACGGCAAAGGCAGGTTCACTTATTTACTAATGACCCTATTCATCCATTTGGATCATGCCCAGACCTGCCTACTAACCCTAATATGGGCGTCTAATACCTGAACAGAGATGGACAATAACAATGAGTCAATCCGGCCTAGAAGCGCTACTTGCAATTGAGCAAATCAAAAAACTCAAATATACCTACTTACGCGCAGTCGACACCCACGACTGGGATCTACTCGCCAGTACCCTGACGGCCGATTGCACCGCGCGATACGATGACGGTAAATACAGCTTCGATAACCGCGACGAACTCATCAGTGGTTTACGCGGCCACATGGGCTCGCCGTCGGTACTGACCATGCATAATTGTCATCACCCCGAAATTGAGCTGGAGAGCCCCACTAACGCCAAGGGAATCTGGTATTTGCAAGACCTCGTATTCAATAAAGAACAAAACTGGATGCTCTTTGGTACCGCTATTTACACCGACCACTACCGTATTGAAGATGGATTATGGAAGATCTGCCACACCGAATACGCGCGAATCATGGAAACCGTAAATGCGCCAATCCCTGCTACCCTGACATTTACGCACAATATGTTTGAGCCAAAGCCGTAAACCAAACGAATAAGTGATTAAAGATGAATGATATTGCCGCACGCCTACACACCGCCACCGAACAGCTTTGCCAGCCCGGCGCCCCCTTTGAAATAGAAACTCGGCAATGCGGTGATACCGAGCTACGATTCTATAAAAATGCGCCAAACACCCTGCGCGCGCTACTTGAGCCCGGCCGTAGATTTGGCGCCCAGGAGTTTTTGGTTTATCAGGATCAACGCCTGAGCTTCGATGATTTTTTCGCCCGCGCCGACGCATTGGCCCACTACTTAGTTTCCGAACTCAATATCCATAAAGGCGACCGCATTGCTATTGCGATGAGAAACAACCCCGAGTGGATGATTGCCTACTACGCAATTGTCAGTATCGGCGCGGTGGTCGTGCCATTGAACTCCTGGGGCAGCGCCGACGAATTGGCTTATGGCCTCGGTGACTCCATGGCCAAATGGGTGGTTTGCGACCAAGCACGCTATGACACAATTACCACAGCACCCAGCGAACTTGCTTGCCAAGTTATATTGGTTGGCGCCACCGGCTCGGCAGAATGCTTGAGCTTCGACGCTATTATTAACGCCCATCTCGGCGCGACAATGCCGGAAGTGGATTGCGAGAGCGACGACATTGCGCAGATTATGTACACCTCTGGCACGACCGGTCGGCCCAAGGGTGCAGTGTCTAGCCACGGTAACATCTGCCAAGCCATCTTCAGCTTTGAATTTCACGGCACCTGCTCGGCCATGGCCAACCCAGAGGCCATTCGCAAAATGTTCAGTACCGGCTTTGCGCCCTGTACCTTACTCAGCGTACCCCTCTTCCATGTTTCCGGTTGTTACGCGGCCTTCTTACTCAATCTACGCGCTGGTCGTAAAACCGTCATGATGTACAAATGGTCTGCGGAAGACGCGCTCGCCTTGATCGAAAAGGAGCGTGTCACCATCTTTAGCGCCGTGCCGTCCATGGTCGTGGATTTATTGCGCCATCCCAAGTTCAAGACGACCGATACCACCAGTTTGTTCTCTATTGGCGGCGGCGGCACGGCCTGCCCACCGAGCTTTAAAAGCACAATTAGCGAAAACCTCGGCGACGCCTACGTTGGCACTGGTTACGGCATGACCGAAACCAACGCAATTTGCGCCAGCTGCACCGGTGATGCGTATTTCTATAAGCCCAAAAGTGCCGGCACGCTATCACCGCTAGTCGAATGGCAAACCAGATGCCCCGAGGGCGCCATTCTCCCCAAAGGTGAAGTAGGCGAAATTTGGCTGAAATCAGCCTGTAATATCACTGCCTACTGGAACAAACCAGAAGCCTCCGCCGAAAATTTTGCACATGGTTGGATGGCTACTGGCGACATCGGCTATCTCGATGATGAAAACTTCGTGTTTTTGGTCGATCGCGCCAAAGACCTCATTATTCGCGGCGGTGAAAATATCTACCCTGCAGAAATAGAAGCCTGCCTCAGCCAGCACGCAGCGATTGCCGACAGCGCGATTATTACAGTGCCCGATGAACGTTTGGGTGAAACGCCCGGCGCCGTCATCCGTGTTCGCGATGGTGCCACCCTTAGCGAAACTGAAGTCAAAAACTATATGGCGGATAAGCTCGCGGCCTTTAAGCAACCGAGCCATGTGTGGTTTGTGAAAGAAGAATTGCCGCGCAATGCCACCGGTAAAGTCCTTAAGCGCGATCTCGTTCAGCGTTTTGTACAATAGACTGCCAAATCCCCCTCTTTAAAATGAGGGGTTTGCGCTACTGCCTATAAGCCGTAATATCAGCGACATCATCTTTAATGTGAGTGTCGCTATGTTGTTTTTCTCTAAAAAGCGCGCCAAGCACGTGCTCGACGAAGGTGCCGCCGAACTCGACGACGCCACCCTTCAAAAGACCCTCAGCAATCGCCAAGGTATTCTCAACAGGGTGGCCAACAACGCGTCACTCGCCCCGTATGTCAGCCAAGTAAAAATACTGTTTAATTTGGTTCAAGATTACGTAAAGGGCGACTATCGGGCGGTGCCGTGGTGGTCACTGGGCTCAATAAGCACAGCCCTACTCTATATATTAATGCCAATGGACGCCTTGCCCGACTATATCCCGGTAGCAGGCTTTCTCGACGATGCCGTGGTCTTAAAACTGTGTCTCGATATGGTCGCCAAGGATTTAACGAAATACCTAGAATTTAAGCAGGAAGGAAAATCACCCGGCGACACCGCTACAGACAATACTGAAGACAAGCTCAGCACCTAATACTCACCGGCCAGGCGCCTGTTTTCAGCGCGCAGCCAGCCGGTGCATGCAACAAGACTACTGCGACAATTCGTCCAATACTTCCATAAGTGTTTCGTGATGCGATTTAGTTTTAAACTTATCCATAATTTTAAGTAAGCGGCC
>NZ_JBFHDY010000028.1:0-33136 GCF_041584495.1 Zhongshania sp.
GGTGCCCTCGGTAGCAATTCGCGAGGGGGTGTTGTCGTCGCTGCGCTTAATGAAGTCGCACTTTAAAACCTTGTACCGCAATGTGCCCTACGACCACTACGTATACAATTCAAAAGACCTGTCTAAGGTGCGGCAGTTCGCGACCGCGAATACCCTGCAAATTATGGTCATTAATATTCAGGCCTTTATGCGGGACGCCGGCGACGTTGAAAATTATGAGGACTTAAGTGCCGCAGAGATTAAAAAGCTGGCGGTGATTCACCGCGAGCAAGACAAAATGTCTGGAGTAAGGCCCATTGAGTTTATTCAAGATGTGCGGCCAGTATTGATTATTGACGAACCCCAATCGGTAGACGCAACCGTAAAAGCGCAGCGCGCGATTAATCAGCTCAAGCCGCTGCTGGCACTGCGTTATTCGGCCACCCATAAAAACCCCTACAATGTGATTTACCAGCTGGGGCCGGTTAAGGCTTATGATTTAAAGCTGGTTAAGCAAATCTCGGTGGCCTCTATTCAAGCCGAGAGCAATATTAACCAAAACTATATAAAGCTCAGCCACATTGGCTATAGCGGCAAAGCCAAAACCCCGTCGGCCACGGTGGTGATTTTTGACAATGGCGCTAATGGCACTAAAGAAAAAAGCGTTAAGTTAAAGCAGGGCACCGATTTGTCTGACCACACTAGCCGACAAGGTTATGAAGGCTATGTGGTAGACGAGATTTACGCCGAAGCGGGTGCAGAGTATGTGCGCTTTGCCAATAATGTGGTGTTGGAACCCAGCCAAGAAAAAGACGGCATTCACGACGAGGTACTCAAGGAGCAAATTAGGCAAACCGTAGAAGAGCATTTTAAAAAAGAGCGCAATTTGCACAAGCTCGGTTTGCCCGTCAAAGTGTTGTCGCTATTTTTTATCGACAAGGTTGCCAATTACCGTTACTACGACGACCAAGGTAATGTGCAAAAGGGCAAGTTGGCGCTGTGGTTTGAAGACGCTTATCAAGAACTGGCGCAGTCGCCATTATTTAACCACCTGCCAAAGCGAGAGCTAGCGCAGGTGCATAATGGCTATTTTGCCGAGGTGAAGAAAAAGGGCAAGGTGGTTGAGCTAAAAGACACCACGGGTAATACCGCCAGCGACGCTGAGGTGTATGAGCTAATCATGCGCGACAAAGAGCGCCTGCTGGATGAGTCTGAGGCGCTGCGCTTTATTTTTAGCCACTCTGCGCTAAAAGAGGGTTGGGATAATCCCAATGTTTTTCAGCTTTGTAGCTTGCGTGAATTTGGCAGCGAAAAAGAGCGGCGGCAAACTCTTGGTCGCGGTCTGCGTTTGGCGGTAGATGCTAATGGCGATCGAATTCACGACCCCAAGGTGAATCGCCTCACCGTGATTGCTAGCGAGTCCTTTGAGCAATACGCCAAAAACTTACAGGGTGAAATGGAGAAGGATATTGGCGGCGGCTTTAAATTTGGCCGTGTGCCAGCCATTGCCTTTGCGTCGCTGACGCTGAATAACCAAGACCCGCTGGGTCAAGAGCAGTCCCGCCATTTGTGGCAGGCCTTAAAGGCGCAGGGCTATTTGGATGACAAGGGCGATATTAGCGCCAAGTTCAAACCAGATGATCTATATTTTAGCTTGGACGTGCCCGCCGCCTATCAGCGGCTGGAAAATGACATTATTGATAAAATGCGCAGCTTTATGTTTGCAGGCAGGGTGCAAGATGCCCGCAAACGCACGTCTTTTAGCTATAACAAGCGCGTGGAATTGAATCCAGACTTTAAAGCGCTGTGGGAAAAAATAAGCCAAAAGACCCGCTATGCTATCGCGTTTGATACCCAGGCATTGATCGATCTGGCCAGCCATAAATTAAAATTGATGCCGGCGGTAAAACCGGTGACCTTAACCATAGCGCATACCCAAGCCAGTTTGACCGAGGCTGGCGTGGGCGCCGAGCGGCAAATTCAAACACCGCAAGCCCGCTATGTGGCTTCGCATACCGCACTGCCAGATCTACTTGGCTGCCTACAGGAACAAACCGAGTTAACACGGGCGACCTTGCTGGCGATATTGCGGCGCTGCGAGCGCTTAGGGGAATTTAAAAGTAATCCCCAAGGGTTTATTGCGGCGGCCAGTAAATACATTCATAAGGCCTTAGACGAGTTGTTGGTAGACGGCATTCGCTATGAAAAACTGGCGGGTGAACACTATAAAATGGAGTTGTTTAATGAGCCGGAGTTAGAGTCGTATTTCGACCGCGTGTATCAGGTTCGCCATGCCGACGACGGCGAGTTTGTGCAAACCCCCTACGATTATATTGAATACGATTCGCATATTGAGTGGCAAACGGCGCAGGCCTTAGATGGCGCTGAAAAAGTAAGGTTTTTTTGTAAGCTGCCGCGCTGGTTTACCATTCCGACCCCTGTAGGAGACTACAACCCAGATTGGGCGGTGGTGTTTGAAGATGATAAAAAACTGTATTTAATTCGCGAGACGAAAACCACGCACGACTCCGATAAACGGCGCTTGGAAGAAAATCTAAAGATACTCTGTGGCAAAGCGCATTTTGCGGCGCTGGATAATGTGAATTATCAGGTCGCTACATCGGTTGCTGAGTTGCTTACTCAGGATAAATTTAGCCGCGAGCGAGAAGAATGGTGTTTTAGTTTTGTGCTAAGCCAATAAGCCACAGAACGGCTTATTGGCTACTCGGCGGAGGGCTTAAACTGCGCCCTTGGCCTCTAAGGCGGCAACGTGCTCGCCGGAGTTGCGGTGTTCTTTGGCGTAGCTAAGTACGGTGCGACCGGCTTTGTTGGTGGCATTGAGGTTGCGATTGGTCTCTAGAAACATGTCAATAAACAGTTCGAAATCGTCGGCGCGCATGCTTTGGTAGGCTTTGAGCAGGGCGTGAAAATCCGCATCGGTACCTGCTTTGGGCTCTGAGGCCAAAAACTCTCTAACCCGGTCTTCGGTCCATACTTCGTCTAGAACCTTTTCTTTATCTTTTTTCATAATCGATTACCTAGTGGCTTGTGGGGGCGCTTAGCTGCCCAACTTTTCGTTTAAAAGTTTGTTGATCACGCCGGGGTTGGCTTGACCCTTGGAGGCTTTCATAATTTGACCAACAAAGAAGCCCAGCATTTTTTTGCGCTTTCCTTCATCGGCGCCGCGGAACTGTTCAACCTGGTCGGGATTGGCGGCGAGTACGTCGTCGACCATTGCGCCCAGGGCGCCAGTGTCGGAAACTTGTTTTAAGCCCTTGCTGTCGATGATGGCATCGGCGCTGTCGCCTTCGCCGTTCCACAGCGCCTCAAAGACCTGCTTGGCAATTTTGCCGGAAATGGTGTTGTCGACAATGCGCTGGATTAACCCCCCGAGCTGGCTTGCGCTAACGGGGCTATGCGCAATGCTGAGGCCGTCGCGGTTGAGGGCGGCCGAAAGTTCACCGTTTACCCAGTTGGCAGCGAGCTTAGCGTCGCCTGCCGTATCGGCTGCGGCTTCAAAATAATCGGCAGTGGCGCGCTCGGTGGTGAGCAAAGCGGCATTGTAGCTCGACAAGCCATAGGCTTGCTCAAAGCGCTGACGTTTGGCGTCGGGCAGCTCGGGCATGGTGGTTTTGAGCTGGTCTACTAGGCTTTGCTCGATGACTACCGGCAGTAAATCTGGGCAGGGGAAGTAGCGGTAGTCATTGGCTTCTTCCTTGCTACGCATGGCCCGGGTTTCGTTTTTGTCGCTGTCGTAGAGCCGGGTTTCCTGCTTAACCTTGCCGCCGTCTTCGATTAATTCAATTTGGCGCTGTACTTCAACCTTGATCGCCCGCTCAACAAAGCGGAAGGAGTTGATGTTTTTAATTTCGGCGCGGGTACCGTATTCCGCTTGGCCCTTGGGACGCACTGAAACGTTGGCGTCGCAGCGCAAGGAACCTTGCGATAGGTCGCCGTCGGATATATCAAGATAGGTCACAATAGAGTGAATTTTGCGTAAGTACGCCACGGCTTCTTCAGCGCTGCGCATGTCGGGTTCCGAGACAATCTCGATTAATGGTGTGCCAGCGCGATTGAGGTCGATACCCGTCATGCCGTGGTAATCTTCGTGCAAGGATTTACCGGCGTCTTCCTCTAGGTGGGCATGGTGCACGCGAATATCGCGGCTGCTGCCGTCGGCCAGGTTGATGGTGACAATGCCAGGGCCAACAATGGGGAAGTCCATTTGCGTGGTTTGGTAGCCCTTAGGCAAGTCGGGGTAAAAATAGTTTTTGCGGTCGAATACGGAGGCCATACAGATGTCTGCATCGATCGCGAGCCCAAATAGTATGGCTTTTTTCAGTGCCTGTTCATTGAGTACCGGCAGGGTGCCAGGCAGGGCCAGATCGACCGCGCTTGCCTGCGTGTTGGGTGCGGCGCCAAAGGCGGTGCTGGAGCCGGAGAAAATCTTTGTTTTGGTGTTGAGCTGGACGTGTACTTCCAGGCCAATAACTACTTCCCATTCCATAATGCTGTCCTTTATACGCTGCCGGGCGCGGCTTGACGGTGCCAGTCGCTGCGTTGTTGATATTGATGGGCGGCGGCGAGTAGGCTCGCCTCGTCAAAGTCGCGGCCAATCAATTGCAGGCCAATGGGTTTGCCTTGGGTAAAGCCCACTGGGAGTGAAATAGCAGGTAGGCCCGCCAGATTCACTGCAATGGTGTAAATGTCTTCAAGGTACATGGTTAGCGGATCGCTGACTTTCTCGCCCAGTGCAAAAGCAGGGTTTGGTGTGGTGGGGCCGGCGATCATGTCGACCTCCTTAAATGCTGCGTCGAAGTCCTGTTTGATCAGGCGGCGAATCTGTTGGGCCTTGCGGTAGTAGGCGTCGTAAAAACCCGATGACAGCGCATAGGTGCCGATGAGAATGCGGCGTTTAACCTCGGCACCGAAACCTTCGGCGCGGGTGCGGGTGTAAAGGTCGTCGAGGTCTTTAGGGTTTTCGCAGCGGAAGCCGTAGCGCACGCCGTCGAAACGGGACAAGTTCGCCGAGGCTTCTGCGGGGGCAATAATATAGTAGCAGGGCACGGCGAGATGGGTGTGGGGCAGGCTAATGGCTTTGATCTCGGCGCCGAGTTTGCGGTACTCGTCCAGCGCAGCTTCAACCGCCGCGCCGATGGCGGGGTCAAGGCCTTCGCTGAAATACTCTTTCGGTACGCCGATTTTTAAGCCTTTAAGATCTTTGTTTAGATTGCCGACAAAGTCAGGCACCGCGAGCTGCATGCTGGTGCTGTCCAACGGATCAAAGCCCGCCATCGCCTGTAAGAGCAGGGCATTGTCTTCGGCGGTTTTGGCCATGGGCCCGGCTTGGTCGAGGCTAGAGGCGAAGGCGATCATGCCGTAGCGAGACACGCGGCCATAGGTCGGCTTGATGCCGGTTAGGCCGCACAGCGCCGCGGGTTGGCGGATGGAACCGCCGGTGTCAGTGCCGGTCGCGGCTGGCGCGAGTCCGGCGGCAATCGCTGCCGCTGAACCACCAGACGAGCCGCCGGGGACGCAGTCGGTATTCCAAGGGTTGTGCACCTTGCCATAAAAACTGGTTTCATTGGATGAGCCCATGGCGAACTCGTCCATATTGGTTTTACCCAAGGTAACGGTACCCGCTTGCGCCATTTTGCTAACGATCGTGGCGTTATACGGGGCGATAAAATTGTCGAGCATTTGGGAGGCGCAGCTGGTGCGCACGCCCTCAGTGCAAAAAATATCTTTATGGGCGATGGGCACGCCGCACAGCAGGCCGCCATTGCCCTTTTGGCGAGCTTGATCGGCGGCGCGGGCCTGCGCTAAGGCGGCGTCAGCGGTCACAGTGATATAACTGTTATACCGTGGGTCGTGGGCGACAATGGCGTCTAAATACTGTTGGGTAATTTCTTCGCTGGAGAAGGTTTTGGCCTCCAGTCCGCGGAGGATGTCGGCAACCGTGTGATTGGGCATATATATGTAGCTCTTGGCAATATGTTTAATGTGGATGTCGCGCGGTGGGCAGCTGGGTGCCCAGGGGGCTCACTCAATAACTTGGGGAACCAAATACAGGCCGTCTTCGGTCTGCGGGGCAATAGCTTGGAAGTGTTCACGCTGATTGGTTTCACTCACTTCGTCGGCGCGTAGGCGCTGAACAGCGTCGTGGGGATTGGCCATGGCCACGACATTGCTGGTGTCCACTGCTTGCATAACATCGACCATATCTAAAATATCGCCAATGCGTTGACTGAGCTCTTCGGTTTCACTGTCGGCAACGTTGATACGCGCCAGTCTGGCCAGTTTGCTAATTTCGTTCTGGTCTAAACTCATGGGTCACCTAAATTCGTCGTTAATAGGCTGGCGCAGGCGTGTATTTTCGGTGTTTTGCTTGAGCGTGGCACCGAGGTTGCTTGGCAGACAGCAGTAAACCCGTAAACTTATCATATTTGCGCCTTGCCCTAAATCCCTGCCATTGATAGAGTGGCAAAGTTTTCAATTCAGGGGCATGCGAAAATTGCCGGGTGGCAATCTTTCGAGTCTCTTTAGCCTGGCTCTAGTCTAAATATACGGGCCGTATAAGGTGATACATACTAATGTTTAAACGAATTCGTGGCATGTTCTCCAACGATTTATCTATCGATCTTGGAACAGCAAATACGCTTATTTATGTTCGAGGTCAGGGCATCGTTCTCGATGAGCCTTCGGTAGTAGCTATTCGCGTACACAATGGTCAGAAAACCATTGAGGCGGTTGGTATGGAAGCCAAACGCATGTTGGGACGGACGCCCGGTAATATCACCGCCATTCGGCCATTAAAAGACGGCGTTATTGCCGACTTTCAAGTGACTGAGAAAATGCTGCAGCATTTTATTAAATTGGTACATCAAAATAGTTTTATTCGACCCAGCCCTCGGGTGTTGGTCAGCGTACCCTGCAAAAGTACTCAAGTTGAACGCCGTGCGATTCGCGAATCGGTACTCAGTGCCGGTGCGCGTGAAGTGCGTTTAATCGAAGAGCCTATGGCCGCCGCAATTGGTGCTGGTCTGCGGGTTGGTGAAGCCTCGGGTTCGATGGTGGTGGATATTGGTGGTGGTACCACTGAAATTGCTATTATTTCTTTGAACGGCGTCGTCTATTCCGACTCAGTGCGCGTTGGTGGTGACCGTTTCGACGAAGCGATTGTCACCCATGTGCGCCGCACTTACGGTAGCTTGATTGGCGATGCGACGGCCGAACGAATTAAGCAGGAAATTGGCTGCGCCTACCCCGGCAGTGAGCTGCGTGAAATTGATGTGCGCGGCCGCAACCTAGCCGAGGGCATTCCCCGTCGTTTTACTTTGAACAGCGACGAAATACTTGAAGCACTGCAGGAGCCTCTGCAGGTGATTATTCAAGGCGTTAAACGCGCGCTGGAGCAGTCGCCGCCTGAGTTAGCTGCGGATATCGCCGAAACCGGTATTGTCCTGACTGGCGGTGGTGCGCTGTTGCGCGGCATTGATCAGTTAATTGCCGATGAAAGCGCACTGCCAGTTATTATTGCCGAAGATCCATTGACCTGTGTTGCCCGCGGTGGTGGCAAGGCGCTGGAAATGATGGATCGGCACCATCTCGATATATTGTCTGCAGAGTAATAATGATTCGCCCTGTAGAGGGAGGACGCGGCAATTAAACCGGTATTCTCGAATGAGTCCTCGGTTGGCGGGCGCTTACTGCTGTTTGGTGGTATCGCGCTCGCGCTTATTTTGGTCGGCCAACGACTGGACTTTATGGCGCCGGTGCGCACTCAATTGTCACTTGTTGCTGCGCCATTCTACTGGGTAGTTGATGTGCCGAGTAAAATGCTGAGTGAATTTAGTGATATGCTCAGTACGCGTCGTGAGCTAATGGACGATAACGAGCGGCTGCGCGCTGAGTCCTTAATTCTGAATGCCAAATTGCAAAAATACATTGAGCTGCGCGCTGAGAACGTGCGGTTGCGAGAGTTAATGAATTCTGCCGAGCGTCTTAACGACACGGTTGTCGTGGCCGAAGTGGTGGCGGTTGCCTCGGACCCTAACCGTCATCAGCTGGTCGTAGATAAAGGTAGCCGTGATGGCGCTTTTGTTGGTCAGCCTGTGATTGATGCGACCGGCTTGCTCGGTCAAATTATAGAAGTCGGTTTATTGCAGAGTCGGGTGTTATTAATTACCGATAGCGCCCACGCCTTGCCGGTGCGAGTGAGCCGCAATGGTTTACGGGCGATTGCTGAAGGCACCGGACTTATAGACGAGTTGACCTTGACTCATGTCGCGGCTACCACCGATATTCAAGTCGGCGACTTTTTGGTTAGTTCAGGTCTGGGCGGCCGTTTCCCCGGTGGCTATCCGGTTGGTGAGGTTACCGACGTATCCATTGACCCCGGTCAGTCCTTTGCCGAAGTGCGGGCGAGGCCCATGGCGCAGCTCGATCGCAGTCGTAATGTCTTACTGGTTTTCAGTGAGCAGAAGTCGGAGGAGTAGCGCGTGGAATCGCATGCGCACGGACTGTGGTTTGTCGTAGTAAGTTTGTTGGCAGCGCTGCTGCTGAGTATTTCCCCGCTGAGCGGTGATTGGGCTTGGGCCCGTCCGGATTTTCTGTTATTGACCTTGGTGTATTGGCTGTTGGCGTTGCCGGAGCGGGTTGGCGTATTTGCCAGTTGGCTGTGCGGTATGGTGCTGGATATTTTGCAAGGCGTGGTGTTGGGGCAGAATGCGTTTGCGCTGGCCGTCATTGCCTACATTATTCAAGTCTCGTACCAGCGTTTGCGTATGTTTAGTTTGCGTAAACAGGCTGCGTTTATTTCCTTGTTGGAACTTTTCCATATTTTAGTCGATCAGTGGGCACAAAATATCAACGGTGTTGCCCAAACGCATTGGCTGGTGTTTTTACCCATTATAAGTACCGGTTTCTTGTGGTTGTTCTTGCGGCCGAGCATTGCTTGGTTGCAGCGTTTGTTTGCGGTCTACTGAAATGTCTGAAATAGTGATGCTGGCGTCGCAGTCACCGCGCAGGAAGGCATTACTTGCGCAGATTGGCGTTGCCGTTGAGGTGGTTGTCGCCGATATTGATGAGACGCCACACGCCGGCGAAGAGGCGGCCCAGTATGTGCGGCGCATGGCTAGGGAGAAGGCCATGGCGGTGGTAGATCGCGTTGGACTGGCGCCGGTGATCGCCGCTGACACGTCGGTGATTGTCGATGGCGATATTTTAGGTAAGCCGGAAAATCGGGCGCAGGCTCGGGCAATGTTGACGCGATTGAGTGGACGTACGCATCAGGTTATGACCGCGGTTGCGCTCTATGCGAAGGGCCAGCTGCGATTGAGCTTGGCGGTGACCGATGTCACTTTTGGCGATCTAAATGCCGAGCAGATTCATCGTTATGTCGCTACCGGTGATGCCGACGACAAGGCCGGAGCCTACGGAATACAGGGGGCTGCGGGAAAGTTTGTGCAACACATCTCTGGCAGTTATTCCGGAGTGGTGGGGCTACCATTATATGAAACGGCGGTTTTATTGAGTAATGCCGGAATCGGGTTAGAGTAAGGCCATGAGCGAAGAAATTTTGATCAATGTCACGCCGGTCGAGACTCGGGTTGCCGTGGTCGAAAATGGCGTGTTGCAGGAAGTGTATATTGAGCGCAGTCGCTCTCGGGGTATTGCGGGCAATATCTATCAGGGTAAAGTGGTTCGGGTTTTGCCGGGTATGCAGGCCGCTTTTGTTGACATTGGCTTGGAGCGCACAGGCTTTATTCACGCTTCGGATATAGCCAATTTAGATAGCGCCGACGGTGAACACGCGGATATTCGCACTAAAATTCGCGAGGGCCAATTGCTGACGGTGCAGGTTAGCAAAGATCCCATGGGCACCAAGGGTGCGCGCTTAACAACTCGCTTATCCGTGTCGTCGCGCTATTTGGTGTATATGCCTAACGCCGCGCATATTGGCGTTTCGCACCGAATTGATGACGACGTTGAACGTCAGCGTCTGCGCGATTTATTGGAATTAGAAGCTCTTGATGAGAGCGGTGACTTGCGGGACGGCTATATTCTACGCACGGCCGCAGAGGGCGCCGGCGAAGATGAAATGCGCGCCGATGTGCAATTTTTAAAACGTTTATGGGTGGCGGTTGAGCGACGGATGAAGCGCGATGTCGCGCCCAGCGTCATTTACGAAGACCTGCCGCTGTTTATGCGCACCATGCGCGACCTGGTGCGGCCAGGCTTGGAAAAAATCCGTATCGACTCCAAAGAAAATTTTCAGCGAGTGGCGCAATTTGCTGAGGATTACCTGCCGGAAATAGTCTCCCAGCTTGAATATTACCCCGGCGAGCGGCCGATTTTTGATCTCTATGGTGTTGAAGACGAAATTCAGAAAGCCCTTGGCCGCAAGGTTGAGTTGAAATCGGGTGGCTACCTGATTATCGATCAAACTGAAGCCATGAGCACCATTGATATTAATACCGGCGCCTTTGTTGGTCATCGCAATCTTGAAGAAACCATTTTTAAGACGAACTTAGAGGCGACGGCGGCGCTGGCGCGGCAGCTGCGCTTGCGCAATCTCGGCGGTATTATCATTATTGATTTTATCGACATGAAAGACCCTGAACATCGTCGCCAAGTCTTGCGAGCCTTGGAAAAGGCCATGGAAAAGGATTACGCCAAGACCTCGATCACGGGAGTGTCAGAGTTGGGCTTGGTGGAAATGACCCGTAAGCGCACCCGCGAAAGCTTAGAGCATATTCTGTGTGAGAGCTGTCGTTACTGCCATGGTCGCGGCTCGATGAAATCGCCGGAAACCGTTTGTTATGAGGTGTTCAGAGAAATACTGCGCGAGGCGAGAGCTTACGAGAGTAAACGCTTATTGGTGCTGGCATCCCAAGAGGTGGTTGATCGTTTGCTCGACGAAGAGTCGTCGAGCGTCGCTGACTTAGAAGAGTTTATTGGCGCGAGTATCCGCTTTCAAGTTGAAGCCGTGTATACCCAAGAGCAATATGATGTGGTGCTATTGTGATTCTGGCGATGGGTGTGAGTCTGCACGGCGATCACTGTGGGTGAATGGTGATGCTCGGGCGCTTATTTCGACAACTCTACAGCTTGCTTTGGGGTACCGCGCTGCTGGTATTGGTCTTGCTCGCCCTCTATGTCAGTTTGGGGCGGCAGTATATTGGTTTAGTTGACCGCTATCAGGACGAAATATTTCAGCGTGCTGAGGCGTATTCAGGCATTCCGCTGAAAGCCAGCGCGATATATGGTAGCTGGGCGGGCTTGTCTCCAGTTATTGAATTACTTGAATTTCAACTCGGTGAAAGTGGCGCTCTGCGCTTTGATCGCGGTCGTATTGAAATAGATTTACTTGCCACGCTCTTTTCTGGCACCCCGAAAATTCGCCAGATTAAAGTGGCGAAACTCGCGCTAGATTTACAACAGGATCGCGCTGGGCAATGGCATATTCCGGGCTTAGCTACGGAGAGCGGCGGCAGTCCCGACACCTTGATTGACTCGGTGTTGGGTGTGCGCAATGCCACCCTAGAATCGTTTTCGGTAAAGCTTCACTACGCTAATGGCAATCAAACCCAAATAAGCATGCGGGATTTCTTTTTGCGCAGCGATGATACATTTCGCCGAGCCTATGCCGAGTTAAATACTGACAGTGATGGCGATATTCAGTTATTACTTGAATCCTACGGCGATCCCCGCAATACCGAGCGCTTTAGCGCCAGCGTGTATTTAGCCATTGCTAATAGTCGTTTAAGCGCATTAACGCCGTTATTTAAAGACAGTGCACCGTTGATTGATAGCGAACTCAGTGGCGAGGTGTGGTTGAGCTGGCGGCAGGCGCAGCGGATCAGTATCAGTGGCGTATTAAAGACCCCGGCGCTGTCTTTGGGTGTACTGTGGAATTCTCAGGGTACCGTGCTTAATGATGTGAATATGCGGTTTAAAGGTAGTCACCGCGATGGTTTCTGGCAAATTGGCTTTTCTGAATTTGATGCGCGTTGGCAAGACCTGCAACTGGATCTGGCTGGCGTGTCTGTGCAGCGGCCCGAAGTGTCGCGGTGGCAATTTAGTCTGCCGCAGCTCGACCTTAATATTGCTAACACCTTGTTGCTCGAAAGCGAGGCGCTGAGCCCAGCGCTGCAAATGACGCTGGCGGAATTGGCGCCCAAGGGAAGCTTGGATAATATCCAATTAGATTTGCACATTTCGCCTACAGGATTTGAAGGCTTTAACTTACGCGCCCAAGCCAATGCCTTAAGTGTGGAGCCCTGGCAGGGTGCCCCTGGTGCAAAGGGCTTGTCTGGGTATATGGAAATTGCACCGAGGCGGGGTTTGCTACTCTTGGATGCGCCTCGCCTCGCCTTGGATTTTCCGCATCTTTATGAGCAGGCCTTCGATTTGCAAAACGTCAAAACCGAGTTGAATTGGGCGCTTGATGACGATTATTTGGCGCTCAGTAGTGGCTTGATAAAAGCCGACAATCAGGGCGTGCCTATATCGGCATTATTGCGATTGAACTTGCCACTGCACAAAGATACAGATGTCGAGCCCCAGATGAGCTTAGTCATTGGTGCACAGGATGCCGATGTCACCTTGCACCGACGGTTTACACCGACGGTATTGAGTGATGGTTTGCTTGATTGGCTAGGCGAAAGCATCCGCGCAGGCAGTGCCAATACTGCGGGGTTTATTTATCGGGGTTCACTGCTGGCGTCTACTGAGGACCGCCCTGCAGTGCAATTGCATTTGGACTTAAGCGATATCGAACTCGCATTCCACCCCAGCTGGCCCGTCATTACCGCTGCTAACGCCGAGGTCTTAATTGACAATGCCCTGGTTACTGCGACGGTGGCCGGCGCCGCTCAGCTCGATGGCTTAGCGGTGGACGATCTGCGCGTGGCAATAGGGCCGGATACGGAAGGCCTGTTTACATTAGATGTTAGTGCCAATGCGCGGCCAAACTTTACACAGGCCCAGCGTTTATTCACTGAAACGCCGCTTCATCAATCTGTCGGCAATGTTTTTGATGAGTGGGGTGGTGAAGGTGATGCTGACGTCGATTTCGCGTTACAAATGGCCCTGACCGAGACACCGAAAATTGATGTCAGCATCGACGCCGATATTAATTTCAACACGATTGAAATGCGCAATTATCGTTTGACCTTAAACGATGTAATTGGCCATTTACACTATCAGACCGAGGGCGGCATCCAGAGCCGAGGTTTAGGCGCTAAGCTGTTTGGCGAGCCTATTACGGCCAGTATTACGCAGCGCGGCGGGCAGCTCGCTGTCGATGTTAACGGCAATATCAATATGGCTAATATTGGGCATTGGACTGCCCAACCTGCAATGGGCTTTTTCCGCGGTAGCACGGCGGTCAAACTGCATATTCAGACCGGTTCGGACGCCGGCTTAGCAGTGACGTCTGATTTGCGAGGGGTGGATATTCTGCTGCCGCAGCCATTGTATAAAGCGGCGGATAAAAAACGCGATGTAAAAATAAGCCTGCCCTTTGGCGGCGGCCTTCAAGTGATGCATATCGACTTGGCTGAGCAATTGAGTTTATTACTCGGATTTCAAGACGGTGCTGCGATTAGCGCAAATTTACACGTGGGGGCGGCGTCTAAGCCGAATACCTGGCGAGATTTAAGCCCTGGAAAAATGCTGATAGGTGGCCGACTCGCGTTTGCTGATTTTGACCAGTGGCGGCGGGTTTATGACCGCTATGCTGAGTTGGCTGCCAGTAATGCGAGTTCAGAAGCGGGTTTAGCGTTTAGTGTTAAAGACCTCTATATCGATGAAGTGATGGTTTTCGATAATTTACTGGAGGCTGCGCAAATTTCTTTGCGCAGTGATCCCTATGCGTGGTTGTTGCATATTAATAGCCCGCAGGTACTTGGCGACCTTCACATTCCCCGGGCCGGGAGTGCGGCAGGTGACGTTTATAAATTGACATTAGACTACTTGAGCTTGCCTTCGCCAAGGGATTCTACGGCTAATTCCCTAGCGGGAGTGGATCCGCGAAGCCTGCCGAGCGTCGACCTAGATATTGTGAAACTGAGCATTGGCGATGAAATGATGGGGAGGCTCGGCTTTGACTTACGCAGTGATATCGACGGCGCACATTTTTATAATGTGCGTGGCAGCTTGCGGGGGATTGAGTTGGCAACGGTGGCTGGCAGTACTAATTTGCATTGGCTACAGGATGAGAATGGCCAAAATACATCCCAGTTGCGGGGCCAATTTGGCGTGGCTGACCTAGGTGATGTTTTAGAGGGTTTCTCCTACCCAAGGGTAATGGAAACTCGGCGTGGTAATTTTGATCTGAATTTGCAGTGGCCGGGAGCGCCCAGCGAGTGGACGCTCGCTGACAGTGAGGGCGAATTTAGCTTTTCTTTTAAAGATGGCCGGTTTTTAAAAACCTCGGATGCGGCCAGTGGCACTCTGCGAATTTTTAGTATCTTCAATATGGCCAATATTGTGCGTCGCTTAAAGTTTGATTTCCGCGACGTGTTTAAAAAAGGCATTTATTTTGACCGCATGCGGGGCGGCTTGAATCTCGTGAATAGTCAGCTGCACTTATCGTCACCACTGGATGTGCATGGGCCGTCGAGCCGTTTCCAGATGACGGGCGCCATTAATTTGCGCACCGAGGTGCCTGATTTGCGCTTAGTTGCCACCTTGCCGGTGGGCAGTAATTTACCCTGGATGGCGGCGTTGGTGGGAGGCTTGCCAGCGGCGGCCGGAGCCTATGTGGTGAGCAAGGTTTTTGAAGAGCAGATGGACAGTTTTTCCAGTGCGGTATATGAAATTTCGGGTACTATTCAGGAGCCTGAATTGATTTTTAAAAATATTTTTGACGACGAATCCTTTGATATTAGTACGCCGCAAAGTCGTAACACCGGCAAGCCGAGTTTAAAGTAATCGTGGTGCGATTAGCGGCGATTCAAATGGTGTCCAGGGCCCACTTGGACGCGAATTTGCAACGGGCGGAAGCCCTGGTTGCAGAGGCGGCGGGCAGTGGTGCAAGGTTGGTGGTCCTGCCAGAAAATTTTGCTTTGTTTGGCCGTCGCGACATCGCCGCGCTAGCGGCTACCGAGGCTGTCGACTTGAATTTGCGGCAATTCCTCAGTGCACTGGCAGCGCGTCATCAGCTTATTGTAGTCGGTGGCACTATTCCTACCCCGGCGGAAGACGGTCGCGTGTACGCGACGAGTCTTGTCTATGCTGCGAATGGTGTCTGTCTTGGCAGTTACCGCAAAATACATTTGTTTGACGCCGAGCTTGGTGATGACCAAGGCCGCTATCGGGAGTCTGATTCCTATGCGCCGGGCGACAGCGTACTGGTTGTCGATACCGAGCTGGGCAAGCTGGGCGTGGCGGTGTGTTACGACCTGCGTTTTCCAGAGCTATTCAGGCTTATGCAGGATCAAGGGGTTGATATTATTGCCCTGCCTTCGGCGTTTACCCGCAGCACCGGCTGGGCGCATTGGTTGCCTCTGCTTCGTGCTCGCGCAATTGAAAATCAATGTTTTGTGGTAGCGGCTAACCAAGGCGGTATCCACGATGCTAAACGGCAGACCTCGGGCGGTTCTGTGCTTATTGACAGTTGGGGGCAGGTCTTGGCTGAGGCGGGCTTGGGCGCCTGCACGGTTATTGCTAACTATGACGCTGAGGAGCAACTGGCATTGCGCAAGCGAATGCCAGTTGCCCAGCACCGCCGTTTATAACTTTGCCATTAGTCAGCAGGTTTGGCGGCCTGAAGTTCTTTCAAATATTGGAATAATTTCCGTTTAGCAGCGGGCGGTTTTTTTGCCTGTGCGTCCTTGTCTATTTGCATTACCAGCTGGCGCAGACGTTGACGATCGCCATGGGGGTAGACGTTTAGAGCCTTTTCTATGGCGCTGATACCCGTCTCGGCGAGTTCATCGCGCAGTAGTTCTAAACGGTGGAATTGCTGAGCTTGCTCACGTTGACCTTCTTCGCGTTTGGCTAAGCCAGCTTCAATCTCTGTGAGGTCGATTCCGCGCATCAGCTTGCCAATATACTGGAGCTGGCGGCGCAGCGCTTCACGGCTGGTCAACTTTCGGGCGGTGCTTAGCGCCTCGATGAGATGCTCATCGTGAATCGTTATTTTGGCCAGTTCATTATTGCTGAGTTTAACGAGCTTTTCCCCCAACTGCTGGAGGGCTTGCATCTCTTTTTTTACCGCCGTTTTACTGGGGCGCTCTGATTCGGGTATTTCGTCAGTCACATTAAAATCCGTTGCTGTTAAGCGTAAAAATAGGTTGCTAGGCCGAGAAAGGACATAAAGCCGATAACATCGGTAACCGTGGTAAGTACTACGCCGCCAGCGAGGGCGGGGTCAATATTTAAGGATTTCATTGCCAGCGGTAGAGCAGCCCCCGCTAGCGCGGCGGTAATTAAATTAATAATCATGGCGGCGGCAATAATGCCGCCCATCAGTGGATCGCCGAACCACACGGTAGTGGCACCCGCAACGATCAAAGCCCAGAGGCCGCCGTTTATTGCACCGACCATAATTTCGCGGTTAATGAGCCAGCGACTATTGTCTTTGCTGATATGGCCCAAAGCCATACCCCTTATCACCACTGTTAAGGTTTGGGTGCCTGCGACGCCACCCATACTGGCCACAATTGGCATGAGTACCGCCAACGCCACCACTTTTTCTATGGTGGCCTCAAACAAGTTGATGACGCCAGAGGCAATAAAGGCGGTGAGTAAATTAATACCCAGCCATATAGCCCGGCGCGGCGCGGTGCTCCACACGGCGGCGAAGGTGTCTTCGTCTTCATCTAAACCCGCCATACTCATTAGGGAGTGGTCAGATTCTTCGCGAATAACGTCAACTACGTCATCGATGGTGATACGGCCGAGCAATAGGCTGTCTTCGCCGATGACCGGGGCCGAGACCCAGTCGTGGCGGGCGAAAAGCGTGGCGACCTCTTTTGACGACATACTGGCGGAGATCGGCTCCACCTCAGTGTCCATGATTTCCCGCACGGTCACGCTGGGGTCAGATACCAGCAGTTTGCGCAGTGATAGTATGCCGATGTACTGATCGTTGCGGTTGACGACGATCAGGCTGTCGGTCATCTCTGGCAGGCTTTCATGGCGGCGCAAATAGCGCATCGCGACATCGAGGGTGATGTTTGGCCGCACGGTAATTGTGTCGGTGTTCATCAAGCCGCCAGCAGTGTCCTCGTCAAAGGACAAGACATGTTCTACGCGCAGGCGATCTTGGTGGTCCATTGATTCCAGAACTTCGCGAATTACGCGGTCTGGTAATTGCTGGAGAATGTCGGCGATGTCGTCGGCTTCGAGGCCTTCGGTGATGGCCGCGACTTCTTCGGCGTCCATTTGCCGTAGGAATTGGCTTTGGACTTCGTCATTGAGATGTTGAAGGATGTCGCCTTCATTCTCAGCGTCGATAAGCTGCCACAAGACACTACGGATTTTGTGCGGCGTTGATTCAATTAAGTGGGCGGCGTCTGCGGGGGGAAGACCGTTTAGCATGCGGCGAATTTGCAGAAACCCGCCGGAACCCAAGGCGTCGTTAAGGGTTTTTAGCTGGCTCTCGGATTGTAGCTTGTCTGCAGTCTGGGCCATACCTATCCCTAGCCTGAGCCGTGGTGGATTTGTGAGATATCTTGCCAATTATCCTTGAAAGCGCGGCGCGCAACAATCCACTAGCTAATTTCAGATGAAATAAAGTTTCTTACTCACCCTCACCAAAGCGTTGATTTATCAGGTCTTGTATTGCGCTCAGGGCTGCAGTCTCGTCGGTTCCTTCACAGCGAACGTGAATGTCGCTGCCTTTTCCGGCGGCGAGCATCATCACTGACATAATACTTTTGCCGTCGACACTTTTGTCGCCAATGCGCAGGGTGATAAGCGAGCTATACGCACCTGTGGTGGCAACGAGTTTGGCAGCGGCGCGGGCGTGCAAACCGAGCTTATTGATGATTTTGAGTTCTGCTTCGACCATCGTGTCTTCTCTACTTCTGGAGTTCGCGATGGCGAACTTGTAAGTCTGGGTAGGCGTTACGCATGGCCTCTGCCAAGGATTCAACCATATATACTGAGCGATGTTGACCACCGGTGCAACCAACCGCAATAGTGAAATAACTGCGATTACTGGCTTCAATTTTGGGTAGCCACGTTTGCAGATATTGCAGAATATCGTGATGCATCAATTGCACATCAGACTGTTTGGCGAGAAACGCCTGCACGGCTTGGTCTCGACCTGTCAGACTGCGTAAATTATCTTGCCAGTGGGGGTTGGGCAGCATCCGCAAGTCGTACACAAGGTCGGCATCAATCGGTAAGCCGCGTTTAAAACCAAAAGACTTAAGCTGCACCGCAAGGCGGCTGGCGTCGACACCGAGAATACGGTCGCGAATTGCCGCGCGGAGTTCGTGTACCGTCATGTCACTGCTGTCGATTGCCAGTGAGGCTTCGACCACAATGGGTTCCAGTAAACGAGATTCTAGTTTGATGGCATCGGCCAGTGGCAGCGAGTCAGTGGTTAGCGGGTGGCGACGACGAGTTTCACTAAACCGCTTGATAAGTTTGTCGTCACCGGCGTCGAGAAAGACGATCCGCAGGTGGGCGTATTGCTTGACCTGATCGCACAGGTTTTTGAAGCGCGCGAGGCCATCTTGGGCGTTGCGAGCGTCGATGCACACGGCGACCTGCTGGTGCACTTTCAGTGGGCTTTGTGACAGCTCACGAACCAGCTCGGGTAATAGGGATACGGGCAAATTGTCGATGGCATAGAAGCCTTCATCTTCCAGTTGGTGCAGGGCGGTACTTTTGCCGGAACCTGAGCGCCCACTGAGGATGATGAGTTCCATTAGCTTTGTAGTGCTCGCTCAAAGAGGGCTTGGTCAGAAGTGGCACTACGCAGCTCGCTGCGAAAGTTTTCTTCATTGAAGGCGGTGGCAAGCGCCCCTAAGACTTTAAGGTGTTCGTCGTGTGCTTCTGCCGGCACGATAAGAGCAAACACCAAGTCGACCGGCTGGTCGTCTACCGCCTCGAAATCGATGGCTTGGTCGAGCTTGAGTAGCATGCCTGTGATCGCGGTGCAGCGGTTACTCCGACAATGAGGAATGGCGACGCCATGGCCAATACCGGTACTACCCAATCTTTCCCGCGCTAATAGCTCATTAAATAATTCGTCGGCGTCAAACTCGCTATTATCTGCGCTGATACCGGCTGAAATGAATTCAAGAAGTCGTTTTTTACTGGTAATGGACGCACCGCTGTGGGTGCGTCCTAAGGTGAGAATGGAATTGAGTGTCATGGTTTTTTGCAACAATGGGTTAGGTCAAGGGCCTTAGCGGCCGAGCGTTTTTTCTTTGTGTTTGATTAATTGTCGATCGAGTTTGTTGGTCAGGCTGTCGATCGCCGCGTACATATCCTCCGATTCGCAGGTGGCAAATAGGTCGGCGCCGGCGACGTGCACGGTGGCTTCGGCCTTTTGGATCAGCTTTTCTACTGACAGGGTGACGTCGGTATTAGTGATGTTGTCAAAGTGTCGTTGAAGTTTGCCGAGCTTGGTATTGACGTAATCGCGAAGAGACGGGGTAACATCAACGTGGTGACCACTAACAGTAATCTGCATATTTTGCTCCTTCATCGCTGAAAATAACTAGCGCCTCACGGCGCGTGTATGACGACAATGACCGTAACAGGGGCACTGTCACTATACCAGTCGTTTCCGCTCGGTTGAGGGCGGAATAACCAGTGATTCTCGATATTTTGCAATGGTGCGGCGGGCAACCTGAATGCCTTGCTCGCCGAGTAAGTCGGTAATTTTACTGTCGCTTAGGGGTTTGCGGGGGTTTTCTGCCGCCACTAGCTTTTTAATTAACGCGCGAATAGCCGTCGATGAACACTCACCGCCGGTGTCGGTCGATACATGGCTGGAAAAGAAGAATTTAAGCTCAAAAATGCCTCTTGGGGTGTGCATGTATTTTTGGGTCGTTACCCGTGAAATCGTGGATTCGTGCATGCCAACCGCTTCGGCAATATCGTGTAAAACCAGTGGTTTCATGGCTTCTTCGCCGTATTCTAAAAAGCCGCGCTGGTATTCAACAATTTTGGTTGCGACTTTCATTAGGGTTTCATTGCGGCTGAGCAGGCTTTTGATAAACCAGCGCGCTTCTTGCAAATTGTCGCGGATATAGTCGTTATCACTGCTATTGCTGCTTTTCCTAGCCAGTGCCGCGTAGTGCGCGTTAATTTGAATTTTGGGTGCAATATCAGGGTTCAGCTCCACCAACCAGCGATCATCCTTTTTGCTTACAAACACATCGGGGACGACATATTCAGTTTCGTCGGCGCCAATGCTGTCACCCGGTGTGGGGTTAAGCGATTGCACCAGTTTTATAATGTCGCGAAGCTGGTCTTCTTTTAAGCGGCAGCGACGCATTATCTGGTTATAGTCGCGATTGCCCAATTGCGCCATATACTGGCTTACGACAAGACGGGCCTCTTCAACTAAATAGGAATCGGCGGGTAATTGTTTGAGCTGAATTAATAAACACTCTTGCAAGTCGCGGGCGGCTACGCCCGGCGGATCAAATTGCTGAATGAGATGTAAAACGGCATTGAACTCTTCGATTTCGATTTCGTCACTGGCAAAGCCCTCGACAAGTTCTTCTGCGGTGACCGTTAACCTGCCATTGTCATCAATGGCGTCGATGATGGCATCGGCAATTAAACGGTCAATATCGGATAGGCGGCTGAGGTTGAGTTGCCAGCGTAAATGGTCTTGTAGGGAGTCTGCGCTGGAATTGCGATAGTCGTTGCTGTAGTCGTTGTCTTCCGGTGCCGAACCGCTGCCGGAGCCGCTGCTAGTGCCGCTAGTTTGGTAAACGTCGTCCCACTGGCTGTCGACCGGTAGGTCGTCAGGGATGTCGCTGCGTTCGGCCCACTCGGCGTCGGCTTCAGGTTGCGGGGCTTCGGCCTCTTGGTCGCTGCTTTTCTCTGCTTTTTTGGGTTCGGCGGACGTGGGCTCGGTATTGACCTCAAAATCGTCGCTGTCATCACTGATTTCAAGCAGTGGATTGGAATCCAATGCAGATTGTATTTCCTGTTGGAGATCGAGGGTGGAGAGTTGTAATAAGCGAATCGCCTGTTGCAGCTGAGGTGTCATGGTCAGGCTTTGACCGACTTTGAGCTGTAGCGATTGTTTCATAGGCAGTGGCTTCTACAACGGGGTGATGGCAACACGAGTAATAGGTTTTACTCCACCGGCAACAATTATGCCTCGCTCTCAGTGTAGTCGGGACAGTCATCTCCTGCAATACCTGTGCCGACTCATTTATTCATTGCATAACTTATAAGGTAAATTTATCGCCTAGGTAAATGTCACGGACAATCTGATTACTTAATACCGTGTTGGCGTCCCCTTCGGCAATGATACGGCCTTCGCCAACGATATAGGCCTTGTCGCAAATGTCGAGGGTTTCTCTGACGTTGTGGTCAGTGATGAGTACCCCAATACCCCGCGCCTGCAGGTGCTTTACAATATTTTGAATGTCGTTTACCGAGATCGGGTCGACCCCTGCAAAGGGCTCGTCAAGGAGGATGAAACTGGGCTCGGTGGCCAGCGCGCGGGCAATTTCAACTCGGCGACGTTCACCGCCAGACAGCGCCATACCCATTGATTTGCGAATATGGGTAATGTGGAATTCTTGAAGCAGGGCCTCTAATTTTTCCTTGCGCTGCGTGCGATTGAGGTCTTTCCGGGTCTCGAGGATGGCCATAATATTATCGGCGACGGTCAGTTTGCGAAAAATCGACGCTTCCTGTGGCAAGTAGCCTACCCCGTTTTTGGCGCGGCCATTAATTGACAGTTTGGTTAAGTCGCGATCATCGAGGCTGATCGTGCCCCGGTCGGCATTAACGATGCCAACAATCATATAAAAACAGGTGGTTTTGCCGGCGCCATTGGGGCCGAGTAGGCCGACTATTTCGCCGCTGCTGATGGTGAGTGACACATCTTTGATGATTTCGCGGCCCTTATAGGCCTTGGCGAGATTGCTGGCTTGCAGAACTGGCATGGTTAGCGCGATTCTCCGCTAGGGGCGTTGTCAGGGGTGGGTTTGGTCGTTGTGTTGTTGGCGTCACCGCCAGGCAAGTCGCCGTCAGGGATTGCTTGGGGTTGGAGGGTCATTTTCACCCGATTCTCTTTTTCTGTAGTGCCGCCATCGGCCACCACCATCTGCTTGCGGCCGCTGTACACCACGCGGTCGCCGGAAATTTTGGAGCCTTGATGGGTAATCGAGGCATTCTTTTGGAGAAGGATTTCCTCTTGTGCCAAGCTGTATTCAATGCGCTGGGCGCTGGCGATTACGACCCCCTCTTCGGCCCGGGGCTGTTGTTCAAAGTAGGCGGGGCTGCCTTCGGCAATCACTTTTTCAACTTTTCGGTTTGACTCAATAATGGTCAGTTTGTCGGCGCGGATCTTGAGCGAGCCCTGACTCATATTGACGTTACCGATATAAACACCTTGGTTGTTTTCGTAAATTGCCTTATCGGAACTCAGATTGATGGCTTGTTTGCGGTCATCGGGCAAGCTCAGCGCGGTGCTGCATACGCTCAAGGTAAGCGTGATGGCGAGCGCGGCTTTAAATAGGGTCATAGTGGCCTTTTACCTGGTCAAGGAGTTCAACACGTTCATTTTTCATACTGGCTTTCATGCCGAGTGAGTGAGTTTTGCCATTGCGCAAAGACAGGGTCAATGGCTGGTCAGTACTCACTTCGCTGTTCGCTAGATTTATTCGCAGTAATTCCGTTGTTATTTGCGCCTGCCGGATTAAATCTTTTACCAGTACAGTGTCGAGTAAGGTTAATTGCTCGCCGTCTTGGGATAGCTTGCCGGTCTTAGCGCTTGCCGTCCACGGTCGTTGGTCTGCGATATTGCCGATATAAGAGGGGGCTTGCAATGAGATTGAACCATCGGAAATTAATCGCTCTGCGCTGCTTGCTCGCCATTTATAGGCGATTTCGCCATCGCGGCTGTATTTGATGCCATCGACTTGGGTGAGGTGAGAGTCGGCATCGGGAACCGCCTCAAAACGCTCAACAATGCTCAGCTTACCACTTTCACTGAATTGGGTTAGGTAGACAATAATACCTGCCATGGCGGTAATGGCCGACAACACGGAGAATACAGTGAATTTGATTTGCTTCATGTCAGAGGTATTGTTCCAGCGCGCTATTGAGTTTGCCTTGAGCGGTAAGGATTAGCTCACAGACTTCACGGATAGCGCCGCTGCCGCCGGCGGCGCGGGTTTGCCAGTCGGCGTGGCGAGCGACAAATTCGTGGCCATTGGCAACAGTAATGCCTAGGCCAGCTTTGCGGATAGCAGAAAGATCGGGTAGGTCGTCGCCGACGTAGGCAATTTCACTCATCTTAAGGTCGAGATCAGCGCGGAGCTCCTCTAAGGCGACGAGTTTGTCTTCGCGGCCTTGGTAAATAAGCTCTATTTTGAGTTCACCAGCGCGACGCTTAACCAGTTCAGAGCAGCGGCCAGTGATAATGGCGGGTTTAATACCCGCATCGCGGAGTAATTTAATGCCGAGGCCGTCAAGAATGCTAAATGCTTTCATCTCTTCGCCACTATTGCCAAAGTACAGGCTGCCGTTGGTCAGCACGCCGTCGACATCCATGGCCAAGAGCTTGATGGTTTTTGCTTTCTCAATAACGCTGTTCATGGTGCTCGGATTCCTAAGCAACGCCTGCTTTGAGCAGGTCGTGAGTGTGGATGACACCGACCGGGTGGCCGTCTGCATTGACAGCGACCAATACCGTAATTTTATTGTCTTCCATGATACGCAGCGCTTCAGCGGCCATGGTGCCAGGTTTAACGGTGCGGCAATTGCGGGTCATAATGTCATCGATGGGACATTTGTGTATATCAATTCCGCGATCAATGGCCCGGCGCAGGTCGCCGTCGGTAAAAATGCCGGCAAGCACGCCAGCTTGGTCAACCACGGTGGTCATGCCTAGCGTTTTACTGCTCATTTCCAGAAGTGCACCACTGAGTGCACTGCCTAAGCTAATCTTGGGAATGCTGTCACCAGTGTGCATAATACTGTCGATTTTTAGGATTAGCCTGCGGCCCAGCGCGCCACCGGGGTGGGATAGGGCGAAGTCATTGGCAGTAAAACCTCTTGCTTCTAATAAGGCAATCGCCAGTGCATCCCCCATTACTAAGGTGGCGGTGGTGCTCGAGGTCGGTGCGAGATTTAATGGGCAAGCCTCTTCGGCCACGCCGACGTTTAAATGCACGTCAGCGGTGGTGGCGAGTTCTGAGTTTGGGTTGCCGGTTAATGCAATGACGGGCACAGCGAGGAGCTTAAACAGCGGTAAAATAGTGATTAATTCGCCGGTGGTACCGGAATTGGAGAGCGCAATCACAACATCGCCAGCGGTGATCATGCCCAGATCGCCGTGACTCGCCTCGCCGGGGTGAACAAAGAAGGCCGGCGTACCGGTGCTGGCAAGAGTGGCGGCAATTTTATTGCCGATGTGGCCCGACTTGCCCATGCCGGTAACCACGACGCGGCCCTTGCAGCCCATTAAAATGTCGCAGGCTTGGCTGAAGCTCTCGTCTATGCGGTTGGCGAGGACGGCAACGGCGTCGCGCTCCATGCGGATAACGCGCAGCGCTGAGCTGGTATATGATGTGTTATTGGTCACTCGGGGTTACCTGAATTATTGAAATTGCCCGTTAAGCGGGGGCTAATGTTGGCTATGATAATTTCCAATGTGACAAAATAACAGGATTAGCTGACCTCCGATGCGGGAGACATTTCTGTAAAAGAGGGTCGAAGCTAGCTGTTAGCAGTGTTGTGCCGTGTTTGTGCGGTTAAAAATTATTGAGGGAATGATATGTTTAAGCGAATTTTACTGGCGGCATTTATGGCTGTTGGTCTATCAGCGCAGGTATCTGCGGCGCAGAAGGGCCCCTACGAAGTGGTGGCTGATACTACCCAAGAGCTGGTGAAGGTTATCGAAGGTGCGCGTAGCTATGTAGATAAAGACCCTGAGCGTTTTACCGGTGAAGTGCGCCGAATAATGGATGAGGTTGTCGATTTTCAGAGTTTCGCGCGGGGCATAATGGGTAAATATGGCAGCCGGGGTTATTACGAGAGCCTGAAGACGGATGCTGAGCGCGCTAAATTTCGCGACCGGGTGATGCGTTTTACCAATAACTTTAAAGACGGCTTAATCAATACCTATGCTAAAGGCCTGCTTGGTTTTAACGGTAATCGTATCGAAGTGCTGCCGCTGGCCGATGACGCCGATTTAACGGGTAGCGTTGGTGTGCGTCAAAATATTTATGGTGAGCGCGCCAAGCCTTATCAAGTTATGTACACCCTTCGCCAAGGCTCTGATGGCAGCTGGAAGTTGCGCAATGTGGTGATAGAAGGCTTGAACTTAGGCCGCATTTATCAGAATCAGTTTGATGCTGCGGTTAAACAGTATAATGGTGATATTGACAAGGTTATTGCCAATTGGACTGTCGCCCCGCAAGCGGTGATGGAAGAACAGGCGGCAAAATAAATCTGGCGTTTTAATGGCGCGGGATGAATGCGCGTTTAGGTATTCGTCTCGCCATGTTGACCGCAATTGCGTACAATTCCGCGCTTGATATCGCAAGTGAAGAATACAGGTAGAATTGTCATGCAAACAGACCATATCGAACAGCGCCTTTCAGAGCACTTTCCCGAGAGTGACGTGGCTGTTAGCGGCGACGGCAGTCATTTTGATGTTCGGGTTGTGAGTGCCGCATTTACTGGCCTGCGCGCTGTTAAGCGCCAGCAATTGGTTTATGCTGCAGTCAATGATTGGATACGCGACGGTTCACTCCACGCCATTAATATTAAAGCTATTACGCCCGAGGAAGCCCAAGCCTGAGGCTGACGGGACTTTCCAGGAGAATTCATGGATAAGTTGCTTATACGCGGCTGCGGCCCTTTGGCCGGAGAAATTCGCGTGTCCGGTTCTAAAAATGCGGCGTTGCCGATTCTTGCCGCCACCTTGTTGTCCAGTGAGCCGGTATTGATCCGCAATCTCCCGCACTTGCACGACGTGACCACCATGATTGCACTGCTACGCAGCATGGGCACCGAGCTTATTGTTGATGAGCGACTCGGCGTTGAAATCAACGGTTCTACGACCACTAAAACGACTGCACCCTATGAACTCGTGAAAACGATGCGGGCATCGATATTGGTGCTGGGACCTTTATTGGCGCACTTCGGCCATGCCAAGGTGTCCTTTCCCGGTGGTTGCGCTATTGGTAGTCGGCCAGTCGATCAGCATTTGCGTGGCTTTGAAGCCATGGGTGCGGTCATCGACATTGACGAAGGTTATATCACTGCGCGAGCGCCTGAGGGCGGTTTGAAAGGCGCGCATGTTCTGTTTGATATGGTTACCGTTGGTGGTACAGAGAACGTCATGATGGCGGCGGCGCTGGCTAAAGGCCGCACGGTGCTAGAGAACGCCGCGCGTGAGCCTGAAATTGTCGATTTGGCCAACTGCCTGATCGCCATGGGTGCCAAAATAACGGGTCACGGCACGGCGACCATCACTATCGATGGTGTCGAGCATCTCAATGGCTGTACCTTCTCCGTGATGCCTGATCGTATTGAAGCGGGAACCTATTTGGTGGCCGCCGCCGCAAGTCGTGGTTCGATTCGGCTGCGGGACATTGGTCCCGAAACGCTGGAAGCGGTATTGGTTAAATTGGAGGAGGCGGGTGCTAAGATCGAAAGCGGTGCCGATTGGATTACACTTGATATGGAAGGTCGTCAGCCCAAAGCGGTGAATATAAAGACGATGCCATATCCGGGGTTTCCTACCGATATGCAGGCCCAGTTCACCGCGATGAATACCGTGGCTGACGGGGTGTCTCATGTAACTGAAACCATTTTTGAAAATCGCTTAATTCAAACCCATGAAATGAACCGTATGGGCGCGAAGATCACCATTGAAGGTAATACCGCGATGATTAAAGGTATTGACCGCCTCAAGGGTGCACCAGTGATGGCCAGTGATTTGCGCGCCTCGGCGAGCCTTGTTATTGCTGGTTTGGTGGCAGATGGCGAAACCTTAGTCGACCGGATTTATCATATTGATCGCGGCTATGAATGTATTGAGGAGAAATTCCTCGCCCTCGGCGCCGATATTCGCCGGGTTGCTAACTAGAATTTATCAGTTCCTGGAGTTTACCTGTGGATCAGCCGGTTACTATCGCCCTTACCAAAGGGCGTATTCTTAAAGAAACCCTGCCCCTGCTTGCCGAGGCTGGCATTGTGCCGCTTGAGGATATTAGCAGCAGTCGCAAGCTGATTTTTGAAACCAATCACGCCCATATTCAGCTTATCGTTATTCGGGGTACCGACGTGCCGACCTATGTGAAGTTGGGCTCGGCTGATATCGGTGTTGCTGGTAAGGATATGTTGCTGGAGCTCGGCGCGGCAGATATGTACGAGCCGCTAGACTTAAATATTGCCCGCTGCCGTTTAATGACAGCGGGGCGGGTTGGCGAGGTGCTGCCCCATGGTCGGGTGCGGGTCGCTACTAAATTTGTGAATGTCGCCCGTCGCCACTTTGCTGAGCGTGGCGTTCAGGTAGAGCTGATTAAGCTTTATGGTGCTATGGAATTAGCGCCCCTGATGAATTTGGCTGATTTGATTGTCGATATTGTAGATACCGGTAATACCTTGCGCGCCAATGGCATGGAGCCGCGGGATATGATCGCCGATGTTAGCTCGCGCTTAGTGGTTAATAAGGCGGCAATGAAGCGCAAACACCACAGTATTCAGGATATCATCGGTAAATTGACCGCGGCTGTGGAGGCTCGCCAAGCTGCATCGGAGGCTGTGTAATGGCAGATATTATTCGGCGCATGAGGTCTGTGGATGCGGGGTTTGATGCCGCACTGACCGCACTGCTCAACTGGGAGGCCACCACCAACCCGACCGTTGCAAATACAGTGGCGGGGGTTTTGGCGGCTATTCGCAGTGATGGCGATACTGCCTTGCTCAGTTATACCAAGCAGTTTGACGGCGTTGATGTTGATACCGCTGCCGAGCTGGAGATTCCTCAGGCGCGATTGCAGGCGGCGTTACTTTCGATACCCGCCGAGGTGCGTGAGGCTTTAGAAAAAGCCGCCGAGCGCATTCGCAGCTATCACCAGTACCAGCGTCAGGAATCGTGGTCTTATACCGAGGCTGATGGGACCGTGCTGGGTCAGCAAATCACCCCGCTTGAGCGGATTGGTCTCTACGTGCCGGGCGGAAAAGCGACCTACCCTTCATCGGTATTAATGAATGCGATACCCGCCAAAGTGGCGGGGGTGGATGAGCTGATTATGGTCTCGCCCACACCGAAAGGCTTTGTGAATGACATGGTTTTGGCGGCGGCTGCGATTGCCGGTGTCGATCGCGTATTTACCATTGGTGGGGCGCAAGCCGTTGGCGCTTTAGCTTATGGCACGATGACCATTCCAAAAGTCGATAAAATTGTCGGTCCCGGCAATATCTATGTGGCCACCGCAAAGCGTCAGGTGTTTGGCAGTGTTGGGCTGGATATGATTGCCGGGCCATCGGAGATACTGGTGATCTGCGATGGTAAGACTGACCCCGACTGGATCGCCATGGATTTGTTTTCCCAGGCGGAACACGACGAAGATGCCCAATCTATATTATTAAGCCCTGACGTCGACTTTTTGGACGCGGTGGAGGCGAGTATTACTAAGTTGTTGCCGACGTCGGAGCGGGCGGACATTATTTGCCAATCCCTCTCTGCGCGTGGCGCCTTGATTCTGGTAAAAGACCTTGATGAGGCTGTCGCACTTAGTAATCGAATTGCGCCGGAGCACTTGGAGTTGTCCTTTGATAATGCCCAAGATTATTTGCCTAAAGTTCGTCACGCGGGCGCGATTTTTATGGGCCGCTATACCCCTGAAGCGCTAGGTGATTATTGCGCAGGCCCCAATCACGTTTTGCCAACCTCTGGCACGGCGCGGTTTTCGTCGCCGCTGGGGGTTTACGATTTTCAAAAACGCTCATCTATTATTGGTTGTTCGGCAGCGGGCGCTGCAGAGTTGGCCAAGGTGGCCTCGGTGTTGGCTAGGGGGGAGTCCTTAACAGCTCACGCCCGCAGTGCGGAATACCGTTTTTTACCAGCGGATGACGCTGGCGAGGAGTCAGTATGAGCCGGTTTTGGAGCCCCTTTGTTAAGGACCTAGTGCCGTATATTCCCGGCGAACAGCCCAAACTGCAAAAACTGACCAAGCTCAATACCAATGAAAATCCCTATGGACCATCGCCACAGGCCTTGGCCGCAATGCAACAGGGGCTTAACGACGATTTACGCCGCTACCCTGACCCCAATAGTGATCTGCTAAAGGCGGCAATTGCCGACTATCACGGCGTTGATAGCGCCCAAGTGTTTGTTGGTAATGGCTCAGACGAAGTGCTTGCCCATATTTTTCACGGCCTATTTCAACATGGCAAACCGCTGCTGTTTCCAGATATTACCTACAGTTTTTACCCGGTTTACTGCGGTTTATACGGTATTCCCTATGAGGCGATTCCGCTCGACGCGTCTTTTCAGCTTAGGGTTAGTGATTACACGGGCATGAAGGGCGGCATTATTTTCCCCAACCCCAATGCGCCGACTGGGTGCTTTTTGCCGCTGGCGGAAATAGAGCGGCTATTGGCGGTGAATACCGAAACTGTGGTGGTGATTGATGAGGCCTATGTGGATTTCGGTGGCGAATCGGCCATTGGTTTAGTAAACCACTATCCCAATTTGCTGGTGACTCAGACTTTGTCGAAGTCGCGCTCCTTGGCGGGATTGCGAGTGGGCTTTGCGGTTGGTCATTCTGATTTAATTGAAGCCTTGGATCGGATTAAAAATAGTTTTAACTCTTACCCCCTCGATCGCCTAGCCCAGCTTGGTGCGGCGGCGTCTTTTGCCGATCAAGCCTATTTTGAGCAGTGTCAGCAGGCGGTGATCACGGAGCGCGAAAATCTAGTGCAGCATTTAGCCGCCTTAGACTTTGATGTGTTGCCGTCTCTCGCTAATTTTGTGTTTTGTCGGCACCGCAGTCGCGATGCCGCCGAGCTGGCGGCAGGCTTACGCGAAGATGGTGTTATTGTTCGTCACTTCAAGCAGGCCCGCGTAGCGCAATATTTGCGTATTACTGTTGGTCGACCGGAAGAGAGTGCGGTGTTATTTGAATCACTACAGCGGGTTCTCGGTGCGCCAGGCTAAGCATCGCGTATCAGCTGAGCTGCCGAGGGGCACTTTAACTATTGGGGCGTTCGGCGACTTGGGTCACTATCGTGAGCAGTTCCTCGCCCCGCAATAAGCCAATCCGCACATGCTGGCCGGGGCGGGTATAGGTGATTAGCTTCATTCCGGCGTGGCCATCGCCAACTTGTTCACCATTAATTTCAGTGAGAATATCGCCGACTTTTAAGCCGGCTTTTTCGGCGGGGCCGCTGTTCGCTAGGGCTGTGATAACAACGCCATTGGTACCAAGTCCGACGGGCTGGACTTCAATGCCAAGCCAGCCGCGCAGCGGGCGACCGTAAGTAATTAAGTCGCTCATCGTGCGCAGGGCGAGGTCGGTGGGGATGGCCAAGCCTATGCCGGTAGAGCCGCCGCTCTGGGTGTAAATGGCGGTATTGATACCCAGTAAACGGCCTTTGGTGTCAATGAGGGCGCCGCCAGAGTTACCGGGGTTGATGGCAGCATCGGTCTGAATATAGTTTTCGAACTGGCTCAGGCCGAGCCCGTAGCGTCCGGTGGCGCTGACAATGCCTTGGGTTACGGTTTGGCCGAAGCCGTAGGGGTTGCCGATGGCGAGAACGATATTGCCGACCCGGATTTTGCTGGGGTCGCCAATCGTGATACTGGTGAGATTGCCTAGGTCTATCTTAAGCACGGCAAGGTCGGTGTCGGCGTCACTGCCGATCACGCTAGCGAGCGCTTGGCGGCCGTCGTGGAGCAGTACTAAAATTTCATCAGCGCCCTTAATAACGTGGTAGTTTGTTAATAGGTAGCCGGCATCACTGACAATAACGCCGGAGCCCAAACTGCGCTCTAGCTGCTGTTTGGCTTTGCCGTTGCGTTTAAAAAAATGTTTGAATAGCGGATCGTTGGCTAGCGGGTGGCGTTGTTGCACAACCTTTGTGGTATAGATGTTGGCGACCGCTGGCGCGGCTTTATCTACCGCATAGACATAATCGCGGTCGCGTTGACCGGGCAGGTAGGCGAGTACGCACAGGCCCAGTAATGCCCCGCAAAGCGTTGGCCAGATCAGAGTTTTGGGGTTGGGCAGATTCAAAAGCTGATCCTCGCGATGCACTACATTGGCCATTTTTGGCTGGGCTAAACTGCTGGCGTGCTAGCCTAGCATGATTTACGCCGTTTTCGAATTTCTGGGAGCTTGTATGAGTGTTTCATTGTCTGCTTTGCTTGCCGCTGCAGATGGCCTGTTGGCGCCACACAATTTTAATGATTATTGTCCGAATGGCCTGCAGGTGGCGGGGCGGCCAGAGGTACATCGTATTGTGTCGGGGGTGACTGCGTCCCAAGCCTTGATTGAAGCAGCGATTGAGGCGCGGGCGGATGCCATTATTGTGCATCACGGCTATTTTTGGCGGGGAGAAGACCCTTGTGTGGTGGGTATGAAGCGCCGCCGCCTTGGCTTGCTGTTGGCGCATGATATCAGTTTGGTCGCTTACCATTTGCCCTTGGATGCGCATCCGGAGTTGGGGAATAATATTCAGCTCGCTAAGCAGTTGGGTATTGCGGTTGAGGGCGGGCTCGAGCCCGGTAATCCGCGCTCGGTGGGCAATATTGGCGTGTTGGCGGCGCCGCAATCAGCGCAGGATTTTGCCGACCATATTACTAGTGTGTTGGGGCGGCGTCCGCTATTGGAATTGGGTCATGAACGGCCGATTCGGCGTATTGGTTGGTGTACCGGGGCCGCGCAATCTTATATTGAAAAAGCGGCGGCGCTAGGCATGGATGCCTTTCTCAGTGGCGAGGTGTCGGAGCCGACGATATTAGCGGCGCGGGAGCTGGGTATTACCTATATTGGCGCAGGTCACCACGCGACCGAGCGATATGGTGTACAGGCTTTGGCTGGGGCGTTGGCTGCGCAATTTAACTTGCAGCACGAGTTTATTGATATTGATAATCCCGCTTAAGGGTTGCGCGCTGGTTTGTTGGTGGGGACGGCGTTGGCCCCAGTGTTGGTTGCTGGGGCCTAGTCTGCTAGAGGTGTGGTGTTGGTGGCGGATCGATAGGATCTTTGGGTTTCTTTTCGGAGTCCATGCCGAATTCTTCGTGTAACGCGCCTTTTTTGCCGGGTTGGCGTGGCGCGTAGTCCAGCGGTGGAGCTGAAGGCGTGGCCTTGGTGGGTTTGCTCTCTAGCACCGGGCGGCCTTCAGGTAGCGCTTGTAGCGGGCTGATACCGGATGCATGTAAGTTTTGCGCGCCGTCGACAATATGGTTGTGGACGCTGCGGTAGCTTTCAGCGAGTTCATTTAGAAGTTCACCGGTGCGGTCAAAATGGGTGCTGACCTGCTGTTGATACTCTTGCTGTTGCTGCTGCATTTCGCCGAACTGTTTTTCTAGTGCTGCGCGATTTTGTTGTTCAGGCCTTAGTCGCCCCAAGATGAAGTAGCCGATGGCGGCGCCACTGAGTAAACAAATGATGGCAACGGTGATCAGGGTGCTTAAGTCTTGCACAGAAACTCCTCCGGTGAGTCGACGTGTATGTCACTCTTGTAGTGTTAAGTATAACTGCTCACGCGATTGGGTTCAGTATGCCCCGATAAAAAATTGCCAATTCGTGGTTGGGTCGGTAAAGTTGCGCCGACTTGAACGAGGGTCTTTATGTGGCTACCCCATTACAGCGATATCGACGAGATCTAGAGCAGGCTGATTTTTCTTACGATCCAGCTCAGGAATACGCTGTGAGCTGTTTGCAGCGTTTGTATGATGAATTGCTTGCGCAGCCCGCGCCAGGCGCAGCAGGGCTGTGGGCGCGCCTGACACGGCGCGCCCACA
>NZ_JBFHDY010000029.1:0-32806 GCF_041584495.1 Zhongshania sp.
CGAGCAAAGCCTGTGCCATTGATGCTAGCTCACCGTCATTTTACGCAAGAATCGGGTGGTAGGATGTCGAGTCCATGGGCAAACTGAGAACACGACAAAAAAGGTGCTAGCGCCAATGAGCGAACAACATATTAATTACCAGCGAGTTGCCAAGGCAATCCGTTACCTTGCCGAACGGCAGGTAGCGCAGCCGAGCTTGCAGGAACTGGCGAATTACGTGGGCCTGAGTGAATGCCACCTGCAGCGAATGTTTTCTGAGTGGGCAGGTATTTCGCCCAAGCAGTTTTTGCTCTTTTTGACCAAGGAACGCGCTAAACAGCAATTACGTAGCAGCAGTGTACTGGGCGCTGCGCTGGACTGCGGCCTAAGTGGTAGCAGCCGCCTACACGATTTAATGATTAAATCTGAATGCATGACTCCCGGAGAATACCGTAATTTGGGAGCCGGGTTGAATATTCGCTATGGGGTGAACCCCTCGTTATTTGGTTACTGCCTTATCGCACAGACCCCGCGCGGGGTGTGTAAAATGGCATTTTTTGACCAGCCCAGTGATGAGTCAGCGGTGGTGCAAGAATTACAAAAAGAATGGCCCGCTGCGGAGTTACTGCACGACCAAGAGGCCGTTGGCCCGGTGTTTGCCAGAATATTCTCCGGCGTTACGGCCAGCACGGAGCCACTGCGCGTTTTATTAAAAGGGAGCGAATTTCAGTTAAAAGTCTGGGAGGCCTTATTGGCCATACCTGAGGGCGAGGTTTGTTCTTATCAGCAATTGGCGGGCGCTATGGGGATCGCGTCATCGGTTCGCTCGGTGGCGAGCGCCATCGCCTGCAATCATATTGCCTATCTCATACCCTGCCATCGGGTGATCCGCAGCACTGGTGAATTCAGTCAATACCGCTGGGGTGCGGAGCGCAAGCAGGCGATATTAGTACACGAGGCGGCGCGTGCCAATGAGATTGCTGGCTGACAGCGATATTTATCGTTACCGCCGTAATTCAGAGTGCCACGGGGTCAGCAAAGTTGGGCGTATTGAACTTGAAACGCAAATAAGAGAGAAAAATCGATAGGCTTTAGAAGAGCGTCCCATTGTTTCTCAAATCGTATGAAATGTGAACGGAAAATGAATTGTTTGAAAGTGGTACTACTACCGAGGTGTGTTAGATATTGGTTTTTCTGGCGCGGACGTATCGCCGTGGTTTACGCTTTAAAACGAAATGCATAGGATAAATGCGACGGCTCGCACATAGTTGTAGTGCTGTGATTAAATTATCACGCTGGCGTAACAATAAATAAGAAACGGGGAATTTCGAATGATTAAGGCAATACGTATTAAAAAGCCGGGCGGCCTGGACAATATCTATCTCGACAGCATTAGCGCACGGGAGCCAAGCGCCGGTGAGGTGGTGGTCAAGCTCCACGCGAGCTCACTCAACTACCACGATTATTTTGTTGCCAAGGGCGTATTGCCGACCAAAGACGGTCGAATACCAATGTCTGATGGCGCTGGTGAAGTTACTGCAGTGGGTGAGGGTGTGACGGAATTTGCGCCGGGCGATGTCGTGATGAGCACATTTTTTAATAATTGTCTGGCAGGGGAGTCTCGTTCTCATCACCATAGCGGCATGATGGGGGACCAAACCGACGGCTATGCCTGTGAGCAAATTACTGTTCCGGCAACTGGATTGACCCTTGTACCGCGTTCTTTTACTCATGCCGAAGCCGCGACGCTGCCCTGCGCGGCATTAACGGCCTGGCGGGCGTTAATGGTGAATGCCCGTATTAAGCCCGGTGACAGTGTCTTAATTCAAGGCAGTGGCGGCGTATCGCTATTCGCCCTGCAGTTTGCGAAAGCGGCAGGCTGCGAGGTGATCGCTACCTCTTCGTCAGACGAGAAGCTTGAACGGATGCGTGGCATGGGGGCAGACGGCTTAATCAATTATCGCGAACATCCGAATTGGGCCAAACAGGTGCGCAAACTGACGGCGGGCCGAGGGGTTGATCACGTAGTGGAAGTTGGTGGTGCCGGCACGTTTGCGCAATCAATTGAAGCCTGTGGCGAGGGTGGTCATATAGCGATGATCGGTGTATTGGCTGGGAGCCATCGGGGTGATATTCCAACTAACGTCATTATGGGCAAACAGCTGACGATTAAAGGTGTCATTGTTGGCAGCAGAGAAGATCAGCTCAATATGGTTCGGGCTATTGACCGCAACGGTATTCGCCCTGTGCTGGATAAGCATTTCCCGCTTGAGCAATTAGCTGATGCCTTCCGTTATCAGGAAAGTGGTAAGCACTTTGGTAAAATCATTGTCGATATTGCGTAGGTAGTCATGCGGTGCTAATTAAGGCTCCGTCCTCGGCGGATGTGTTAAATATTCTACCGAAACGCTGATGTCTGCTTAGCCTGTGCCGGTAACCGAGCGCGGGTGATTAGGCAATACGTAGCGGGTGGCCTCGTCAATCATCAATGTCGCGCGCTACTGAAAATCTCAGTGCAAAATTCCAAAACGTTGGTGTTAGTGATTTTTGCCCCGGGCAAGAATGTGAATTGGGGGGGAGTCATGGTAGGCATTTGCGGCGGCAAAAAGTGCGCTTGCCCCTGCGGTAGAACGAATACTCGTGGCGATTTCCACTGTTGTATCACGCATCAGTTCGGTGTTACTGGTAAAAATAGCTTGGGCGGAAAGCCTGAGAAATCGCCATACTGGAGTGAAACCGTGGGGTCGTCAATGCTATAGCCATATATGTAAAGTCGCCTAAAAAGCAGGAACGTCGCCATTCGGAAAAAGGGCGCGCGGTTTTCATTTTTGTAGAAGAGCGCGGCCCGTAAAGATCAATTTCCAGCCGGGGATATCAGAACTACCGCCGCTGGTGAGTTTAGCCCACGCTGCTGCTCGGCGAACTGGGCCACAGAAAGACTTAAGCCGTCACCTGCGGAGTCGCCAAGAATAATCATATTGTCGGCGCATTAGCCTTGTTCGAGCAAATTTCGGTAGGTGTTTAGCCCGTCTTCAATGTCTGAGGGGACGGGTGTTCGGGTGCCGGACGCTGTCGCGTGGGACTAACAAGCGACTGTGATCCGAAATCAAGCCCATAGCCGACTGTATTTTTAAATAAATTAGGCCATTTTTCATTCCCGTCCGTCACGTACGGTGGCCTTAAGAATCGTCATTATTTTCCGCATACAGGCGGTAATGGCGACTTTCTTGTGCTTGCGCTGAGCGACTAAGTGGCGATAGACATTACGTATGACAGGCTTGTGATGAATGGCAGGTAACATGGTCATATAGAGCGCCGGTCTTATGGGGGCTCGCCCACCACAAACTCGTCTCTTGCCTCGCATTTAGCACAGCGGGTTATAGCGGATTATGCCTATTTGCTAAGGCGGAAGGGCGCGAAAAAGAGCCGATAGTGTTAAGATCTCCACATTGAGTGGCAAAACACGGGATAAAAATAATGAGCAATGATTGTGCGCCTGTTGGTGTTCGTCAGCTTGGTCGGGTGTTATACATCACTCTAAGTAGGCCTGCATTGAAAAATGCAATAAACGAGGACATGGTTACAATACTGTACCGTAAGCTTCGGGAAGCAGCGAAGGATGAGAGCGTGGGTGCTGTTGTGCTAGAAGGTTCTGGTGACGCCTTCTGCGCGGGAGCCGACATCAAAAACTTGGCCTTGGGCGCGGAACATACCCGTAAATATTCCACGGAGGTGTTGCTGCGAGTGGGTGCAGAGGCTGCGATGTTACTGCATGAAATGCCCAAACCAACTATTGCCATGATCCGTGGTCCCGCGATGGGTGGCGGCTTGTCGCTAGCCTTGGCATGCGACTTTCGACTAGCCGACAGCACGGCGAGCCTGAGTTATGCCCATACCAAAATCGCTTTGTCCGGCGACTTTGCCGCAGCGTATTTTTTAAGTAAGTGGATGGGTGCGGGTAAAGCGAGAGAGTTTTGCCTACTAAATCCGGTTTATGGGGTTCAAGAGGCCTATGCTAGCGGTTTGCTGAGCAAGGTATGTGAGGATGCGGAGTTGGAAGAGAATGTCGCCAAACTCGCTGCGCGTTTAGCCGATGGCCCTACCAATGCATTAGCGTGCATTAAAGCTAACCTAAAGAATGCGCAAGAAATGAGCTGTGAAAGCTATATTACTGAAGAAATTAAAAATTTCCAGCGCTGCCGTAATAGCGACGAGCACCGCGAGGCGCTTAAGGCCTTTATAGAAAAGCGTGAGCCTAATTTTCCTCGTCAACAGATCCGTGGCTAGCCGTAAGGCTGGCCTTCCTCGACGTTAGCCACCATTGTGTAAAGCTCACCCGCCGATTAGCTCCTTACGGCTGTTTTGATTTGTGCTCACTAAGTCCCCTCTGTTGTTTTCAGTCTAATAAACGCGGTGTCATACTGCTACGTGTCTAAGCTGGGATTCTATCTGGTCCTTATTGTCATTTTTTAGACCCATATTCCCTATTTTGTGGATTATTTAGTCGATATACTTTGCTGTGAGCTGTGTTTAAGATAAATTCTTCCTTATTTTGAGTCTAGACTCTTATTAAAGACATTACGCTGTCAATAATAGGATGTATCGACCATGGCCCTGTCTAAATCGGCATTAGCTATCTCGCTCGAAGATAAGTACCGCCTCGATAGTACTCGCGCGTACATGACGGGTATTGAGGCTTTGGTTAGACTGCCCATGCTGCAGCATCAGCGGGACTTAGAGCGCGGTTTAAACACCGCGGGCTTTATTTCAGGCTATCGAGGCTCGCCACTGGGTACTCTCGACCAGGCGCTGTGGCAGGCCAAGCCCTATCTTGATAAGCACCATATTCAGTTTGTACCCGGCGTAAATGAAGACATGGCCGCGACGGCGGTGCGCGGAAGTCAAGAAGTGGGCTTATTCCCCGGCGCGAAATATGACGGCGTATTTGGTATGTGGTACGGCAAGGGTCCGGGGGTAGACCGCAGCATGGATGTGATCAAACACGCTAATGCGGTGGGCACCGCACGCTATGGTGGGGTATTAGCGGTAGCGGGGGACGACCACGCCGCAAAGTCATCAACCTTGCCCCACCAGTCCGAACATATGTTTATGGGTGCCTCTATTCCAGTCTTGGCACCCGCCAATGTGCAGGAGGTGTTAGACCTCGGTATTTTCGGCTGGGAGCTGTCGCGCTATGCCGGCTGCTGGGTGGGTTTTAAGGCTATTACCGAGAATATGGATTCGGCGATATCGGCGGTGATTGATGCCCATCGGGTAAACATTGTTTTGCCAGAAGACTTTGAAATGCCAGAAGACGGCGTACACGCCCGTTGGCCAGACTCGCCACTGGCGCAGGAAAAACGCCTTAATAAATACAAGATCTATGCGGCGCGGGCCTTCGCGCGGGCGAATAATCTTAATCGTATTGTGATTGACAGCCCCAAAGCGCATCTCGGTATTGTGACTAGCGGCAAAGCCTATCTCGATGTTTTGCAGGCGCTTGAAGATTTGGGAATCGACCAGCAACAGGCCGCCGCCATTGGTCTGCGGGTGTATAAAGTGGCCATGCCCTGGCCGTTGGAGCCAGAAACCACTCACGAGTTTGCGCGGGGGCTGGAAGAAATTCTGGTGGTTGAGGAAAAGCGCTCGATTATTGAAGACCAAATGACCGGCCAATTGTATAACTGGCCGGTGGAAGATCGCCCCCGTGTGATTGGCGAGTTTGACGAGCACGGCGCCGACTTGCTGCCGAACCTCAGCGAGCTAACCCCGGCCATGGTGGCTCGCGCCATTGCCTCGCGAATTCGTCGTTTTTACAAAAGCGAAGAGATCGAAAAACGCCTTAATTTTTACAATCAAAAAGAGCAGTCGATTGCCAATAAGCAGGGTGTAATCAATCGCACGCCTCATTACTGTTCGGGCTGCCCTCACAATACCTCTACCCAAGTGCCCGAGGGCAGCATCGCCCTTGGCGGTATTGGCTGCCACTATATGAGTACTTGGATGCCCTCGCGCCCCGCCATTACCTTCACCCAAATGGGCGGGGAAGGGGTGACGTGGGTAGGGCAGGCCGCCTTTACCGAGAACAAACACGTTTTTCAGAACCTCGGCGACGGCACGTATTTTCACTCCGGCAGCTTGGCGATTCGTCAGTCCGTTGCCGCTGGGGTCAATATCACCTACAAAATTTTGTATAACGACGCCGTTGCCATGACGGGCGGCCAACCTATTGATGGCAGCCTGTCGGTGGCGCAGCTCATTTTGCAATTGCGCGGCGAAGGCATAAAGCGTATTGCGCTGGTGTCTGACCACCCAGAACAATACGACACGCCCAGCGAAGCGGGATTAAGCGTTAATCACCGCGACGACTTGCTTAGTATTGAAGAAGAGCTGCGCGAGATCGAAGGGGTGTCGGTGCTGATTTACGAGCAAACCTGCGCCGCTGAAAAACGTCGGCGCCGTAAAAAAGGCACTATGATCGACCCCGATCGCCGAATTTTTATTAACGAGGCGGTATGCGAAGGCTGTGGCGACTGCGGTAAAAAATCCAATTGTTTGTCGGTATTGCCAAAAGAAACCGAGCTGGGCCGCAAACGCCAAATCGACCAAAGTGCCTGTAATAAAGACTATTCCTGCGTTAATGGCTTTTGCCCGAGCTTTGTATCAGTTGTTGGCGGTGGGCTTAAAAAGCAAAGTGTGAATACCGCCAGTGGCGATGGCTTTGGGGCATTACAAGAGCCGACCCTGCCCAGCTTAAATACCCCGTGGAATCTAGTGGTAACCGGCATTGGCGGCACGGGTGTGCTCACCATTACCGCGGTGTTAGCCATGGCCGCCCATGTTGAAGGCAAAGGCTGCGCGACCATGAACCAAACCGGCCTTGCGCAAAAGTTTGGTCCCGTGGTGAGCCACTTACGTGTTGCGAATAGCCAAGACGACATCAATGCAGTGCGTATTCCGGCGGGTGATGCCGATCTGTTATTAGGCTGTGATTTGGTGGTGTCGAGTTCCGATGAGGCTATCGCCAAGGTCAATATTGAGCGCAGTTTTGCCGTGATTAACGATACCGAGATGACCACTGCCGATTTTGTTTATCACCGCGACGCGCAATTCCCCGCTGATACCATGAAGCAGCTCATTGTTACCGAAGTGGGGGAGGGCAAGGTCGATTTTATTCAGGCATCAGAAATTGCCAGCTATTTACTGGGCGACAGTTTGGCGACTAACTTCTTTATGCTGGGTTATGCCTTTCAGAAAGGCTATGTGCCCATTAGCTCAGAAGCGATTGAGCACGCGATTAAACTCAATGGCGTCGCGGTAGAGTTTAATCAGCAAGCCTTTTTGTGGGGACGCCGCGCGGTCGACAATATGGCCGCAGTGATGGCCGCCGCTGGTGTGGCGGTAGAGCAATGGCAGCCTCTAGAAAGCCTCGATGACATTATCGAATTTCGCTACCAGCATTTAATCAAATACCAAGATCTCGCTTACGCTCAAGACTATCGCGGTAGGGTCGAGCAAGTGCGGGGCAAAGAACTTGAAATTAGCGGCGCAGCCGGCGACTTAACAGAGGCGGTAGCGCGCTCGCTGCATAAACTGATGAGCTATAAAGACGAGTACGAAGTAGCGCGGCTGTACAGCGATGGCGAGTTTATGAAAAAGCTCAAAGCCAGTTTCGATGGTGACTTTAAGCTGCAGTTTCATTTGGCGCCGCCCATCTTCTCTAAACGCGGTCGCGACGGCTTGCCCAAAAAACGGGTGTTTTCAGCGTGGATGTTCACGGCGTTTAGCTACTTGGCAAAGCTTAAAGGCCTGCGCGGCAGTGCTTGGGATATTTTTGCTTACAGCGCCGAGCGCAAAACAGAACGCGCTTTACTCGTCGAGTTTCAGCAAGACCTAGACAATTTTATGAGCCAAATCGACGCCGATAATGTGGCGCTACTCACTGAAATTATTGGCTTGGTCGACGAGGTTCGGGGTTTTGGTTACGTAAAAGAGCAAGCGATTGCGCAATACCGTGTGCGCCGCCAGCAATTGCTCGGGCGGCTGCGGGGCGATGTGGTGCAATTAGTCGATGTGGGCAACGCTGCCTAATGAATTTAGTAGTACAAGGAGAATGCAATGACAGTGTTTAATTCGCCGTCCTTTGACAACCATGAACTGGTGGCGTTTAAAGAGGATGCACACAGCGGCTTGCGCGCCATTATTGCGGTGCACAATACCGCTTTGGGGCCAGCCTTAGGCGGTTGCCGTTTTTATCCCTATGGCAGTGATGAACAAGCGCTAGAAGACGTGCTGCGTCTGTCACGGGGCATGAGTTATAAATCGGCCTTGGCGGGCCTGCCTTTGGGCGGTGGTAAGGCGGTAATCATTGGCGATCCCGCCAGCCAAAAGAGTCGGCAGCTATTATTGGCGATGGGGGAGTTTATCGAGGGCTTGAGCGGTCAATACATCACTGCGGAAGATTCCGGCACCGGCGTGGCAGATATGAAAATCATTGGCGAGCGCACGACTTATGTATCGGGCGTAATGGACGGCAGCCGCTTTGGCGGTGACCCCTCACCCTATACGGCGCAGGGTGTGTTTTGCGGTATAAAAGCAGCCTGTGGGTTTCGCCATAAAGCGAATTCCTTAATGGGGATGCGAGTGGCTATTCAAGGTGCCGGCTCGGTGGGTCGTCATTTAACGGCGCTGTTAGTCGCGGCGGGCGCTGAGGTGTTTATTGCGGATATTAACGCCGCAAATTTAGAATTGGCACAGGCATTAGGTGCAAAACCAGTTGCCGTTGCTGATGTGCTGAGTATGGATGTGGATGTGTTGGCACCTTGCGCAATGGGCGCGGTGATCGACGAGCAAACCGTGGGCGTGATTAAGGCGGGTATCGTTGCTGGTGCTGCCAATAATCAGCTGGCCCAAGCAATACAAGGCGAACAGTTGCGTCAGCGGGGAATTTTGTACGCGCCAGACTTTGTGATTAACGCCGGTGGCATTATTGATGTTTACTACCAGCGGGCAGAGGGCTCGTCTGAAAAGTCGGCGGCACACGTTGACACGATTACCGATACTTTACAGCGCATTTTTCGCCGTGCCGAACAAAGCGGTGAAACGACTGCGCGGGTGGCAGAATTACTGGCCGAAGAGCGCTTTCTTGCGCCCGTAAAAATCGCCGCCGCCTGATTTGGCGCGGCGACGATTCCTAGCTGTTACTGGCTTAACGGAACTGCGCAGTCGCGACGCGGTATTCCTCTTCCAATTTTTGAATTAGGTCTTTGGTTGACGGAATGTCGTGAATGGCACCCACGCCCTGACCAGCAGACCAAATGTCCTTCCACGCGCCACCGGTTTTTTCACCGCTTTTATTGTCGGCGTCAGTGGTTAATTCCTCGCCAAAATCGATGTGGCTTGGCGTTTCCAATTTATTGGGGTCGAGTCCTGCCTTGACGATGCTGGGCATCAAAAAGTTGGCAAAAACACCTGATATATTGGGTGTGTAAACAATGTCGCTAGAGCCGCTGTCGACAATCATCTGCTTGTATTCCGGCTGTACCAAGCTCTCTTTGGTATTAATAAAACGAGTGCCCATATAAGCAAGGTCGGCGCCCATGGCTTTGGCGGCGGCAATATCATTGCCCCGCGAAATAGCACCCGCTAATAATAGCGTCTTATCAAAAAATTCCCGAATTTCTGCGACTAAGGCAAAGGGATTGGTGCTGCCTGCATGGCCACCGGCACCGGCGCTAACAGCGATTAAACCATCTACCCCTGCACCAGCTGCTTTGCGGGCATGGCGGGCATTGATTACGTCGTGAAAGACGAGTCCGCCGTAGCTGTGAATAGATTCAATGACTTCTTTCGCCGCGCCTAGCGAGGTAATCACAATGGGAACCTGATGCTTAACGCACAGCGCTAAATCTGCGCTGAGACGAGGATTGGTTTTGTGCACAATCAGATTCACTGCAAAGGGAGCCGGCTTTTCCCCACTCTCTTGCTCATGGGCTTGCAGCGCTGTATTAATGCTGACTAACCATTCTTCAAAGCCTTCGCTGCTGCGCTGGTTCAGTGCGGGAAACGAGCCAACCATGCCAGCCTTACAGGTTTCTATTACTAGCTCCGGCCCCGAGGCCAGAAACATGGGGGCTACCACGGCGGGTAGGCGAAGGCGGTTTTCCAATAGTTTGGGGAGACTCATAGTGCTAAACACTCTTATCAGCGAAATCGAGTGCCTACTGTAGGGTTAATTTACCGCTAGGGGTAGTGTCGTTATTGACATTAAAAGTGTTGATAGTGACACTGGCGGCTTTAGTAACAAGGGGTTTACGGTGGTCAAAGTTTACGTTATTGCCTACGAGGGCTGTTATGCCGGTAGCCTGGCGAATCCTCAGGACTTGTATATGGTGGCCAATGCTCACTGGCGGGATCTGTATCAGGGGCGGGAGGGCGAGTTTGAATGGCAAACGCTGTCGCAAGACGGCGTGCCGGTTACCACGGCATCTCGTCTGCGGATCGCTGTCGACAGCTCGTTTATTGACCTTGAGGCGGGTAGCATTATCGTGGTGCCAGCAATGGCCTACCCCGGCGGTAGGGAGTTTAATAAAAAGCTGGAATCGCTACGTGAGCTTATCCACTGGTTGGTCAGACAGTATGACAATAATTGCATTATCTGTAGCCACTGTACCGGCAGTTTTATTCTCGCTGAAACAGGTTTGCTAAATGGTCACAGTGCGACCACCAGCTGGTGGCTTGCTGAGCAGTTTCGTCAGCGCTATCCCGACATCAGCTTAAAGGCGGATCAGCTGGTGGTTGATGGTGGTCGACTGCTGACCGGTGGCGCCAATGGCGCGGAAATGTTGGCTGCACTCATTATGGTCGAACGTTATATGGGCCGGGTGGTTGCGTCACAGTGTGAGCGCACCCTATTGGTAGATACTAATTTAACGCAGCAGGCACCTTATCTCATACTGCCTCGGCAAAAGCAGCATAGCGATTCACTTATGCTAGAAATTCAAGATTACTTGGAAAGAAACTTGAACGACGCGTTTTCCTTGGCGCGTTTGGCGGCACGTTTTCATATCAGTTCGCGAACCCTCATGCGGCGCTTTAAAGAGGCCGTTGGCGATACCCCGAATAGTTATCTGCAAAACCTGCGTATTGAGGCCGCTAAGAAACTATTTGAAGCCACCAGCCTGTCTACCGAAGAGGTGATGTTGCGAATTGGCTACGCCGATGCCAGCTCCTTTAACCGACTATTTCAGCGTAAAACGGGCTTGAGTCCCCGAGCCTACCGGCTAAAATTTGGCCTTGCCCAGCGCCGGGAAATTGTTCACGCAGTCTAGCTGAGCGGTATATACGCGCGACTATTTTTAGCGCTAAACTTTCGCTTGAATTAGGGTGTTTGACGCGAGCTCAAGGATGATAATATTGCGAGTATTAGGCTGCCTGTTAGTCGTAATAATGGCGATAGTGGCGTCGCCGGTGCAGGCCGCAGATGAGACTAGCCCACTGCCGCCGCTCTCGGCCTACGGAAAACTGCCTGGGGTGGAAGACATGGCCTTGTCGCCATCAGGCGATCTGCTTGCCACCGTGACAACACTTGGTGAGCAGCGCCGCCTGGTCATTGGTAGTATCCATAGTGGCGTGTTGCGCAACTATGGCCTCGATGATTTGAAAGTGCGGGGTTTGCATTGGGCTGGTGAAGACCATCTTATTGTCAAAGCGAGTTCGACTCAGAATCTTGGTTTTGTCTTTGGTGGCAAGCATGAGCTTAGCAACCTAATGATCGTCAATGTTAAAACCGGCGAAGCCGAGTGGCCTCTACAAAATTCACGAAAAGTATTCAGCGCGAGCTTTCATATCCACCCGCCACTTCAGGCGGACGGTCGCTGGTATCAATGTGTGGACACCCTTGCCAGCGTGTCAGCTGATACTTTCGATCTTAGTTGTATTGAACTTGAGCGTGGCAGGCGTCGAATTATTGCTAGAGGGCGCCGCGAGGGCCAAGGCTGGGCCGTAGGCGTAGGGCTAAATGTGCTCGCATATGAAACCTACAATGATATCAATGCAAAATGGGAATTGCGGGCTTATAAGAGCAAAGACGTCCTAGTTAGTGCTACAGATAACTTCGGCACAAACAGTCTTGCTGGGCCGGGTCGAAGCCCTGGCACTGTGGCGTACTACCAGCACGACGCCCGCGGTGCGGGTCATCTTTTTGAAATAGCCGTCGATGGCAAATCTGCCCCCGTCGAACTATTCGCCGACATCAATATTGTGAGCCTGTATTACGATACTGAAGGGCTGCTTACCGGCGTCGTGAAAGAAGCAGATGTACCTGAATTAGAAATGTTAGACGCACATCACCAGGCGATTGTTGTTGGCACAAGAAAGGCCTTTCCCGACAGCTATGTGCACTTTATTTCAATGAGTGCCGACTGGCAGAAGCTTATTGTGTATACCGACGGTGCGGGTGACTCTGGCACCTGGTGGTATGTGAATATCCCCACGGGTGACGCCAAGCCTATTGGCTATAACCGCCCGGAGATACGCTCGCACCATGTGGCTACGCCGAGTATGTGGCAATATAAGGCTAGCGACGGCCTGACTATTCCCGCCATTGTGACCACACCGGTTTTGGCGAATAGCAAGAATTTGCCGCTGATCGTACTTCCCCATGGCGGTCCTCAGAGTCGCGACTACCTCGGTTTTGATTGGTTGGCCCAGGCCTTTGCCAGTCGGGGTTACGTGGTGTTGCAGCCAAATTTTCGTGGTTCGGGTAGTTACAGCGTGACATTTCGCGACGCCGGATTTGGCGAGTGGGGTCGTAAAATGCAAACCGATCTTTCCGATGGCGTCGCCGCGCTTGCCGACACAGGGCTGATCGACCCTAAACGCGTCTGCATCGTGGGCGCGAGCTACGGGGGGTATGCCGCATTGGCGGGGGTTACCTTGCAGCAAGGTCTGTACCGCTGCGCGGTGTCTATTGCGGGCTTAAGTGATTTGCCAATATGGCTGCGGTCTATTGTGCGTACCCGTCAACGTGACGATGAACGCTATGTGGAGCAGTATCTTGGTGTTGACAGCCCACGCGCCGATGAACTGAAAGACATCTCACCAGCGCATCACGCCGCCCGCGCCGATGCGCCGATTTTACTAATTCATGGCGAAGACGATACCAGAGTACCCATTGTGCACAGCGAAAAAATGTACAGTCGTCTTAAGAAAAAGAAAAAGCCTGTGACGTTTGTGGAGCTAAAGGGCGAAGATCACTTCCTCTCTAAGTCAGATACCCGGCAAAAAACCATTGAAGCTGCCGTGGGATTTGTTATGGAGCATAACCCGCCACAGGCTAAGTAAATTTATTGGGCTGTCTTAACCTTGGTCGCGACGGTGGGCGGCTCAACAAAGGAATTATCCCAGCCCATGAGCTTAGCCTTGGCCCGGGCAGTGCGTAATTCTTGTTCGGAAACCGGATCTTGTTTTGCCCAGGCGTTATAAAGCTGACGATTTTTTCTGCTTATTTTTAAGCCGTATTGTTTTTCCATATAAAAATAGCTGCGGGCAATGTCACCGCGGATATCTGGGCGGGGTTCAGCGCGGCGCTCTTTAAAGGCAATTTCGATATCGCAGGCACCATAGGCGCGCGCTTCGCCGTTAATCATCCCGAATCCAAAATTGGAGCGGTCACCGTTCACTTCACCAATAGCGGGAACCAAGTTAAAGACATCGGCCTCTATCGCCTTAAAAGTGGGGTCTTTTCTGCAAGACTTGCGCCCGCCTGTTTGCCAGCACTGCAGCTGATGGCCGAACTCCCAAGCGGAAACCACATGCTCCCATTCAATTCTAGCGGCACGCGTGGGGCTTTTTCTGGGGGTGTAGGCGCAGCTTTGGTGGTTGACGAGCAGCTTTTTCTTGCCGTTTAGTTTTTGTTCAGAATAGCTGCAATTACAGTAAAAACTCTGCTCAGCGTCCTCGTTATGGTAGAGCTGAATTAAGCGCTTTTTGGCCGCAGAAAAACTCTTAGGCGGAGTGTTCGTAGAGGCGAAGCTAGTGAGATGGCAAGCTAATAGTAGTACAACAAGAGTAAACCTAAGCACAAAAAGCCCTTATATAAATCGTACGCTGACATTTTTCGGCGCGCTAGGGCGGGCAATATAGGTGAGATTAGCGCAAATTAATACAGTAGTTAGATTATTTTTAGTTTGTGTTTGTTAGCTGTGTTGTATTGGCTGGTTAGCGTTTTTTATAGTTTTTATCGAAGGTTTCTGGGCCCATTTCCGCAATTTGCATATCAATCATTTTATTAAAGGCCAATAAAACAGTTGAATAATCTTGTGGCGCATGAAGTTCGTTAAGTGCACAGACTCCCGCTTCTATCGTTGACAAGCCGTCAGCACGGGGAGAACGCCTTATCCGGTATTGACTACTATTGTTAGCGGCAATAGTGAAATTCGCTAGCGTGCTTAGCCACGGATTTAAATGCATTATCCGGGCAACTTTGCGCCAGGTGCCATCGAGTAATATAAGATGTTTAATGGCGCGCTGTTGTATATCGGCTGCACTGATGCTGTCGTCGCCGGGGAAAATTAACACGCTGTCGGATTGCCAGTTGTCGCCAAGAATTTCTTCGGGCGAAAAAATCTCGCCAACAAGGAGCTGACTACCGCGAATCGACTTGGCGAGTAGCGGCGCAGAAGACAGCGCGTGTTTTGCTTCTTTGGGGTCTTGCAAAATAATCAGGCGGTACGCACAGTCGCGCCGAACCATCACATCGCAGAGACAGGTGCGTTGAGGGCGATCGCAGTGTGGGCAATATAGTCGTTTATTCATTGTGGATTAACTGCTGACCATGGGATTGCTTTTAAAACCGACAATACGCTGGCTTTCCAACTGTTGGCGCCCATCGTGCGGAATGGTGATGGGCTTGCCATATAAGGTATAAACCATCACGGCCTCGCATAGACCAATACAGCGGTCTTGCTGAAACAGTGCTTGATGCAGTCGGTAGGAGCTATTGCCGATATGGTCGATGCCGGTGCGGATTTTCACTGGTTCAGGATAGTGACCTTCGCCGAGGTACTGGATGCGAACCTCTATTAAGAGTATTTTGTCTGGGGAGTCGGCGTTAAAAAAATCATTGCGCTCGCTCATGTGGAGTTGCATTCTGGCGCGGGCACTCTCGTAAAAGCCAGCGATGGCTAAATTGTTGAGATGCGCATAAGCGTCCATATCGCCAAATTGAGTGTCTATATTCAGGGTAAAGGGGTAGGTTTTTGCCTGAAGTAGTCTTGGGTCTGATTTTTGCGCCATTGTTTCCGATGTCTCTTAGCTCATGCTGAGTACCATAATTTTACGCTGACTGGCACATATAGCCACGCTGAATTGAATATGAACTGCCCCTTGCTATTGTTTGCTTCAGCCCGAGTAGCGCAGATTTAAGCTACGTTTCCTCGCATTTAGTTCAGGCGTGGCGGCGGCATAATATTCACGGGTTCGGCTTCGAGTGATTTTAACGGTGATGTTGGTGTATCGACCCTCGTGTTGCCGGCGTGTAGAGTAGGCGTTACGCAGTTAAAAGAGGATGCGAGAAATGAATGACGCGCTAACGCTAGTCCAGAAAACTGCGCCGGTGATGCCGGTCGCCCAGTTCAAATCCTTAGATCACGCCCGAGCCTGTGCTGAATTATTTGCCGAAGCTGGCGTACCCGCAGTGGAAATTACCCTGCGTCACGCGGACGCGTGGCAAATGGTCAAAATGTTTAAAGACCTCGTGCCCAATGCCTTAATCGGTGTTGGCACCGTCATCAATCGCCGGCAAATGTTGCGGGCTGTTGACGAGGCGGACTTTGCAGTTAGTCCGGGCTTTTCACGGGAGCTCTCGATGCTGGCGCACAAAACCCTCTCCACCTATATTCCCGGTGTGGCAACGGCCACTGAAATAATGGCCGCAATGGCAGAAGAGCACCGCGTATTTAAAATGTATCCGGCCACGGCTATTGGAGGTGTTACTCTGTTAAAAGCAATGTCGGGACCTTTTCCCGATGCGGTGTTTTGCCCGACGGGTGGCATAAGCCAAGCGAATTACCACGACTATTTGGCGCTGCCGAATGTGCATTGCGTTGGCGGTAGCTGGATTGTGCCCAGTGAAGAGAATTTGGCTAAAGATCGGGAAGGCTATTTAACAATGTTAAAAAGCCTATACCAGTGAGCCGTATGAGTTCATTCCTTAAACGCTAGACTTGGTCTAGAGGTGGCTGGCTAAGGCGCCCAATAGATATCGACGGGTACGCGCTGTTGGTGCAGTACTAGGGAAATCGGATAATCGGCGTCTTTGGCCAGCGCGCGCTCCAGTACATCGCGCTTGGCCTTGCCGAACACCTGAATCACAATGCGCTCGCTATATAACACCGCGGCGGGGGTAAGTGATATGCGGGAGTACGGTGCAGCGCCAGGGTGCACGGCAATGCAGTGCTGTTCGTGAGCTGCCGTTAGCATGGGGTATTCCGGCGCGTCGTGAAACCACGACGCGGTGTGGCCGTCATTTCCCATGCCCAGATGAACAAGACTCAGCGGCCAAGTTAACTCAGCCAGCTGTTCTTCGCAGGCGTATTGGCCATCATTGACATCGCCGGCGTCATTTTTTAAGGGCAGGTAGCGACTGCTGGCGGCAAGGCCACTGAATAGGGTTTTATTGAGCATGGCTTGGTTGCTGTCTTGATGATCTGCAGCCACCCAGCGATCATCAACCAGCAGGGTTTGAATACGGGGCCAGTCCAATTTTTTCTTGCCTAGTAGGGTCAGCATATTGGCGGGGGTTGCCCCGCCAGACACCGCGAGACTTGCCGCGCGGTATTTATTCAGTGCCGTATTTAAATACTTGGCAATATCCTCGCTTAATACCGCGTTTAACTCGTCGCGGTTGGGTAACAATATAAGAGTCGGTTTGTTATTCATGCCAGCTTCTCCCGGTTTTTTCTGGCAGTGCCAGTGCAGCGTTTGGCCCCATGGAGCCTGCCGCATAGCTTTTGGGCTGAATGCCCGCTTCCTGCCACGCACTGATAATACCGTCTACCCACGCCCAGCAGGCCTCAACTTCGTCGCGGCGCATAAACAGGGTTTGGTCACCTTCCAGTACATCTAATAATAGTCGCTCATAGGCTTCATGGGCCTGTAATTCGTCATGGAAATCGGCATCGAGATTTAATTCGACTTGCTCTAATTTTAGCTGTCTACTCAGACCAGGTTTTTTATTGACCTTATACAGGGTGATGTTTTCCTCTGGCTGTAGCCGAATCACCAGTTTGTTGGGCAGATCATTGGGGTCGCCTTCAAATAAGCTGAAGGGGTGCTTTTTTAGTTCAACAATAATTTCTGAAAACCGTCTGCTCAGGCGTTTTCCGGTGCGCAAGTAAAAGGGCGTGCCCTCCCAGCGCCAATTATGTACATCGGCCTGTAAGGCGACAAAGGTTTCAGTATTTTCGCTGTCTTCAAAGCCGGTTTCGTCAAGAAATGCGGCAACTGGTGCCGATTTGACCGCGCCTGCAATATATTGGCCGCGCACCGTTTTGGCTTTGACATTGGCGGCGGTAATTGGCCGCAGGGCCTGCAGAACCTTTACTTTTTCGTCGCGAATGGTATCGGCGCGGAGGTTGGCGGGGGGCTCCATTGCGACCAAGCACAACAGCTGTAAAAGGTGGTTTTGGACCATGTCGCGGAGGGCGCCGGTTTTGGCGTAGAAGTCACCGCGACCTTCGACGCCAATATCTTCGGCCACGGTGATCTGAATATTATCAATATACTGACTATTCCACAGCGGGCCGAACAGGGCGTTGCCGAAACGTAATACCAATAAATTCTGAACGGTTTCTTTGCCAAGATAGTGGTCAATGCGAAAGATGTTTTTTTCGGGGAACACCTGTAAGACTTCGTGGTTGATCTCGGTGCAGCTAGCCAAATCATGGCCAAGGGGTTTCTCAAGGACTACCCGCGACTGGGCATTGACGACGCCAATACTGTTTAAATTTCGGCATATACTGGTGTACAAGGTGGAGTGCGTGGCCAGGTAAAAAACAGTGGTGGCGCTGTGATGCTGAACGGCGTCGCTGAGACGGTGGTAATCTTTGAGTGAGTTTACGTCTAAGCTCACAAAGCTGAGTTTGGCGGCAAAATTTCGCCAGTGTTGTTCATCCCAGAAGTGCGCGGGGAGGAATTCCTGCATCTTGGTTTTTACTAAGTCTCGGTATGTATCATCGCTCGTCTGGGCGCGACCCAATGCGATAATGGCGCATACATCCTCTAAAAAACCCTCACGTTGCAATTTGTACAATGCCGGTTGCAGCTTGCGCAAGGCCAGGTCGCCGGTACCGCCGAAAATAACAAGTTGTGTCGCTTTGTTTTGGGTCATCGCTACACTCTTCAATTAGGTTCACGTGAATTCGTGACGGCTTCAATGAAACGATTGCTTGATGCGGCTCAGCGCATTTTCCTGACTGGCCACTATAAATGGTGGTAGTACTGTTGGAAAACGTGTCGGAGCGCGGCGTATCTTGAGTTTTAGCATAGAGTGTTTGAGTGGTTATGCATACCACTGGCGTGCCATAAAAGCGTATCACACACTTGTAGTATGGTAGAAAAAAGCGAGTTTGCTATGCTACCCCGATTAAAATCGGGGTGACAAATGGCGGTAAGGGCGGCGCAAGAGCAAGACAGTGCGGCAGCGGCAGAGTTGGTGTTCTCATCGGGGCAGGTGGCCTTTGAGCAAATATTCAATTGTACTCATGGCCCAAATATTCGTGAATTCCTCGCCAGTGAATTCGCCAAATCAACAACGATGTTTAGTCACCGTCATCATTTTGTTTACGAACAAGATGGTCGGCTGATGGCCACCATAGGCGGTTTTGACAAAGCCAGCCATGACGCGACCTTTATGGGCAATGCCAAGGCCATTTTTACCCAGTATGGATGACGGGGAATCGTAAAAGGCCTGCTGTTTGAATTGCGGCTAGTTAAACCGCCGCGCAAAGGTTGCTATTACCTCTGTCATATTGCGGTTGACCCACAGTGGCGAGGCAAGGGTATTGCGGCGCAGCTCATTAATTTTATGGCAGCTCGGGCCCAAGAACTCGGCTATTCAACCTTGAGTTTAGACGTAGCAGAGTTAAATATTGGCGCCCTGCGCTTGTATCAGCAGCTGGGTTTTAAAATCATCAAACGCAATAAAAGTTATAACGGTGTTTTAGATAATCACCTTTATATGGAAATGGCGTTGTAAGTGGCTATGCAGCAATCGGCTAAGGAGGGGGCAAGGATGTCGGGCTTAGGCTTTACCCAGTTGCTGGCCACCAAGTGGACCTAGGGTTTCGCCACCGGCGCTGTATATTGGCGTGTCATTATTGCTCGCACCGAGAATTTCGAGTGCACGTTTGCCGTAGCGAGCCTGGGTACTAATGTCAGCGCCAGCTTGAGTATTTAAAGCTTGGCAGCGACTGAGAATCGTCAGGCTTGCCTGCCAAAGCGCGTCGTTGCGTTCATCGGCTGCGTCTGCTAATTGGCGACGGCGTATTTCGAGGAGCTCGAGATGCTGAACCAAGTCCATTTTCTGCTGAACCACCGCCTCCAACTGCTCAGCATCCCGCGCTGACTTTAAAATAAGTGCCTCTTCGCCCAGCAGCGTTTCTAAGCGTTGAGCTTCGAGGTGGATCGTGTGCAGTACTTCGCTCAGTTCATCGCTCATATTTAGCTGCCGCTTAGGGCTTCCATATTAACCAATGCAGCCGCCACTTTATTGGCGTCGATAGTAAACTCGCCATTGCGAATAGCGGTTTTGATCGCTTCAACCTTTTGCCGGTCAATGCCATCGCTGCTATTTACCTGGGCGCGGGTGCGTTCCAATAGCGGGGTGTCCACCTGTGCTGTTTTTGCCGTGCCGGCCGCATCTGGGCTCGTGACCGTGCTGTCTGATTTGCTGGCACCGGTACGGCCGCTGTCGAGCTTGCGAGCCTGACTCAGCGATGAGCCATCGATACGGTCAACCATTGTTAAATCCCCTTTAAATCGCTTTCGCCTGAAATATCGACACTATTAACCAAAACTTTAGCACGAATTTTACTGCGCTGAGCATAGGGGCTTGTCCCATGCTTGGCCGCGCCAGCGCTCAATTGAGCACGACACTGTTTTCGGACGCGACGACCCCCTCTAGCTGTTTGCCGGAATTGAGGTTTTTAACCAGAATTCGCTTGCCTAAGGCGCCATTTTGCAAGGCGATGCCCATCATACTTACGCTAACCGGGCCATCATTGCTATTAAGCTGAACGCGTTGGCCCTTACTAATAATACTGCTAGCGGTGACCATATTGGGCGTAAGCACCGCGCCTTGGGCAATACTCTGGCGGCTTTGATAGCCGCCGTTATCGCCTAAAGACTGTAAATAGCCATAGCCGAGGCTGGTGATATCGCGCTTCCCCCAGCTTACATTGTCAGCGTTAATAATGTTGCCCGGTGCAATTGGATGACGGGCCACCATGACCTTGGCATAGGCCTCTACGGTGACGGGCAGATAAATCTTCCAGGGTTTGGCGCCTGCGGTACAACGAACGCCGACCGTTGTTCGGCGTTTTATTTTGGCACCGTTAGATAAAAAGGCCTCGAGCTTACCCGGGCAACTGCTGAGTTTAGTGCGAGGGTCGAGTTTTTGCACAGTGATCGTCGTACTGAGTTGCTGCCATGGGTGGCGGGTGGCGATATAGGCTTTGGCGGTAGCCGCAATGCGGTTGTGACTTTCGGTAGACGCGGCAGTGCTGGCGCTGTTGAACAGATAAAGTGCCGTGCCCAGTAGCAGAATTTTACTTAAGGCTGTCGATCCGCGCATAGCCATTACTCACGTCAAAGATTTGTCGGTAAGGTAGTGATAGCAATGCTTGTGCCAGTCTTTAAGGGAAAATTTCTAAAATGTCTCAGGGCGCAAGGTCAGGATAAAGGCGGATAGCCCGTGCCGGATTTTTGCCGATTAGCGGCAAAGCCTTGCCGTTATTTTGGCAATTGTGCAGGGGAGGGTTTTTAAGTTATTGAAAAATAAAGGCTAAATTATATGGCACGGCCTTTGCGTTGATTCATTGCAAACACGGTACACAGCAAAAATTATGGTGTTAACCGATTAACGGCAACCAGCCGCACAACTTTAGCGAAACGGTAAGAAAATGGCGATTAATTTTGACAAAGCCTTAGGCATACACGAACAAGCCCTGTTATTGCGGAATAAACGCAATGAGGTCTTGGCCGCGAATATTGCCAATGCCGATACTCCTGGCTACAAGGCTCAAGATATTGATTTCCGCACGGCCTTATCGAATTCCGCCGCTGCTGGGGATCTGCCAATGCTGTCGCTTAAGGTCACTAATGCAGCTCACCAGCGTCGCGCCGATGGCAGTGCAGATGCCTTGGCGGCGTCGTTAAAGTATCGTCAGCCTTATCAGCCGTCGCTCGATGGTAATACCGTCGAGACCCATATCGAACAAGCCGAATTTGCTGATAACGCTATGCGCTATCAGGCCACCTTACAGTTTCTCGGTAACCGTCTTAGCGGGCTTAAATCCATACTCCAGGGAGGCCGATAAACCATGGCTAATCCACTTGATATCGCCGCGTCAGCAATGAATGCGCAAATGATGCGTCTCAATACCGTGGCCAGCAATATGGCCAATGCCGACTCGGTCGCGGGCAGCGAGGCCGATGCCTATCGTTCGCGGCAAACGGTATTTGCCACGGTGCTGGATCAACAGCGCGAAGTGGCGGGGGTGGCCGTGGCTGGCGTCGTTGAGAGTAACGCGCCAATAATGAAACGTTATGAGCCAGGTCACCCACAGGCAGATGTCGACGGCTATGTGTACGCCTCCAACGTTAATACCATGGAAGAGATGGCCAATATGATGTCGGCATCGCGCTCGTTTCAGAATAACGCCGAAGTTTTTTCTACCACCAAAACCCTGATGCTGCGCACCTTGCAGCTTGGCCAGCAGTAGGAGTCTGAGTAATGGAAGTGCGCACCCTAGAGCAGCTGCAAATGCAGAACGCGACCAGTAAGGCGAAGAAAGATGCATCGTCCTTGGACCAGAACGATTTTATGAAATTAATGCTGCAGCAGTTAAAAAGTCAGGATCCCTTTAAACCCACCGACAATACTGAATTTATTAGCCAAATGGCCCAGTTGACCTCGGTGAGTGGCATCAGTGAAATGAACGAAAATCTCAGCGCGCTGACCGGCTCGCTCTATTCTGCTCAGCTCCTCGATTCCTCGTCATTGATTGGTAAAGACGTATTGGTTGAGTCGGGCGTTGCCGCGTTACCCAGCGGAGGCAGTGTGCGTGGCCAAGTTGAGTTGCCCACTAGCACCACGGCCTTAGATATCGACATTTTGGCGCCCAGTGGCGAGGTTATTGGCAAGGTGCCAATGGGCCCGCAAGCGGCCGGTACCAGCCGGTTTGAATGGAACGGCATTGGCTTGAATGGCGAGCGTATGCCGCCGGGAAATTACCAAATTCGGGCCAATTATTTAAACGGCAACAAAGTTGAGGCACTGACTACCGAAATGCGCAGTGCGGTCATTAGCGTCAGTGTGCCCGCGGGCGGTGGCAGTCCCCAGGTGCAAATCCAAGGACTGGGTACGGTCAGTCTGTCACAAATAAAAGAGATTAGCTGAGTTGCGATTGCGCTATTCAGACAATGACAACACTACATCCTTAGCAGGAGTTACAAAATGAGCTTTCGTATCGCACTCAGTGGTTTAAACGCAGCGCAATCGCATTTGGATGTGACCGCGCACAATATTGCCAACGTGAATACAACCGGTTTTAAGGGTTCGCGTGCGGCCTTTGCCGACGTGTACGCCACGGCCAATAATGACGTAACCAAAACTACGCCTGGCGCCGGAGCGCGTTTGGCTACCATTACTCAGCAGTTCTCTCAGGGTAATGTCGATTTCACCGATAATAACTTAGACCTTGCGGTGAGTGGCGAGGGCTTCTTCACCATGAAAGGTTCCGGCGGGGTGACTTACACCCGCGCGGGCGCCTTTAGCGTAGATCGCGACGGCTTCGTGGTGAACAATAATCTTGAGCGCTTGCAGGTGTTTCCACCCACGGGCAACGGCGGTTTCTCAACGGGTTCACTGAGCGATTTGCAATTAGAGGTAAATGAAAATGCGCCCAAGCAAACCGCCCGCGGAGACATTGGTGTAAACCTGCCCGCTAACGCACCAGTGCCGTCGGTTGCGCCTTTTGACCCGACCCTGCCCGGTAGCTACAACCACGCAACATCTATGACCGTGTATGACTCACTCGGTACACAGCACACCGCGACCCTGTATTTTGTGCGCGATGCGGCGGCTAATTCCTGGAATCAGCAACTCTATGTCGACAATAACCCGGTAGGTGGCGCTAATACCCTAACGTTTAGTAATGCTGGCGTTTTACAGGTGCCCGCCAATGGTTTGGTGACTTACCCAGCATACGATCCCGGCACGGGCTCGGCCGACATGAACTTGTCGTTTAACTTTAATGCCAGTACTCAGTACGGCCAAGAGTTTGGCGTTAATAATCTTCAGCAAGATGGTTTCACCACTGGTCGCTTAACCGGAATTGAGGTGGCTTCTACTGGTGTTGTGTCTGCACGTTACACCAATGGCCAATCTACTCAGCTGGGTAAAATTGCCATGGCCAGTTTCACTAACCCCAATGGCTTACAGCAGCAGGGCGATACTTCTTGGGCAGAGACTTTCTCCTCGGGCAGTCCACGGGTTGGCGAAGCGGGCACCTCTAATTTTGGTTTGCTGCAATCCGGCGCCCTAGAGAGCTCTAACGTAGATTTAACCGAACAGTTGGTTGAGATGATTACCGCTCAGCGCAACTTCCAAGCCAACACCCAGATGATCTCTACCGCTGATGCGGTAACCCAAGCGATCATCAATATCCGTTAATTGAGGGCGGTTTAGGCCGCCTTAATCGGGAGTTTATATGGACAGATTACTGTATATCGGCATGACAGCGGCAAAGAATACGCAGCTGGCCCAAACCACGAATGCCAATAATTTGGCGAACGTGAGCACGGCGGGTTTTCGTGGCGATTTTCAGAATGTTCTGTCTAAGCAGGTGGAAGGCCCTGGTATGGCCACCCGTTTTAACTCGGTGTATCAGGGCGAAACCTCAGATTTTTCAGTGGGCTCTATTATGGCTACTGGCCGTCAGTTGGATGTTGCCATTCGCGGCGACAAGGGCTGGTTTGTGGTTACGGCCCCTGACGGCAGCGAAGCCTATAGCCGCCGTGGTGATTTTCATATTACCAGCGACGGCATGCTGCTCAACGGCGCCGGGCAACCAGTGATGGGTGACGGCGGTCCGGTGGCGATTCCCGAACACGAAAGCTTGATGATTGGCGAAGACGGCACGGTATCGATTGTGCCGTTGGGGCAGGGCTCGGAATCACTGTCGACAGTAGACCGAATTCGCCTCGTCGATGCCGCGTCAAATCAGTTGCAGAAAGGCGAGGACGGTTTGATGCGCATGCGCGATGGTGGCACTGCGCCAACCTCAGCCGATATCCGCATCAGTTCGGGCAATTTAGAAGCATCAAACGTGAATAGCGTCGACGCCATGGTGAATATGATTTCACTGGCGCGGCAATTTGAAATGCAGGTCAAGGCCATGAGCACCGCAGAAACGGTTGCTGAAACAGGCAGCCGCTTAATGCGTATGGAATAAACAAGGGGTTATCTATGAATTCATCATTATGGGTCGCTAAAACGGGTCTCGATGCCCAACAAACCCGGATGCAAGTAACCAGTAACAACTTGGCGAACGCCAATACTACCGGCTTTAAGCGGGATCGAGCGTCTTTTGAAGACTTGCTCTACCAAAATATGCGTCAAGTGGGCGGCCAGACGTCTCAGCAAACTCGCTCACCAAGCGGTATGCATATCGGTACTGGGGTGCGGGTGGTGTCTACCGAAAAAATTCACCAGCAGGGCACGTTGAATCAGACCAATAACTCATTGGATGTTGCCATTGAAGGTAAGGGGTTTTTCCAAGTACAAATGCCTGACGGCAGTATTGCCTATACCCGCGACGGTTCTTTTCAGCTCGACGACCAGGGCCAGATTGTGACCAATACCGGCAATGTGGTTGATCCGGGTATGACCGTACCCCAGGGCACCTTAAGCATCACCATTGGGTCCGATGGCGTAGTTAGCGCGGTATTGGCTGGCGGCGCGGCGCCAGTGCAGGTGGGTAGCTTTCAGCTCGCTGACTTTGTGAACCCGTCGGGTTTACAAGCCCGCGGCGAAAACCTGTATATGGAATCTGCCTCTAGCGGCTCGCCACAAACCGGCACGCCGGGTTTAAGCGGGCTGGGCAGTATTCAGCAAGGCGCCCTTGAAGGTTCAAACGTCAACGTGGTGGAAGAACTGGTGAATATGATCGAAACCCAGCGCGCCTACGAGATGAACTCCAAGGCCATTGCCACCAGCGACCAAATGATGCAATACGTGAATAATAATCTTTAATTTGCGATTTAGAGCAGGGTAGTGCATATGAATATTCAACAGACACAAGGTCGCTATCGCTTGGGTACTGCCATTGCGGTATTGATGGTGGCATTGCTGTCGGCGTGTTCATCGGCGCCTGCCAAAGACAGCTCTGCTGATTACGAATCGGCAGCACCCTCGGTGGCGCCAGACGATGACCAAAATTTGGGTTCTATTTATCGCTCAGGTTACGGCATGACCTTGTTTGTTGACCGTCGCGCCCGTCAGGTTGGCGATATTATTACCGTCACCTTAGAAGAGAAAACCGACGCGAGTAAGTCATCCAGCACCGCCACCGGCAAAGAGAGCAATATTTCAGTGCCAACCGTGACCTTGTTTGGTCGAGGCGTAACGAGTAATGGCGTGCCGATATTAACCACCGGGGTGTCGTCGGATCAGGATTTTTCAGGCAAGGGCAGTAGTACCCAGAGCAATAGTTTAACCGGCAGTATTACCGTCACCGTGTCAGAAGTACTGCGCAACGGCAGTTTACGAGTGCGGGGCGAAAAGTGGGTCACCATCAACCAGGGTGAAGAGTTTATTCGCATAAAGGGCATTATCCGTCCCGAAGACATCGGCGCAGACAATGCCATACCGTCTTACAAAGTCGCCGATGCGCGCATTACCTATAGCGGCAAAGGTGCGTTGGCCGACGCAAATTCCATGGGTTGGCTGGGACGTTTGTTCCAGTCTGTGTTGTCACCCTTTTGAGGACGGCTGCAATGTCAGTGTTTAAATCAAATTCATGCTTGCGCAAAATTGCCGCTGTTTGCAGCATTGCGCTGTTCGCTATCGCGCCGCTGGCTCAAGCTGAGCGCGTAAAAGACCTTGTTAACGTTGCGGGTGTACGCGACAACCAATTAGTCGGTTATGGCTTGGTGGTTGGCCTCAGTGGCACGGGTGACCAAACCAGCCAGGCGCAATTCACCATTCAAAGTATTCGCAATATGCTCACCGGCTTTGGTGTACGTATTCCCGACAATGTGAATCCCCAGCTTAAAAACGTGGCGGCGGTTACCGTGCACGCCAGTTTGCCGGCGTTTGCTAAACCGGGCCAAACCTTGGATGTCACCGTATCGTCCATTGGTAATTCCGCCAGTCTGCGTGGTGGTAGTTTGTTGATGGCGCCGATGATGGGCGCAGACGGCCAAGTGTACGCAGTGGCACAAGGCAGTTTACTGGTTGGCGGTTTGGGCGTATCGGGCAGCGATGGCTCCAGGGTCACGGTGAATATTCCCAGTGCAGGCCGCATACCAAACGGTGCGATTATCGAGCGGGCGGCGCCGAGTGCGATGTCATCTAACGGTGAAATTATGCTGAATTTAAAGAAAGCTGATTTCACCACCGCTCACCGCTTGGTAGAAGAAATTAACGCTAAATTTGGTGCCGGCACCGCCAGTGCCATGGATTCCGCCACCGTTAAAGTACTCGGCCCCAGTAATGCTGACCGTAGTGTTACCTTTATTTCGATGTTGGAGACCTTGGAAATTACGCCCGCCGAGGCGATTGCGAGGGTGGTGGTTAATTCACGCACGGGCACCATTGTAATTGGTGGCAATGTGCGGGTTATGCCTGCGGCGGTGACTCACGGATCGTTAACAGTATCGATCACCGAGCGGGTTGATATTAGCCAGCCCGGCGCATTTAGCGGTGGCCAAACCGTGGCGGCGCAAGAGTCGAGTATCGACGTGCAGGAAACTGGCTCGCGGATGTTTTTGCTGGATGCCGGGGTGACCCTAGAGGAAATTGTTAAAGCCATTAATAAAGTGGGTGCGGCGCCCAGTGACTTGGTGGCCATTCTTGAAGCCCTAGACCAAGCCGGTGCCTTGCGCGCCGAGCTGTTAGTGATCTAAAGGAACCACGGCAATGGACGTTAAAGCCAGTAGCAATTACCACGACTTTTCAGGTTTGGCTTCCTTGCGTAAAGACGCCAACGAAAATGCCGAAGAGGCGATTGCCCCTGTTGCCAAGCAATTTGAAGCGCTGTTTTTGCAAATGATGTTAAAGAGCATGCGCGCTGGTGTGCCCGAAGGCGGCTTGTTCTCTGATGAAAGCACCAAAATGTATGAAGAAATGCTCGACAGCCAGTTGTCGGTCACCCTTGCTGAGCAGGGCGGGATTGGCATGGCCGACTCAATTTCGGCGCAGTTACGGGGGCCGATTGCCGCTACTAACGCAAAGAGCGCAGATAGTGGCGGGGCGGGTATGAGTGGCGAGGGCGCAGCCTTGCGCAGCAAGCTGCAACAGCTTAGTAAGCAAAGCCACAATAGCAGTATTCAAGATTTCAGTTTGTCTGCCGATAAACTGTAAATGAATTAAGGGGTAACACATGGGTGACATGCTAGGTAATGCCCTGTCGGCACTGGTGTCGTATCAGCGCGCGCTCGCCACCACCAGTCACAATATTGCCAATGCTGACACTGAGGGCTATAGCCGTCAGCGGGTCGATTTTGCCACGCGGGTACCGCAACAGCTGGGCAACACTACGATTGGCTCAGGTGTAAAAGTGTCCTCGGTAAGCCGGGTATACGATAATTTTACCGCAGGCCAATTGCGCAGTGCGCAAGCGGCGTTCTCGGCGGTGGATAATAGCTATCAGCTGGCCTCGCAATTAGATAACGCCTTGGCTGATCCCAATTTGGGCTTGGGTGCGTCCTTGTCGCGCTACTACAACAGTATTCAAGGTGTGGCCGACGACCCATCCTCAATCTCGTCTCGGCAACTGATGTTGGCCGAGGCCCAAGGCCTGGGCGACCGCTTCGCCGATTTGTCGGCTCAGCTCGACAGTCTTAGCCGCGAAGTGAATGTGCGTATTAGTACCTCGGTAAGCGATATCAATGATTTGGCCACTCAAATTGCTGATATTAATTTGCTCATCAGTGAATCCAGAGGCAAATTCGGCACTACCCCAAATGATTTACTCGACCAGCGGGATCAGGCGCTGTTGTCACTTAATGAATTAATTGGCATTAAATCGGTTGAGCAAAATGATGGCACGGTAAGTGTGTTTGTTGGCAACGGCGAAGCGCTGGTACTAGGTGAGCGCACCATAAAAATGAATGCGGTGCCGAATGTCTTTGAACCCGGCCGAATTGAAGTCGCCATGGACATGGGGGGGGGGCAGGCGGTGATTAGCAGCAGTCTCAGTGGCGGCAGCTTGGGCGGCAGCTTGAACTTCCGTAACGGCTTGCTGAATGAAACTCGCAATGAACTGGGTCGTATTAGCTTGGCCGTAGCCAGCTCCATGAACGAGCAAAACCGCGCCGGTATTGATTTACGGGGTAACCAGGGCGGCGATCTGTTCTCGGTGCCGGATCCGGTCGTACATCGCAGCCTAAACAATACCAGCGCCACGCAAATGACGGTGCAAATCTCCGACCTGTCCCAGGTGACTGGCAATAATGTATTAATGCGTTTTAACGGCACAAACTGGTCGTTTTTTGATGAGGCCAATGGCGCGCAGCTTAGCGGCGTAACGGGCACTGGCAGTGTCGCTGACCCATTTGAATATAAGGGCGTGCAATTTAGCTTAAATGGTCCCGCGGCGGCGGGTGACCAATTTGTATTGCAACCCACTGAGGGCGCTGCCGCCGGATTAAAACTTGCGCTAACCGACCCGGCTGCCATCGCGGCGGCGGCTGCCACCCGCAGTTTAAACGGTAGCAATAATATTGGTTCAGGCAGTATTAGTCAGACCAATATCGTTGCCAGTGGCAATCCCAATTTATTGGATAATGTTGATATTGAATTTTTGACGGCCACCACGTATCAAATTAATGGCAGCGGTAGTTTTAGTTATACGCCGGGCGCTGAGCTGAATATTAACGGCAATCAATTTGTGCTTAATGGCAGCCCCGTTGCGGGCGACCAATTTTTTATCGGTGCCAATACCAATGCCGTGGGCGACAACCGCAATATTCTAAAACTGGCGGGTGCTGAAAACCTCAAGCTTCTTAATGGCGGGACGGTTAGTGTACAAGACGCGGTTAATGGTTTGGTTGGCGATATCTCAGTGGCTACGCGTAGTGCGCAGATTAATAAGCAATCCCAAGAAAACTTGCTCAGTCAAACCCGAGCGCGTTACGAGAGTGTGTCTGGGGTGAATTTAGACGAAGAGGCTGCCAACCTCCTTAAATTTCAGCAGGCCTATCAAGCCGCTGCTCAGGCCACCAGCATTGCCAATGATTTATTTCAGAACCTGATGAGTGCGTTTCGTTAAATAAGGCGCTAATGCCTCACTAAATGAGGCCAGACGCGGTGCAGTGGATATGACACAGAGAGTAGACGTATGAGAATCTCCACCAGTCAGCTATACGCCAATGGGGTTAATAGCATGTTGAGCCAGCAGGCCAAACTGTCTAAAACCCAGTTGCAGGTTGCCACCGGCCAAAAAATTCTCACCCCCTCAGACGACCCCGTTGGTAGCGTGCGCAGTCTCGAGCTGACCCGCGCCAAAGAAAAAACCGAACAATACGAGCGCAACGGCAACCTCTTGGGCAGTAGGCTGCGTTTAGAAGAGAGTATTGTGAACAATAGTGTCGACGTTTTGCAGCGGGTGCGGGAGTTGTCGGTGCAAGCCAATAACGCCACTCAGAGCAATGAGTCGCGTCAGTCCATTGCCTTTGAACTGCGTCAACAGCTCGATAATCTACTCAGTTACGCCAACACCAAAGACAGCAGCGGTCACTTTATTTTTGCCGGCTATCAAGAGGGCAGTTCACCCTTTGCCAAAACGGCCGGAGGCTATGTGTATAACGGCGACGATGGTCAGCGTCAATTGCAAGTTGGGCCCGCGCGCAGTCTGCCAGATGGCGACCCCGGCTCAGAAGTGTTTATGAATATCCTCAATGGCAATGGCAAATTTCAAACCGGAAGTAATCCCGCCAATACAGGGAGCGCAGTGATTGACGCTGGTAGCGTCACCGACTTGGGGCAGTTTAATCGCGAAGCCTTTACCGTTCGTTTTACCAGTTCAAGCCAATATGAGGTGCTTAATGCTGGCGGCGCCGTGGTCACCGGTGCCGCCTACCAGGATGGTGGCGATATTAGCGTAGGCGGGATGTCGGTTAAAATTAAAGGACCTGCGGCTGCCGGCGACGAATTCACCATCGCGCCCGCCCAGCGCCAAGATTTGTTTTCCATGGTCGAGGCGCTGGCAGTCTCCCTAGAAACACCGCGCAATAGCAATAGTGGCCGCGCCTTGCAAAACAGTGAAATTAATACCGCGCTTAGCAATATCGATCAGGCGATGGACCACTTGATTAACAAGCAAACCGGCATAGGCTCGCGCCTGCAGTCACTCGAGCGGCAAACGGATATTAATGCTGGTGCCAGCCTGCAAATTGCCGAGAATCTAAGCTTAGTGAATGACTTGGACTATGCCGAAGCTATTTCACGCTTCAGCCAGCAGCAAGCGGCATTGCAGGCCGCCCAGCAAGCGTTTAGTAAGGTGCAGGGCTTGTCCTTGTTTAATTATCTGTAGTGATAGTCGGACGGCCAGGTATATATGAGTAAAAGTACGGCGGATCAGAGAGTCTACACATTTGCCCGATCACACTGGCTCGTATCGATTTTATATTGCCGCCGGAGCGGCATTTTCGTATTGAGTAATGATCTGGATAATTTAATTCGACTCACTTGATCATATAAATTTCGACGACCGCGCGTAATGCTGATCTAGCGTGGTATCGGTGATGACCTCACGTGGCTTGCAGTGATTGCAATTAAACTGCGAGTAATAGAAGGCCTTTTTCTCCACGCATGAGTGTTGGAATTTTAAGCACCATAGGCTGAATTGGCTAAGCTCGCCAATACCGATAGATGCAAGCCGACAGCCGCTTCCTGAGTATAGTGATTCCGGCAAACGGTCATCGTTTGCTTACCCCGATGGCTCGTTGTCGGACGATGTGGCCGTGCGCCCTAGCTTACAAATATTGCCGACCAGTGAAACTAAAAGTGCTAAGTGCCTGGCGCAATTCTTGCGCTAACGAGCTGAGGTTGCTACGCATTTACGGGTAATGCATGTAGTTAAGACCGTCTAGCTTTCGGCATTACTTTCATTTATTGGCAAGAGGCCAGCGCAACTTTTGAACCACTTTGTCGATTTAATTTTTCACTAATGAACTGACCTGCCGCGATGAGTTTGTTGAGATCCACACCGTGCTGAATGTCCAGGCCATTGAGCATATAGACGAGGTCTTCGGTGGCGACATTGCCTGCTGCGCCTTTGGCATAGGGGCAGCCACCCAAGCCCGCAATTGAGCTGTCGATGACCGCTATGCCCCTTTGCAGTGAGGCGTAAATATTGGCTAAGGCCTGGCCGTAGGTATCGTGAAAATGCACGGCGAGTTTGTCGGCGGGTACAATTTTTAACACGGCATCTAGCATACGAGTCACCGAGGCGGGTGTCCCGGTGCCGACGGTATCGCCGAGGGATATTTCGTAACAGCCCATTGCCAGCAAGCGCTCGCCGACCTCTGCGACCTTTTGTGGCGAGACTTCACCGTCGTAGGGGCAACTGATAACACAAGAGATGTAGCCGCGTACCGGAATCCCCGCCGCCTTGGCTGCGCTCATTACCGGCTTGAAACGCGCAAGGCTTTCTTCAATATTGCAATTGATATTCTTTTGGCTAAAACCTTCTGAAGCCGCCGCAAAAATGGCAACTTCATTGGCGTTTACACTGGCGGCGCGCTCAAAGCCTTTGCCATTTGGCACCAGTGCCACATAACGAACACCGGGAAGGCGGTCAATTTGGCTGAACACGTCCTCGCTACCGGCCATTTGTGGTACCCACGCTGGGTTCACAAAACTGCCGGCCTCAATAGTGTTGAGACCGGCGGCGCTGAGCATATTGATTAGCTGTACACGGGTGGCGATATCAATAGGCTGCTTTTCGTTTTGCAGGCCATCTCGGGGGCCAACCTCGACAATACGGGCGCTGCTGGGGATATTGGTACCCATTATTCAGCGGCCTCTAGTTGCAGTAATTCAGCGCCGCCGCTGACCAATTCGCCGGGTTGGTAATAAAAGGCTTTGACTGTGCCGTCGCTTGGTGCGCGGATGGTGTGTTCCATTTTCATGGCTTCCATAATCAATAGCGGATCACCCTTTTTCACGACACTGCCCTCGGTAGCCAAATGGCTGACTACGGTTCCGTTCATGGGCGCGACTAATTGATTTTCGGTGGCGTCGCCGCTGTTGTCGCCTAAGTCTGGACGTTTGATATTGAAGTGCACGGCGCGCTCAGCGCTGTACATGCTGTAGCCG
>NZ_JBFHDY010000030.1:0-32213 GCF_041584495.1 Zhongshania sp.
ATGACCAAACCAGACACCCTCTACGCCACACCCCACGTTAATCTTGGCCGCTTCGCCTTTGACGAACACGTCGTCGAAGTGTTCCCCGACATGATTCAACGCTCGGTACCTGGCTATTCAACGATTATCGCGATGACCGGGGTTATCGCGGGCCGCTATGCGCAGGCCGGCAGCAACATCTATGATCTCGGCAGCTCACTGGGTGCCAGCACCCTGTCGATGGCCCGGGAAATTAATAAACATGACTGCAAAATTATTGGGGTAGACAACTCAGCGGCAATGATTGAACGCTGTCGCAATTATATTGCTGATAGCGTCACGCCAATTACCCTGCGCTGCGAAAATATTCAAAAAACCGAGATCAACAACGCCTCGGTGGTCGTTTTAAATTTCACTTTGCAGTTTGTTCCCGCTGCCGAGCGCGCAGCGCTAATTAACAGAATCAGCGAAGCCATGCGCCCCGGCGGCATTCTGATACTGTCTGAAAAGATTCGATTTGCCGACGCTCACTTACAAGACTTAAACACCGATTTGCATCACGCATTTAAGCGCGCCAACGGCTATAGCGAGCTGGAAATTGCACAAAAACGCAACGCGATAGAGGAAGTCTTAATTCCGGAAACCCTTGCAGAACACCAGCAACGCCTGCGAACGGCTGGTTTTAGCAGTATCGACGTGTGGTTCCAGTGCTTTAATTTCGCCTCGCTGGTTGCCATTAAATGATGGATTACCACGCATTTCTCTCCCGACTTAACCAAAATCCGAAGCTCGCGGAATGGGCCTCTCTATTGCCGGAGCAGATTAGCAATGGACTAAATGAGTCGCGCTATGGCGATCTACCACGCTGGAAGGAAGCCCTTGCCGCCCTGCCATGCCTCACGCCAAGCGGTATCTGCCTAGATTCATCGCGGGTTGGCGCCACCGGCGATATTAGCGACCTCGAGCGCAGCACTCTGGAACAAGCCCTAAAGGGACTGCACCCTTGGCGTAAAGGTCCCTTTGAACTCTTTGGCGTGCACATAGATACCGAGTGGCGATCAGACTGGAAGTGGGATCGATTAAAAGATGCCATTGCACCCTTGACCGGTCGCACGGTGCTCGACATTGGCTGCGGCAGTGGCTACCACTGCTGGCGGATGCGTGGCGCAGGAGCTGAGCTTGTGGTGGGCATAGACCCAACACCGCTATTCGTTACCCAGTATTTTGCCTTGCAAAAATACCTGAGCGACCCGGCCGTTGCCGTTCTCCCCATGGGCATTGAACACCTACCAGCGAAACTCCAGGCCTTCGACACCACCTTTTCAATGGGTATTCTCTACCACCGCCGCTCACCGTTCGACCATCTATTGGCATTGCGCGACACCCTGCGCAGTGGTGGCCAGCTGGTTCTTGAAACACTGATTATCGATGGCGGTTTAGGTGAGGTCTTAGTCCCCGAAGGGCGTTACAGTAAAATGGGCAATGTCTGGTTTATTCCTAGCACCGCTAGCTTAGCGTCATGGCTAAAGAAAGTGGGCTTTAAAAACCCCCGCCTGATCGAGGTCAACCAAACCAGCATTAACGAACAGCGCAGCACAGAGTGGATGCAGTTCCACTCATTATCTGAGTTTTTGGACCCCAAGGACCCAAGTAAAACGATTGAGGGCTACCCCGCCCCCAAAAGAGCAACATTTGTCGCCGAAGCGCCCTAAAACTGGGCGCTAGCAAAGCGTGACACTGGTCAAAACCTGAACAAATAACACGCAAACTTAGTCCTCGTATGTCATTTATATGATACCTTTATTAAATCGATATACGCACTATTACGTAGCGCCTTGGACAATGCATGCCTCATAGCGATACCGGATTACTCGTTGACCGCCTCAAATCACAGTCTAGACAGTGGTTTGGCGAGCAGCTGTACCGTTATTTTGAGCGCCTACAAGATAATTTCCATCGCCGCGCCCTCACCGCCAATTCTGGCAGCGAACAAAATGAATTGCTCGACCAACAGCGTGCCGTTAGGGCCGGACAAGACGAAGCCTTTCGCCTATTTGCCGATCACATCAATCACGCCTTCACCATCAAGCGCGACTACGAAACCGGTAATTACCCAGAGCTTGATCGCCTCGCCCAGCAATTAGAGAAACTGCCCGACGACGGCTTTGCGAATGAAAAACCTGAATTGCAATATTTTTGCCGCGCTGTCGCGCCAATCACCTTGCTGGCTGGTTTTCAGCACTTAATGGCCCCACTACGCTTGGACACCCAGCACCGCCATCACGCCCTCACCATGTTTCAGGGCCTATTTATAAATCAGCTGGACAAGCTTTATGACAACTTGACGGCGACGCTGCCCAAACCAATCAACACCCACAATCTTGCCGACTGGATTGCCCACAGCAAACGCCAATTAAGTGAAAAAAACCTAACCACCCAGCAGCGGGCATTAACAGAATTGCGTTTGCAGCGCCTGTTAACATTGCACAACTACCGCGAAGCCAGCAGTGTGACCAAGCCTAACGAGGTCACTGACAACGAACTTATTGAGGCCGCCGCCAGTATCTTCCACCAACTGAGCAACCGCCGCCGACTATCGCCAAGCATCCTCGCAGGGCTGAATACGCTGCAAAATCAAGTCAGCAGTATTGCCCTGCAAGATCGCCAAAGCTTTTTGCACTCGCTGCACCCGGCCCGGCAAGTTTGCCGACAAATTGTAAATGCCCTTAGTCATTGGGATGATGCAGACAGCAGCCAACGTCTACATTTTGAGGGGGCGCTTAAAACAATTAGCCGCAAGCTTGCAAAGAGCAACATTCAGGCTAGCGACTTCACCCAGATTCGCAAACAAGTTGACGAGTGCTGCCAACACTTATTGCAAAGCATCAAACTCAACGACAAACGCAACCTCAGCACAGATGTTGGCCAAAAACGCCTAACGAGGCTGCGCCGCAAAGTGCATGAGATGCTCGACGAAAAAACTGCAGAACTCAAGCTCCCCACCAATGTTGACAATATGCTCTATGGGCCAATGACCACTATTGTCTTATACCACTGGTTACGCCACGGCAGTAACAGCACGCCACTGCGTCGCAGCATGAAGTTGATTGACGATATACTTTGGTATATCAAACCTCATGCCGACTGGTCTGAACTGCGTCGCGCCAAAGCGATGGGCAAAGATATTGAAACTGAGCTCAGCGAAGGCTTGGCGTATATCAATTACAGCTACCCCGCTAGCCAAGCCCTGATCGAAGAGCTACACCAACTGCGCATGGTTGCCTCTGGGCGCAGCGCCAGCCTCAATCGCCCTTAAGCCCGACGTTAGTCTCCGGCATTTATTTATATCCGGGTGACGGCAGCAGTAAAAAATAGGTATAATTTTGCCCCGCAAGTTTGCTCTTCATGAGCGAGCTCCACCCGACTCCATACTCGTTAAATCGCGCCCAAGCGCGATCACGTATTTAAGGTGATGACTTTGCAACTCGACCAAGCTTCTACAACGCAGCTACGCGAATGGGAAACCACCCTAGCGCAGGAGTATCAGCAGTTTAAAGCCTCCGGCCTCAATCTCGACCTTACCCGGGGCAAACCCAGCGCAGAGCAACTCGACTTATCTGACGCCATGAACCTCATATTGGGCGACGACCTCAGCAATGAGAGCAACACCGATTTACGGAACTACGGCGGGCTCGACGGCATTCCAGAGTGTAAGCGCCTCTTTGCCGAGGTATTGGGCGTCGCCAACGACGAGATTTTAATTGGCGGCAATAGCAGCTTAACGCTGATGTACTTCGCGGTACTCTTCGCGCAAAACCAAGGCTTTGGCGCCCTGGGCGCGAGCTGGGCCAGCGAAGGCAAGACCACGAAATTCCTCGCCCCCGTGCCTGGCTACGACCGCCACTTTAGCGTGTGCGAGCACCTCGGCATCGAACTCATCCCCGTTGCGCTAAACGACGACGGCCCAGATATGGACGCGGTTGAGCAACTAGTGAAAGCCGACCCTAGCATTAAGGGCATTTGGTGTGTGCCGCGGTTTAGCAACCCAACGGGCACCGTGTATTCAGATCAGATCGTTGACCGCCTCGCCCAGCTCGGTAAGCTCGCGGGCAGCAACTTCCGCGTTTTCTGGGACAATGCCTACGCCGTCCACAGTCTCAGCGATGACGCGCCAGAGCTGGCCAATATCATGGACCGCTGTCGCGTCCACGACACTGAGGACAGTGTTTACCTATTTGGCTCAACCTCTAAAATCACCTATGCGGGTGCTGGTGTCTCGTTTGCCGGTATGTCTAAGGGCAACCTCAAGGCATTTAGCCAACACCTCGGTATGAGTCAAATTGGCCCAGACAAAATCAATCAATTGCGCCACGTTCGCTTTTTGAAAGACAGTGAGGGTCTCGCCGCGCATATGCGCGCCCACGCCGCCGTGCTCAAGCCCCGCTTTGATATTGTACTCAAGCATTTGCGCGAAGGTTTGGCGGGCACTGGCATGGCGAGCTGGAACGAGCCGCAGGGCGGTTATTTCGTCTCCTTTGATACCTTACCCGGCCTGGCGAAGGAAGTCGTTCAATTGGCGGCTGACGCTGGCGTGAAATTAACACCAGCCGGTGCGACCTTCCCCTACGGCAAGGATCCGGACAACAAAAACATCCGCATTGCACCCAGTGTACCCAGCTTAGACGAGATTGACCGCGCCATGGCGGTATTTGTGAACTGCGTAAAATTAGCCTCGGTGCGTCAGCGCTTAAGCTAAGTAGACCGCATAATAAAAGGGGGCAGCGATTAATCGCTGCCCCCTTTTTACATGTATTGATTACCTACTCAGAATCCGGTGTCCGATTAATCGGCCGACCCGGCGCACTGGGGAAATGCCGCACATTACTGCTACCACCTTCCACATCGACAATTTTACCCGCGCCTTCCTTCTCTACTTCGTCAATCCGCACAATCGCATGCATTGGAATATAACTGCGCGTTACGCCGTAAAACTCATTTTTGAGTTTTTCCTCGCCGGGATTGACCACAATCTGGCTCTGCTCGCCAAAAACAATCTCCTCGATCTCAATAAAACCGTACATATCGCTTTGATAAATCGCGCGCGCGTAAAGTTCATAGACCTTGTTGTTATTATTAAAAATAACTTTATAAATAGGAGCTTGGGGCATAGTCTTTCCGTCGTTTAGCAACACTGTATTAGCGAGAGATCGCACCGGAAAACCGGGCCGCGGATGATAGCATAAATTTGTCAAATCCACTGCACTTCTGGGTTTTAGACCACAATTTGGCTATAATGCCTCCCCAATTTTTTTTGCGGCCTTTAAGGCCCTAAATCGTCAACTAATCCTATGCCTGAAACCAGCGAATCGTCTCTCACACCAGCAGCGCCCGAGCTTATTGCCAGCACGGCCACAGCCAAGCCCAAAAAAGTGTTTATCAAAACCCAGGGCTGCCAGATGAATGAATACGATTCATCCCGTATTCAGGATTTGCTTGGGGTCAGCCACGGCATGACCCCCACCGATGACCCCAATGAAGCTGATGTGCTACTGCTGAACACCTGCTCAATTCGCGAAAAAGCGCAAGAGAAAGTCTTTCACCAGCTAGGCCGCTGGCGCAAACTTAAGGCCAAAAACCCCGACCTCATCATTGGTGTTGGCGGTTGTGTGGCCAGCCAAGAAGGCAGCGATATTGGCCGCCGCGCCCCCTATGTCGACCTTATTTTTGGCCCGCAAACCCTCCATCGGGTGCCCGCTATGCTCGACAGCAAAAGGCCCAAAGGCCCCATTATTGTCGACGTCACCTTTCCGGAAATTGAAAAATTCGACAATCTACCTGAGCCCAGCGTCAATGGCCCCAGTGCCTTCGTCTCCATTATGGAAGGCTGCTCCAAGTACTGCACCTTCTGCGTGGTGCCCTATACCCGTGGCGAAGAAGTCAGCCGCCCCTTTGATGACGTTATTGCCGAAGTGGCTCAGCTGGCCGCCAAGGGCGTGCGCGAGGTCAATTTATTGGGCCAAAACGTCAATGCCTACCGCGGTATTAACCACGAAGACGATATCGTCGATTTTGCCGAGCTCATCCACTTTGTTGCCCAAATACCTGGCATCGATCGCATTCGCTATACCACCTCCCACCCAGTGGAGTTTAGCGAGGCCTTGATTCAGGCTTATGCCACGGTGCCCGAGTTAGTCGACCACCTGCACCTGCCCGTGCAACATGGCAGTGACCGCATACTAGCGGCCATGAAACGTGGCCACACCGCCGACGAATACCGCGCCAAAATTGCCAAGCTCAAAGCCATACGCCCGAACCTCAGCTTGTCGTCTGACTTCATTATCGGTTTTCCCGGCGAAACCGATGAGGACTTCCAGCAGACTATGCAGCTAATTAAAGATATTGGCTTTGACCACTCTTTCAGTTTTATTTATAGCGCTCGCCCCGGCACCCCTGCCGCCCAGCTGCCGGACGAAACCCCCGAAGCAGTAAAAAAAGAGCGCCTCGATATTCTCCAGCACCACATTTTGCAGAACGCCGCGCAAATCAGTCGCCAAATGGCCGGCACTAGACAGCGCATTCTCGTAACAGGGGTTTCTCGTAAAGACCCCGGTGAATTGCAGGGCCGCACTGAAAATAATAGAGTGGTCAATTTCCCTTGCGCAGATCAGAGTGTCATTGGCCAATTTGTTGAAGTGGACATATTGCAGGCTTATTCCAACTCCCTGCGCGGTAAAATGCGCTAGTTGTTAATGCCGGTTTGATTCTCATGCAAACCGGCCTATGATCTAAATTTCCCAATTTACGCCGCAATAGCGGCACTCGGTGAATCATTGACAGCACAAGATATACAACGCGTTCTTACCCTTGAACCCTACGACCCACGCTTATTAGCGGATCTCTGCGGCCAGCACGACGCCAATCTCAAAATGATTGAACAGCGTCTGCTCGTGCGCATTGCCGCGCGGGGCAATACCTTCCAAATTAATGGCCCCAGCGAGTCTGTCGATGATGCTGTACAGCTCATTAAGCACTTGTACAGTGATTCCCAAAATGGACTTGTCTTGAACGCTGAAAGCGTACACATTAATTTGCAGAAATCGAGCCTTGAGCAAATAAGCCGCCCGCTTGCCAATCATGTGCCGGTGGTTATTCAAACCAAAAAAGGCAGCGTTAAACCTCGCGGCGAAAACCAGCAGCGCTATGTTAAATCCATTCAAAACTGCGACATCAATTTTGGCATTGGCCCCGCCGGTACCGGCAAAACCTACTTAGCCGTTGCCTGCGCAGTTGAAGCGCTCATATCCAATGATGTACAGCGTATTTTGCTGGTTCGCCCGGCGGTAGAGGCTGGTGAGAAATTAGGCTTTTTGCCCGGCGACCTCGCCCAAAAAATCGACCCCTATCTGCGTCCACTTTACGATGCACTTTATGAAATGCTGGGCATGGAAACCGTCACCAAGCTCATTGAGCGCAATATTATTGAAATTGCGCCGCTGGCCTTTATGCGCGGCCGCACTTTGAACGACTCCTATATTATTTTGGACGAGGCCCAAAACACCACGCGGGAACAAATGAAAATGTTCCTGACCCGTATCGGCTTTGGGTCCACCGCCGTCATTACCGGCGACGCCACCCAGATCGATTTGCCACGAGGCACGCCATCCGGCCTTGTTCATGTTATGAAAGTGCTCGGCGACATCGACGGCATCAGCATAACCCACTTTGCCGCCAAAGACGTCGTTCGCCACCCTCTGGTACAGCGTATAGTCGAAGCCTACGCCGCTTTCGAAGCGAGCACTGGCGCTACGCAATGAGCCAAGTCAATCTTGATCTCGACCTGCAAATTGCCTGCGAATCTAGCAAGCTACCAAGCCAAGCGCAATTTGAACGCTGGGCGCAAATAGCCTTAGCTGCGCGCCGCGATGAGGCCGAGCTCAGTATTCGCCTCGTTGATATCGCTGAAAGCGCCGAGCTGAATCTGCAATATAGACAAAAGCACGGCCCCACCAATGTGCTGTCTTTTCCCGCCGATTTACCCCCAGAATTGGAGCTTCCCCTACTGGGCGATCTCGCTATTTGCAAGCAAGTGGTTGAGCGCGAAGCCCAAGAGCAGGGTAAAGCCTGCCACGACCACTGGGCGCACATGGTAATTCACGGTACACTCCATCTCCTCGGCTACGATCATATTGACGATGACGAGGCGGAAATTATGGAAGCGCTTGAGATTGCGCTTCTAAAAACGCTAAATATTAGCAATCCCTATACCCCCATATGTGAGGACAGCACCCAAAACCATGAGTGAAGATCGATCTAGCAACGATCCAAGTGACAAGTCTTGGATCGAGAAAATAGCCCATGCTTTTTCATCTGAACCCAAAACTCGGGAAGATCTGTTTGAACTGCTTGCTGTCGCCAAACAGAACGAAGTCATTGATGACGATGCCATCAGCATTGTTGAGGGCGCCATGCATATCAGTGATATGCAGGCCCGAGAAATCATGATTCCGCGCCCGCAGATGGTGGTTCTCAAGGCAGACCAGCCGCTCAGCGAACTACTGCCCATCATTGTGGATACCGGCCACTCGCGCTATCCGGTCATTGGTGACACCCTCGACAATGTTGTGGGCATACTGCTTTCCAAAGATTTACTACCTCTACTGTGGAAAACCCCCAACAGCGAAGATATCGATATTCGCGACATTCTCCGGCCAGCCACCTTGGTGCCCGAGAGTAAACGCTTGAACGTGCTACTCCGCGACTTCAGGGAAAAACGCCACCACATGGCCGTTGTCATTGACGAATACGGCGGCGCGGCGGGCCTCATTACCATTGAAGATATTCTCGAACAAATCGTGGGTGATATTGAAGACGAATACGACGAAGACGACGACCTGCCCATTCGCAAAATCACTGACAACGACTTTGTTGTGCAGGCACTGACCCCCATCGACGATTTTAATGACTACTTCAACGCCAAGCTCAGCGACGAGGAATTCGATACTATTGGCGGCTTATTATTAAAGTCCTTTGGCTATTTGCCAAGCCGCAATGAAGTTGCCCGCCTAGATGATTTTGAGTTCAAAGTGGTCAACGCCGACAATCGTCAAATTCATTTGCTACGCATGCGGTCACTGGCAAAAATTGACGGTTAAAACGCCTATTCGTTGCGCCACCGAGACACATTCAGTTTCTCGGTGAACTTTACTCTTGGTTTCAGTCTACAATGCCTTAAATACATTGGCATTTTACTGCGCACCAAGAGGAAGCTATGTTTGCAACCACCCTCGACAAGCTAAACAATATCGCCAACGCCATGATCAGCTATGGGGCATTAGCATTCCTCTTAGCTTTAGCCGTCGGCATCGCCTACCTCACCTACCTCTATATTGCCGACATTACCCAAACCCAACACGCCATCCGTCGCAACTACCCCATAATTGGACGCTTTCGCTATATTTTTGAACATTTAGGCGAGTTTTTCCGCCAGTATTTCTTTGCCATGGACAGAGAAGAACTGCCCTTTAATCGCTCCCAGCGCTCCTGGGTTTACCGCGCGGCCAAAAACATCGACACCACGGTCGCCTTTGGCTCAACCCGCCCGCTCAATCAGAACAACGAAGTGCTGTTCATGAACTGTTTTTTCCCAACACTCAGCCAAGACGCTGTGCCCACCCACGCCGTCACCATTGGCGAAGGCTTCGCCAAGCACCCCTACACCAGCTCCGCCATTTTCCATATTTCCGGCATGAGCTTTGGCGCCATTTCCAAGCCCGCTATTCGCGCCCTCAGCGCTGGCGCCAAAGAAGCGGGCATATGGTTAAACACCGGTGAAGGTGGTTTGTCGCCCTACCACCTCGAAGCGGGCTGTGACATCGTATTCCAAATTGGCACCGCCAAATACGGGGTGCGCGACGCAGATGGCCACCTCAGCGATGACAAGCTCCGCGATATCGCCAGCCACCCCCAAGTCCGCATGATTGAAATCAAACTCAGTCAAGGTGCTAAGCCCGGCAAGGGCGGCATTCTACCCGGTGGCAAAGTTACCGCCGAAGTCGCCAATATTCGCGGTATCGAAATTGGCAAAGACTCAATCAGTCCCAACGGCCACACTGATATTCACAGCATTGACGATCTCTTAGACATGATTGTGCGCATTCGCGATATCACCGGCAAACCCGTCGGCTTCAAAGCCGTTGTGGGGTTTTCCGAATGGCTAGACGAAATGTGCGAAGCCATACACCTACGCGGCCAAAAATACGCACCCGACTTTATCACCATAGACAGCGCCGACGGCGGCACTGGCGCGGCCCCGCAAAGTTTGATGGACTATGTGGGCCTTCCTATTCGGCGCAGCCTGCCGCTGGCCGTCGATACACTCTGCGAATATAATTTACGCAAACGCATTAAAGTCATCGCCTCGGGCAAAATGATTAATCCCGCTGAAGCGGCGTGGGCGCTCTGCGTCGGCGCCGACTTTATCACCAGCGCCCGTGGCTTTATGTTCGCACTGGGTTGTATTCAAGCGCTGCAATGCAATAAAAACACCTGCCCCACGGGCATCACCACCCACGACCCAGAACTGCAGCGCGGCCTCGTTCCAGAGAACAAAGCCACTCGCGTCAAAAATTACGCGCTCAACTTGATGCACGAGGTCGGCGTTATTGCACATTCCTGCGGTGTCAAAGAAGCCCGCGGCCTGCAACGCAAACACGTGTATTTAATTGACAATAGCGGCAGCCCCGAGCCGCTAACCAACCGCTATCCAGAGCGCACCCCCAAACCTGAATACCTGATTGCCAGCTCAGCAGACAAACACCACGGCGCCGATAACGGCGCTGCAAGCATTCCCGCCCTGCACTCCGCGAATGATACAGACATTCGTCAGGCCTGATTCATCGCGGTGCGCTAGCGCCAACGCCAGCACACCGTTACACTAGCCCCTCGCTAAATTTGGCCTTCTGCTTGGATCCGCACTCTGTGAACACCCTGCCACAGCAAGCCCCACCCTCAATAAAATTTAGCCAATTTCTGCTTCTCGCCCTCGCGGGTGGCAGTCTCCCGCTGTCACTCGCGCCCTTCGACTTGTGGTGGCTCGGCGTATTGGCAATGACTGCACTCGCCGCGGGGATCGATAACACCACCCCAAAACACAGCTTTTTACTGGGCTGGGTGTTCGGCAGCGCCAGTTTTTTATCTGGCGTGTCTTGGGTTTATATCGCCATTCACGACTTTGGCGCTACACCCGCCTATCTCGCTTTACCCATGACGGCGGTGTTTTGCATTTTTCTCGGTCTCGTTCCGGCGCTAACGTGCTACAGCTACAGTCGCTGGATTCGCAATGGCCGGGGTGGCCGCGTCCTTGGTTTTGCCGCCATCTGGGTGTTGTGCGAATGGCTGCGGGGCTGGATTTTCACGGGTTTTCCTTGGCTGTACTTGGGTTACGGCCACCTGCACACTGCGCTCGCTGGCTGGTCACCCGTGGTCGGGGTATACGGCCTCAGTTTTTGGGTTGCCCTGAGCGGCGCTGCACTGAGCCAGTTTATTATCGCGCCAATATCACGAAAGCTACACAGCGCCGCACCGCTATTCGGCTGCCTGCTGCTGTTTAGCCAAGGTTACTTCTTAAAACAAACCGAGTGGACCCAAGCCAAAAGCACTACACCGCTGCGCATTGGCGCGGTGCAGTCCAATATTGCCCAGGAAAAGAAATGGGCCTACACCCAATACTGGGCCACCCTTGAACTGTACGACCAAGCCTCCGAGAAACTGTGGGCCGACGCCGATCTAGTGATTTGGCCAGAAGCCGCGATTCCCGCGCTCTATCACAATGCCCAGTCCTTTTTCGACTATATCGCCGAACGCGCCGCGGCCAATGACAGCGCTTTAATCACCGGCGTGCCCACCCGCTTCGATGAAAACATGTACAACTCGGCCATGGTCATTAGCGGCGGGGAAGGCATTTATCACAAGCAGCGCCTTGTGCCCTTTGGCGAGTTCGTGCCACTAAGCGGCTATATTCAGGGGCTGCTCAAAATATTCGACCTGCCACTATCCAGTTTTAGCCGAGGTGGTTCCGAGCAAGCTCACCTCAGTGTTAAAGGCTGGCAATTGGCGCCGTCAATTTGCTATGAGATCGCCTATCCAGATCTTATTGCGAAAAGTTCTCGCGGTAGCGATGTGTTGTTTACCATCAGCAACGATGCCTGGTTTGGCCACTCCATCGGCCCAGATCAGCACATGCAAATGGCGCAAATGCGCGCCCTGGAGAATGGTCGAGAATTGATAAGGGTGACGAGCACCGGCATCACCGCGCTCGTGGATCACCATGGCAATATTCAACGCCGCGTGCCGTCATTTACGGAAACCGCCCTGCGCGGTGAAGTCCACGCCCGCGAAGGCACCACGCCCTTCACCCGCTACGGCTCCACCCCCATTATTTTATTGTGCTTTGCCCTTATTCTCTGCACGCGGATCAGCGGCAAGCAATCGCCCCGCCCCAGCTAAGCTGCTAGAATAAGCGCCCTAAACTTCAACTGACCGCTGCATAGAGACTTGACATTGCCAATGGATCATCAATACGTCCCCCGCGACATCGAAACCGCTGCCCAAGAATTTTGGCATGAGCAAGGCAGCTTCACCGCCGTAGACGATCCCAGTCGCGAAAAATACTACTGCTTGGCCATGTTTCCCTATCCCAGCGGCAAGCTCCATATGGGCCATGTTCGCAATTACAGCATTGCCGACGTTATCTCGCGCTATCAACGTATGCTTGGCAAAAACGTACTACAGCCAATGGGTTGGGATGCATTTGGCCTGCCCGCTGAAAACGCCGCCGTTAAAAACAAAACCGCGCCCGCCATGTGGACCGTCGAAAACATCGCCTATATGCGCAACCAGCTCAAGCAGCTTGGCTTTGCCTATGACTGGAATCGCGAGTTAGCCACCTGCAAGCCCGACTATTATCGCTGGGAGCAGTGGTTCTTCACCCGCCTTTACGAAAAAGGCATGGTCTACAAAAAGACCTCGGCAGTGAACTGGTGTCCTGTTGACGAAACCGTGCTGGCCAATGAGCAAGTTATTGACGGCTGCTGCTGGCGCTGCGACACCCAAGTGCAGCGCAAAGAAATCCCCCAGTGGTTTATTAAAATCACCAGCTACGCAGAACAGCTCATAGACGATCTAGACCAGCTCGACGGCTGGCCTGAGCAAGTTAAAACCATGCAGCGCAACTGGATTGGTCGCTCACAAGGCGTACAAATGCGCTTTGACCTAGAAGCCCCCGTGGCCGGTGCCGACAGTTTTGAGGTGTACACCACCCGCCCCGACACCTTAATGGGCGTGACCTATGTCAGCCTCGCGGCGGAACACCCCATTGCCCTTGAGGTAGCTAAAACCAATAGCGAACTGGCTGCTTTTATCGACAGCTGCCGCAATAGCTCGGTTGCTGAAGCCGATATGGCGACCATGGAAAAACGCGGCATGGCCACTGGCCTGCAAGCTCGCCACCCGATAACTGGCGAATTAGTGCCGGTCTGGATCGCCAATTACGTGCTGATGGATTACGGCTCAGGCGCGGTTATGGCCGTGCCCGCCCACGACCAACGCGACTATGAATTTGCTAAAAAATACGGCCTTGGCATCAAGCAAGTTGTTGCGTCAAACAATGACGAAGCCATCGACATCGATGTCGCCGCTTTTACCGAAAAAGGCGTGTTGATCAATTCCGGCGACTTTGACGGCCTCGATTTTACCGCCGCCTTCACCGCGATTTCCGATGCCCTCATCGCCCACGACAAAGGCCGCGTCACCACCAATTACCGTCTGCGCGACTGGGGTGTTTCCCGTCAGCGCTACTGGGGCGCGCCTATTCCCATGTTTAATTTGCCCGAAGGCGGCGAGATTCCGGTACCCGCCCACAAGCTGCCCATGCTCCTGCCCGAAGACGTCGAAATGGACGGCGTGCAGTCGCCCATTAAAGCCGATACTGAGTGGCGTAAAGACGAACTCGACGGCGAGCCCGTAGAACGCGAGACCGATACCTTTGACACCTTTATGGAATCATCGTGGTACTACGCTCGATTTACTTGCCCCGACTTTGAAGACGGCATGCTCGACCCCGACCGCGCCAATTACTGGCTGCCGGTAGACCAATACGTGGGCGGCATCGAACATGCCATACTTCATTTGTTATATGCACGCTTCTTCCACAAGCTGATGCGCGACGAGGGCTTGATCAATTCTGACGAGCCGTTCAAACAACTGCTCTGTCAGGGCATGGTGCTAAAAGACGGCACCAAGATGTCTAAGTCCAAGGGCAATACCGTCGATCCTCAGGCGTTAATCGAGCAGTACGGCGCCGACACCGTGCGCTTGTTCATTATGTTTGCCGCGCCGCCGGAGCAGAGCTTGGAATGGTCAGACAGCGCGGTTGAAGGTGCCCACCGTTTCCTTAAACGTTTGTGGAACTTGGCCGCGCGGCATTTAGAAGCGGGTAGCCCAGCAGCGCTGGATACCGCGAATTTGTCTGGACCCCAGCAGGATTTGCGCCGCAAAACCCATGAAACTATTGCCAAGGTCAGCGACGACTTCGGTCGCCGCCTCACCTTTAACACCGCCATTGCGGCAGTGATGGAATTGATCAACGACGTATCTCGCTTCCAAGCCCAAGGCCCGCAATGCTTGGCCGTTGAGCGTGAGGCCCTAGAGGCCGCGGTGCGTTTATTAGCGCCAATCGTGCCTCATATCAGCCACCAGCTGTGGATTAACTTGGGCCACAGCGAGGCCGTAATTGACGCGCCTTGGCCCCAGGTCGACGATGCTGCGCTAGTGCGCAACACCATTCAAATGGCAATACAGGTTAATGGTAAATTACGCGCTACCATCGAGGTTGCCATTGATGCCGACGGTGACGCCATTAAAAAGTTGGCTAGAGAGCAGGAAAACGTTAAACGCTTTATTGGCGATTTAACCATTCGCAAAGAAATCCTAGTGCCTAAAAAATTGGTGAATATCGTTGCAAATTAAGCGTCTGAGATTATTACTGAGCGTCGCCGCCTGCCTGTCGTTGGCAGCCTGTGGCTTTGCGCTGCGCGGCAGTACGAGCTTGGCGGCTGATATGCAGCCGGTGTACATCAGTGCCGAGCGCGACAGCCAAGAGCTGAAACAATCGCTGAAGCGGCAGTTTGTAATAAATGATGTCGCCGTCACTAAGCGACGCGGTGAAGCCAAACTCATTGTTGTCATTAAGCTGCTCGACGAACAGAAGCGCAGCGCGGCATTAGACCGTGAAGCCCGCGACGCAGAGTACGCGCTGTATGAATCGGCCAGCGTTGAGCTGCAAGCGCCCGACGGCAAAAACCTAAAGGGCCCTCACACCCTCCAGCAACGCCGCCTCATTGTAAATGACCCCGACAACCCCGTGGGCGAAGAAACCGAATCAACCATTGTTCGCGCCGAAATGCGCGAGCAACTCAGTATTCGCCTCGCCCGCCAAGTTGAATATTGGTCAAATCAGATGCAAGCCCAGCCCTAATGAAGTTACGCCCCGAACAATTAGCGGCACAGCTCAACAAAAATTTAGCATCGGTCTATTTGGTCTGCGGTGACGAACTGCTGATTACCCAAGAGTGCTGCGACACCATTCGCCAATATTGTCGTAAACAGGGGATTCACGAGCGCGAAGTACTCAATGTTGAACGCGGTTTTGACTGGGGACAGTTAATCGATTCGGGGCAGTCCATGTCGCTATTCGCCGATCGCAAGCTGATTGAGCTGCGCTTAGGTAGCAGCAAAATGGATCAAAAGAGCTCAGCTATTCTCCAAGAGTATTTGCAGCTCAGCGACGGCGGTAATATTTTGCTGGTGAGTTGTGGCAAGCTCGACAGCCGCAGCATGAATAGCAAATGGGTCAAGGCGCTAGATGCAGCGGGGGTTGTCATTCAAGTATGGCCGGTTGAGCGCCAACACCTAGGCAACTGGATCATGCAGCGTATGCGCAGCATGAATCTCACGGCGGAGCCCGATGCCGCGCAATTATTAGCTGACCGCGTCGAGGGTAATTTACTTGCCGCAGATCAGGAAATCGCCAAACTCAAGATTTTGGTGGGCGACCAAGCCATCACCGCCGAATTGGTGGCCAGCGCAGTGGCCAGCAGCGCCCGCTACGATGTATTCAAACTAATCGATGCCGCCCTAGCCGGGCAAGCGGGCAAGGCCCTGCAGATGCTCAATAGCCTTCTTGCCGAAGGCGGCGAAGACATTGCTATGCTCGGTGCCATCGTCAGGGAAATTCGCGGCCTTTACGCCTGCGCGCAATTAGTTGAGCAAGGTCAAAATGTCGACAAAGCCTTAGATAGCCAGCGAGTTTGGGACAAACGTAAAGGGCTCTACAAAAACACCCTAAGACGCTTAAAGACTCGGCAATTAGGCGCCTTACTGCAACTCGCCACTCGTATCGACGCCGCCCAAAAAGGCCAAAGTGACGAGAATGCTAAATTGCTGCTCAGCAACTTAGTATCGGCCTTGGCGGGCCAGCGGCTAATCACCCCAGCCATCTAACCGGCGGTTATTCCGCCTTAAAACCAAACCACTTTTTGAGTTTTCCCCGCACCAAAAACAAGCCTGTCGCGAAAATTAAAGCAAGCAAGCTTGCCCAAAACTCTAAAGCATTCTCCCAAAATATAGCCCACAACTCAGTGAGTCGCCCCTGAAACCAGCCAACCACATTCACTTTCACCTGAACCTTTAGTTCAGTAGTGGTTTTCGGGACCGGCGGGCCACTGCAATCGGGGGAGTCAAATAAATTGATTATTGCGCCTACCGCAAACTCACCGGCGTGCTGGGGATACAATTTAAAGCGCACTTCCGAGCCGCTGGGATGAATCCGAATACATTTGCTTGTGTCTGGTTCAATTCGAAAAGCAGGGGCGTAGGCTTCAATTTGGGCTGAGTCGCCCAAGGCGGCGATTGACCCTTCAGCGCTACTCATCCCCGAAGAAATATCCGGGGCAAAACTGTCGTCGCCAATCCATATCCGCAAATTCGCTGGCTCGCCCGGCAGCGCGAGCTGTTCGTCAACACCAAGCACGACTTTATACATATCAAAGGCCGGAGCCAGGAGCAGTGGCGCGGCTGTTGACTCTTCGATCGTCGCCTCATCAGCATAAATCGGGCTACCGACCATTGCGAGTGACTCCTCAATATCACTAGCCTCATTAACTGGCCACGACGCTAATTTAGGCGTATCGGCGGTGGTCAGCCCCTCTGGGGAAGCGGCTTCGCCAATGTGGCCATCGCCCCCGCTCGAGGGCCTAACTTCTTGCAAGCTTGGAATCGCAAATACGACGACTAATAAGATAATTAGGAGTAGTACTGTCGAGATTGTTTTACTTTTCATTAGTGAAATATCCTTATTTACACCAAACACAAGTACCAGCACAGCACGCCAACCACGAAGATACGAAATATAATTACTGCGAATTACGTGATAACAGCGAAAGAAGCCGCAAGGATGGGAATAATAATTTTATCTACGAATTAACAATATACTAGAAATAAGCTCGCGACAAATCGGGTGAAGTGGCGGCGACGTTTAAAATGAGGAGAATAACTTTAGTGAGCTCGGCGACCGCCAAGCTCACTAACTGAGGCTTATAAATTTCTTAGCAAACTTACATCAATTTGCTTACCTGCTTGATAAGATGCGGCCAACTTATGGTCCCGCAGGCATTTTTACACGAATCCAGGACGGCTTTGCGGGTAATTCCAGTGTGGAAATAACCTTAATTGGGATGCGGGCAACTTTATCAGCACCACACAGTTTCTCACCCCGCACGGTTTTTTTGGCGACGTTCCTGCGCACAGATTTCGGAATAATCTCGACGCCAACTTAATTAGCTTCAGGGGTCATAATTACCCGAATATTTCCGGCAGCGCGTGTTCGCTCGCCTCCTGACAATTTGTATAGCCTAAGCGCCCAGCTAACTCTGTGCTCAAAGCCTGAATCAGTTCAGCCTGGGACGGCGGCGCAATATCGCGCTGACGCCGAATATCAGTCACTTCCATGCCTTGGTGACCACAAGGGTTAATGCGTAAAAACACACTTAAATCCATATCAATATTCAGGCTCAAGCCATGAAAAGTTGCGCCCCTGCGCACCCGCAAACCCAGCTGAGCAATTTTGGCACCGCTGTCTAAATATACCCCAGGCGCATCGGCACGGGGATGTGCAGCAATACCCAGCTTGGCTAATACCGCGACAATACTGGTTTCAATGGCTGTCACCAAATCGCGTATGCCAATACTCAGGCGCCGCAAGTCAATTAACACATAGCCGACCAGCTGACCGGGGCCGTGGTAAGTTACTTGCCCGCCGCGATCCACCTGCACCACCGGAATATCACCCGGCATCAAAATATGTTCGGCCTTGCCCGCTTGGCCCTGAGTAAATACCGCGTCGTGCTCTAAAAACCACAATTCATCAGGGCTATTCCCATCACGAACATCGGTGTAATGCTGCATTGCACGCCACACTGGCTCGTAAGACTGACGACCAAGTTTACGTACATATATTGTTTCAGGACGGCGCATTACAGAACCATTTTCACAATACCGGTCGCTTTTAAATCCGTAAAAATACGATCTAACTGGGGCTTGCCCGTGGCGGTAATCGTCACGGTAACCGACACAAAACGCCCCTCACTGCTGGCGCGCTCGCTGATAAGGCTTTCGTCAAAATCACCAGCGTGGATACGCATGACTTCAATAACGCGCTCGCGTAGCTCCGCGCCACCGTTGCCTATGACCTTGATCGGGTAGGCGCAGGGAAACTCTAATAACGGGGGGTTCTCACTCATAAGGCCATCCGCGCCGCGGGGCGGCGCATTACTCATTCTATGAAACTGATAAGGCGAATTAAGACACCAAGTTTATGAAGAACAACACAATGCTATCCCACAGGCGCTTGAAAATACCGCCCTCATCTACTGACTCAAGTGCCACCAAGGGTACACGTACTTTTTCAGCGCCGTCCAAGCTAACTACTAGCTCACCGTACTCTTCATCGGCGGCAATTGGCGCAGTCAGCACTTCGTCAACAATCAGCTGAGCGTCAAGGGCTTCACTCTTGCCCCGCGGTATGGTCATATAAACATCTTTCTGCACACCTAAAATGACCGAGTCGCTATCACCCTTCCACACTTTATTACGGGTCAGCTCACTGCCTGCGGCATAGAGGTGGTGTGTTTCGAAATAGCGGAAACCGTAGGACAGTAATTTTTGCGTTTCGCGCTCTCTAGCACGCTCACCACTGGCGCCCATCACAACAGAAATCAAACGCATGCCATCACGCTTGGCTGAGGTCACCAGACAATATCCCGCTTCCGCAGTATGGCCGGTTTTTAGACCATCAACACTCGGGTCGCTCCACAACAAGCCGTTTCTGTTACTCTGACGAATGCCGTTAAAAATAAACTCTTTTTCGCTATACAGCGCATATTCTTGGGGAAAGCCAATAATCGCCCTGGCAAGCAATGCCAAGTCCCGCGCCGACGTATAATGCTCTGGATCTGGCAGGCCATGGGAGTTCGTGAAATGGCTATTGCTCATACCCAACATACCGGCGTGCTGATTCATGATCCCAGCAAACGCATCTTCACTGCCGGCCACATGCTCCGCTACCGCGACACTGGCGTCATTACCGGAGGAAATCACCACTCCTTTATGCAGATCATGCAGCGCGACTTGCTTGCCAACTTCAATCCACATCAACGATGAACCATTAAATATCGGATTTTGCGCCCACGCATTTTTACTTATGGTGACCATATCGTCGTTGCTAACTTCACCGCGCTCCAACTCATATGACAACACATAGCTGGTCATCAACTTGGTCAAACTCGCTGGCGGTACACGTTCGTCCGCATTATGTTCAATGAGCACCTGGCCACTGTTCGCATCCATGAGCAAATACGCTGACGCCGCCACACTTGGCGCCGCAGGAATAAGGTTCGCCTGGGACAAGGCACTGGAGGACACTACTACGCTTGCTGCAAATGCCAAAAATCGTTGTTTAAACATAATTCCCTTTTCTACTTTCGTTAACAATTTAGGAGTCATTGGTCTCAACCACCAAATGGGGCTCTCCCGACCAGCGCTGCTTCAGTACTTTTTTGGCGGCTTGAGCTGAGGAATAATCAACAAACGGACCGACCCGCACGCGATGCAAATCATTACCGCGTTTGCCACCGCTGCTGGCAATCAATACGGGATAGGCCAATCCAGCACTTAAATTGCGCTGTAATTCTGTTGCCGAAGACAGCTGTTTAAATGCGCCAACCTGCAAATAATACCGAGTCGCCTCTGTGCCGCTGACGACGTGGCTATTATCCGTGTCTATGATCTCAATTTCCACCGGTGCGGTACCTTGGTCAGAAAACCCCAATTTTACCGCTGCCGCATAAGACAAATCGATGATGCGATCTGAATGGAAGGGGCCACGATCATTAACCCGCACAACGGCGGTGCGGCCATTGCGTAAATTAGTCACTTTGACATACACCGGTATCGGCAAAGTGCGGTGGGCCGCACTCATGTCATAAAGACTATAGGTTTCGCCATTCGAGGTCGCATGGCCGTCAAACTTAGTGCCATACCACGAGGCGATACCTCGCTCTTTGTAGCGACGGTGATCGGCAAGCAAGGTATATTCCTTGCCGTTCACCACGTAAGGGCTAGTATTACCCGACGCCCTTATTGGTTCGTGCCGAGGCGTGGCATCGACAATGGTCGCCGGATCGAGACGAACCAGCGGCGCACCATCATATTGCTGTTGGTAGCGACCGTGATTAGTGGGCTGTGGTGCTGCCGACACCGGCGTTTGCGAGCCGCTATCTGGCACCTGACTTACTGGCGCACAGGCCGCCAGTAGCAGGAGCATCGCAAAGGCAAAAGTAAAGCGCAAACTCAAGATCCAGCGACCCCGTTCACCTTGGCTTCGATCAATTGACTGAGCTGATAAGCCGCCATCGCATACATCGCACTATGGTTATAACGAGTAATAACGTAAAAGTTTTTCAAACCAATCCAATACTCATCACCATCATCGCCGTCGAGCTTCATCGCGGTGGCTTTCAGCTCAGGCGGCAATGCGCGATCACTACCAATGCCCGCCTTACTAAGCTCTAACACGGTTTTTGTCGGCTTGAGACCCGCGTTAAACAAACTGGTATCGGCATTTTTCTTCAAAACCGCACCACTGACCACCGGCTCGCCCGCACGCCATCCGTGACGCTTGAAATAATTGGCCACGCTGCCAATCGCATCCACCGGGTTGTTGACAATATCAATTTTGCCATCGCCATCAAAATCGACGGCGTAGGCGCGGTAGCTGCTCGGTATAAACTGACCAAAGCCCATGGCCCCAGCATACGAGCCCTTAAGGTCAAAGGGATCAAAGCTCTGCTCTCGCACCATCAACAGATATTCCTCGAGCTCGCCAAGGAAAAAGCTACTGCGACGCGGGAAGTCAAAGCCTAGGGTGGCCAAGGCATCAACCACGCGGTAGCTGCCTTTATTACGGCCGTACCGAGTCTCTACCCCAATAATGCCGACGATCATCGAGGCTGGCACGCCATATTCGCGCTCTGCACGCGCTAATGTGGCGCGGTGCTCTCGCCAAAACTCAGCGCCCTGATCAACTCTCGAGTCTTGAATAAATATTTTTCGGTAACGACCCCAGGTCATCACCGACTCCGCCGGACGTGCCATTGCATCTAAAATGGACTGCTTTGGCTCGGCCTGCTTAAGCACACCGATCACCCAATCACGGTCAAAATTATGCTTTTCGACCATGGTATTGATAAACGTCTCGGAACCCGGATGAGCGCTATAATCGGCAAGGCTTGGGCTGGCAAGTAACAGTGCGGTAGCCACGCCGCCGCACAACTGCTTTATCATCGTTGTTAATTTATATTGGTTTTTCACAGTAAATCCTATTATTACTGGTGTACTAAGCGCTCATCGGCGCAAATACCCATCAAAATCCCAAACCCCACCAATAGAGTCACCAGTGAAGTACCGCCCTGACTCACCAGTGGTAGGGGTACACCCACCACTGGCAGCAAACCCGAGACCATGCCCATGTTCACAAAGACATAGACAAAGAAAGTGAGAATAATACTCCCGCCTAATAAGCGTCCGAAGCATTGTTTTGCCTGACTTGCGATCCACAGACCGCGACTAACGATCAAGCCATAGAGTAACAATAACAGCAATACCCCACGCAGGCCGAATTCCTCAGCGAGTACCGCGATAATAAAATCGGTGTGACTTTCTGGCAAAAAGTCCAAATGCGACTGGGTGCCCAGCAGCCAGCCCTTGCCCTCAAAGCCGCCGGAGCCTATCGCGGTTTTTGACTGAATGATATTCCAACCTGCGCCAAGCTTATCACTTTCGGGGTTGAGCATCGTCAGAATGCGCTGACGCTGGTAGTCGTGGAGCACAAACTCCCACATTGGATAAGCCATCATCGCCAGCAGGCCCAAGCAAGAAAACATAAAACTCCAGCTAATACCGGCTAAAAACAGCACAAAAAAGCCCGAGGTTGCGATCAAAATCGACGTACCTAAATCGGGCTGAATAACGATCAGCCCTGTTGGAATTAGAATCAAAACCAAACTGATAAAGGTGTGGCGAAAGCTCGGTGGTAGCGGATGGGTCGACAAATACCACGCCACAGCCATCGGCATCACCAATTTGGCAATCTCCGAGGGCTGAAAACGAAAACCACCGATGCCTAGCCAACGCTGGGCACCCTTAGCCCCCACACCGACGAAATCCACCGCCAATAACAACATAACACAGCCAATATAGGCGAAAGGCGCCCAGCGCTGCAACTGCTCAGGGTGGAGCTGGGCAACCAGCAGCATCACCACAAAGGCGACTGACAAATAACGCCCTTGACGTACTACCGTGTCCACACTGCCATCACTGGCACTGTAAAGCACACCGAGACCAACACCACTCAATATCAATAACAACAGCAATAGCGGAATATCAACACGCAGACGCTGACTGATGCTGCGCTGACTACTAATACTGCGGTTACTGCCGGGGAGCTGGCGTACAAAATCTGAATTATTCATCTACCCATACCTCAGGCGTGATATCCATTGGCGTTGGTTCAGTTTTAGGTTCGCCGACCAAAAAAGCCTCAAATACTTTTCGTGCAGCAGGGCCTGCAACGCTGCCGCCATGCTCACCATTCTCAATAATCACCGACACGGCTATTTTCGGGTCCTCCGCCGGAGCAAAGGCCACAAATAAAGCGTGATCCCAATTACGCTTATGAAGCGTACTGGAGTCGTATTTTTCACCGGCCGCGATACCAACAACCTGTGCGGTACCAGTTTTAGCCGCCATTCGATACGTCAAGCCGGCTTTTAAGCCCCTCGCTGTCCCCAACGGGCCAGCCACCACCTGCTCCATCCCTTGGGTGATGGCGTCCCAATAAACATCGGGCACATCATCCATTCGACCTAGCAGCGGCGCAAGAACCTTTTCACCGTCAACCGACGCCAACAAGCGCGGGGCGCGCAACTCGCCTCGCGACGCGATAACCGATGTCGCCACCGCCAATTGCAGCGGCGTAGCGAGCATAAAGCCCTGGCCAATGCCGACGCTAATGGTCTCGCCTGGATACCAGTGACTATTGCGGACCTCTTCCTTCCACGCCCGTGATGGCAATAAACCACTGCGCTCATTGGTATTATCAATACCAGTGGGCACGCCTAGACCAAAGCGCGCGCCAAAATCGTGAAGTCGATCAATCCCCAAGCGGTACGCCAACTCATAAAAATAGACGTCGCAGGATTGCACAATGGCCTGCTCTAAATTTACCGAATAGCCATGACCACCCCGCTTCCAATCTCGGTAACGACGGCTGTCGTTGGGTAGCGTAAACCACCCCGGATCCGCAATACGCGTGGCTGTCGTCACCATGCCATACTGCAAACCCGCCAAGCCCCAAATCGGCTTAATGGTCGATGCCGGAGGATACTGCCCTTGTAAAGCGCGGTTATAGAGGGGTAAGTCTGGGTCATTTTGCAGGGCGTTGTAATCGGCGCTGCTAATACCATTAACAAATAAATTGGCGTCATAGCTTGGGGTGCTCACCATCGCGATAACCCCCCCCGTGCTCGGGTCCATTGCCACTATCGCGCCACGCTGACCTTTTAGCGCTTCAAACGCAACCTGCTGAACATAGGCGTCAACACTGAGATGAATATCGCCACCCGGCTGGGGGTCATGGCGCTCTAACACTCGCAATATACGGCCGTGGGCATTACTCTCAACGTTTTGGTACCCTACTGTGCCGTGCAGCAACTCTTCGTAATATTTTTCCAGACCGATTTTACCGATATAGTGGGTCCCGCTGTAATTAACGGGGTCGATCTCGTCAAGCTCACGCTCGCTGATCCGCGCAACATAACCCAGCACATGCGCAAATAGCTCGCCGTGGGGATAGTGCCGCACCAATTGCGCGTCAATTTCCACCCCGGGAATGCGGTAGCGATTAACCGCAATCTTAGCAATTTCCGCATCACTAACGCGAAATTTCAGCGGCACTGCTTCATAGGGTCTGCGCCGACTCAAGCGCTTGCGAAACTGTTCAATATCCTCGTCGGCAAGGGGAATCAGCTCTCTAATAATGGCCAAGGTTTCATCCAGCGACGCAAGGCGTTCCTTAACGACGGTTAAGGTATAGCTGGGAATATTTTCAGCCAATAACACGCCATTACGATCAAAAATCAAACCGCGCTTGGGTGCGATGGGTAACAGCTGAATACGATTGCGGTCAGACTGAGTTTTGTAAATATTGTAATCGGCGATTTGTAACTGCCCATAACGGGCAACCAAAATCGATATCATTATCACTACGAATATAATGGAAATCGCCACCCGATGGCGGTAAACCCGGCGTTCATAGTGCGTGTTTTTAAGCTGTTGGCGCCTAGTCATGACACAGTCATCAGCGGTGATAGGGATGGTTATTATTAATTGTCCACGCCCGGTAGAGCTGCTCGGCAAACAATACCCTAACCAGTGGATGAGGAAGAGTCATGGCTGACAGCGACCATTTTTGCCTAGCGAAAGCCAAACACGCCGGACTGAGACCATCGGGGCCGCCGACCAAGATACTGATATTGTCGCCGTCCATTTGCCAGTTTGCCAAGGCCTCAGCCAAGCTTTCAGTGCTGACGGCCTTACCCAATACGTCGAGGGCGATGACGCGATCGCCGGCGGGAATTGCCGCTGTCATCGCGTCCCCTTCTTGGGCAATAGCACGGCGAATATCGGTATTCTTGCCCCGCTTAGGAAGGGGCAATTCTTTAATATCAAACTGAATCTCGGCGGGCAGGCGCTTGCGGTATTCCGCAACCCCCTCCTCGACCCAAGCCGGCATTTTAGTGCCTATGCAGATTAAACTAACTCTCATCAGTTCCCGGCTCTGGCACTTGCCACAGACGCTCAAGATCATAAAACAAGCGAGCTTCTGGCAACATCACGTGCACTACCACATCGCCTAAATCGACCAACACCCATTCACCGCTATCTTGGCCTTCCATGCCGATCGGCACCACATTCTGCTTTTTGGTCTCAACCCATACATTGTCTGCCAAGGATTTTACATGACGATTCGAAGTGCCACTGCACACCACCATATAGTCAGTAACGCCACTCATGCCGCGCACATCTAGGGTCACAATATCTCGGCCTTTTACATCGTCAAGGGCTTTCTGCACCAGCTTTTGGAGTTGTTCAGCGTTCATCAAACGGGTATTCCTATGTATTTCACTGTGTATATAAACCGTGTTCAGCGATATAGTCCGCGACAACGTCGGGAACAAGGTAACGAATTGACCTCCCTGAGGCCAGGCGCCGGCGGATATCAGTAGCCGAGATCGGCAACTGAATCAAACCTGTGTCATAAAACCCACCGGCACTGTGCGCTGTCAGTGCCGATGCTGAGGCAAGCTTGCGATCAGCCACAAAATTCGCCACCTGCGCATCCATTGCTAAAGGATGTGCGGCGCGATGCAAAACCAATACATTCGCCAAACGAAACAGCGACTGCCAATCGCGCCAGCGCTGCAACTGATTAAACGCATCACTGCCCATAATCACCGTAATCGAGACCTCGGTGCCACGTTCAGCACGCAACTCCCGCAAGGTATCAACGGTATACGACGGGGTTTCCCGCAATAATTCACGTCCGTCGACAGCCAAACCCGGCTCCCCGGCGACGGCAGCGCTAACCATCGCCAAGCGCTGGGCGCTATCGGCACCGGGCTGCCCCCGCAATGGCGGCCGATGACTCGGCAATAACGCCAACTCATCAACACCCAATGCTTCTTTAATTTCTATCGCCGACCGCAGATGACCGTGATGAATGGGGTCAAAAGTGCCACCAAAAATCGCCAGCGACGCAGTAGCCTTATGCGAGTCGGTCATTTAACGACGAATATGGCCATCGCCGAGTACCACGTACTTCTGCGAGGTCAAACCTTCCAGCCCTACGGGGCCACGAGCATGTATTTTGTCGGTGGAAATACCAATTTCCGCGCCCAAACCATATTCAAAACCGTCGGCAAACCGCGTCGAGGCATTAATCATTACCGAACTAGAATCCACTTCGCGCAAAAAGCGACGGCCGGTAGTGTAATTTTCAGTCACGATGGATTCGGTATGGGCAGAGCTATAACTGGCGATATGATCCATAGCCTCATCGACATCAGCCACCACTTTGATAGACAGTATGGCGGCCAAATACTCTGTACCCCAATCCTCCTCGCTAGCCTCTACCGCCCCCATCAAAATCTGCCGGGTGTGCGGGCAGCCGCGCAACTCAACGCCCTTTGCCAACAAAGCATCGGCAATGGCGGGCAGTAACTCTTCAGCGCGACTCTCGGCTATCAACAAGGTTTCCATGGTGTTGCAGGTACCATAGCGATGGGTTTTGGCGTTCACTGCAATTGCCAATGCTTTTTCAGCATCGGCGGCGTCATCAATATAAACATGACAAATGCCATCAAGGTGTTTAATCACGGTTACCGTGGCGTCTCGGGCAATACGCTCTATTAAGCCCTTGCCGCCTCGGGGCACAACCACGTCAACATACTCAGGCATGGTAATCAATTCACCGACCGCCGCGCGATCCGTGGTTTCCAGTACCTGAACAGCATGCTCCGGCAGGCCAGCCGCCACTAGGCCTTCGCGAATACACGCAGCGAGAGCTTGATTTGAGTGAATCGCTTCAGAGCCGCCACGCAGAATCGCCGCATTCCCTGATTTTAAGCACAAACTGGCTGCCTCAACGGTCACATTGGGGCGAGACTCATAAATAATGCCAATAACGCCCAACGGCACCCGCATTTTACCAACCTGAATTCCACTGGGCCGGTAGTTTAAATCAGTGATGGCGCCAACCGGGTCAGCCAGCGCAGCAACTTGAGTCAAGCCTTCAATAATACCGGCGATACCAGCGGCATTGAGCGCCAAACGATCCAGTAATGCCGCGTCGAGACCAGAGGCCTCACCCGCCGCGACGTCTTTGGCATTGGCGGCAAGAATAGCGTCGCGCCTAGCGTCTACTGCCGCAGCAATCGCCAGCAGGGCGCGATTTTTAACGCCGGTATCAGCCGCTGCCACCAGCCGCGCAGCAAGCCGCGCCTGACGCCCCAGCTGATTCATATACTGCTTAATATCCATGAGCCTTCTAATCCTCTCACCTACGCGCTATCGCGAAGGTCAATACCTGCTAATTCCCACATAATAGGAGAACGAAAAATGACCGCTAGTATAACGGATTGGAAAAGGACTCACTATCGACAATATGTACAGAGTGCCGTCGGTTAGCTTTACTAGCTCGACAGCGCATCCAAAATATCGTGAAGGGCATCTAAACGTGCCAACGGCGCGTCGATACCAAGAATTTGGTAAGCGTCGGCGGCGGGCAATGGCAGTAATTGCGCCAAACTGTTGGCCAAAGCACCCGCTGTCTCCACATTTAGCTGCATTCCTAAACGCTGTACATGGGGGTGGCTGCCCAACTGCTGCAACAATTCATGTAACTCAGTGCTACGCGACGGCAGCGCGATATCTTCCTGCTCAGTCAGCCAGCTGACTTCGCCTATATACAGACCAGTATCGTCCTGACGAGCCGACGCCAACTGAAAGCGACGACCGCCCTCAACCACAACCCCCAGCAAGCCATCTGGGAGTTGATCCCAGTCAGCAATATGCGCTTCAGTGCCGATTTGCGCCAAGGTCGCTTGCCGCTCTCCCGGCTTAAGCACCTCGGCGCCACCCTCGGCCAACCAAACGACGCCGAAGCTCTGCTGATTGCGCATGGTATCGCGAATCAAGTCGAGGTAACGACGCTCAAAAATCCGCAAGCCCATGCGACCACCAGGCAGCAACACCGTGCTTAAGGGAAATAGCGGTAGCTCTGCTACCGCACTCGAACCTAAGTCAGACATTCTTATCCGCAGCCTTTTCTATGGCTATTTCAGGGCCTAAAGGTTTAATCACCAACAGCAGCTTTGGCAGCAACAACATGGCGCCCAGCAATGCCGCCAGCATCGCCAAGCCGGTTAACAAACCAAAATAAATACTTGGCGTAAAATTAGACAAGGCCAGAATCGAGAAACCAAAAATAATAATACTCGAGGTGTAATACATTGCCCTACCAATACTGGCGTGACAGCGGTACATGGTTGCCAAGTAATTGCGGTCAGTCGGAAATTCTTGTTTAAAGCGATGCACATAGTGAATGGTGTTATCCACACCAATACCCACGGTAATCGCCGCAATGGTAATTGTCATCATGTCAAGCGGAATACCCGCCAAACCCATACCGCCCAATACGGCGCCGGCCGCCAATAAATTGGGCGCGAGGGCAATAAGCGCCAGGCTCAATGAGCGGAATAACACCATAAACATGGCCAGTATGGCGACAAATACCGCGCTCAAGGTCATAATCTGCGAGGTAAACAGGCTTTGCAGCATATTATTGTATAAAACTAACATACCGGTTAAGTGCACTTGCTCCGGCGCAAAGCCCAACTCATTCACCAAATGATCTTCAATATCAATCAATAGCTGATTGCGATTCAGGGTGCGACTTGTTTCTTTAACCCGCACACTGATGCGCACTTGATCGACTTCTGTCGACATATAGGGATCAATCAAAATGGACGAAATCGACTCCGGCAACGAGCGCTGAGCCAGCGCCAATTGCAAGTCGTCGACATTGCCCATAATAATCTGCATCAATTCATAAAAGGTCGACAGCGACAGCACCTTGCCGGTCTCTGGCAAACCGTCAACATAGTTGTGTACCGATTGAATTCGCTGCAAACCGGCAACGGTGAACCACTCGCTCTGAGCAGCACCTGCATCACCAAAATCGCCGAAATCATCGGCAAAGTCATTGGCAAAATCGTTACTGAAATCGTCAAAATCATCACTGCCGCTATTTACAGCCTTCTCGGCGACGGGATCTTCCTTGGGCAGATCTAATATAATATCGAGAGGAATAGTGCCCCCCAACTCAGCGTCAATCGTTTCCATACCCTGATAAATTTCAGTGGTATCGTGGAAGTAGTCAATAAAGCGGTTTTCGACTTTGAGCTGAGTAATACCCCACACACTCAGCAGCAAGAGCCCGGTAGACACCACGACCACGGTGCGCCCAAAGCGCTCGGTAGCCACGGCAAAATACCGCGTAAATGCCGCGCTATCATCCGAACCGCCCTTTTCGTTGTGGCGCTTCATAAGCATCATTGCGCAGGGCATAACAATAAAGGTCAACACCAGTGCCGACACCACACCAATGGTCATCATCCAGCCAAAATCAATTACCGGACGAATACCACTAACTACCAAGGAGGCAAACGCCACCAAGGTCGTTAACGTGGTGTACAAGCATGGCATGGCCATAATCGCGGTGGTTTGCGAGACCAAGCTAAATTGATCCGCCTCTGGCTGCGCAGCAGAATACTCTCGGTAACGCACCACAAGATGAATGGTGACCGACAGGGTAATAATCAACAGCAAAGCCACAAAATTCGCGGAGATAACGGTCAGCCGCCAGTCGAGAAAACTCAGCAGACCGAGCATAAAGACCACATTCAAGACACAGGTCGACAGGGGAATTAGCACCCAGCGCAGACGACGGAAAATCACCGTCAACAACACCACAATAAACAGCAGTATGCCAGCGCCAAACACCCGCAAATCGCTTTTAACAAAGGCAATCATATCCACCGCGATCATCGGGACACCACCGAGAAACACCGTGGCATCGCCGCGATAATCCTTAACAATGTCCCGCGCCAAGGCAACTAACTTAGCCTGCCGCTCGTGGGCCTCGGCCGTGTAATCTGCGAAGGTCTTTTCTAAATCATCCAACGTTGCCTGTTCGTCAGCGCTAATGGTTTCCGCCGCAGCCTTGACGCGCAGCGCGTCGCGTTGATTTAGCAGTTCATAATAACGCTCGTCGCGCTGAATATTGACCTGAATTGCAGTGGTGCTGCCGTCAGTACTGGTCAGTAAAGATTTGTAAATCGGACTGGTTGCGAGCTCTTCGCGGACCATGTCCATATCAATACCCGGCGTACGCAGGGTCGGAATCTCTCCCGCCGTGACCTGACTCAGCGACACCCGCGGACTCTCCAGTAAAGGCACGTCCAGTATCGAGGTTACATTAGAGACATTCGGTAATTCCGCCAGGCGGTCACGCAGTTCGCCAAGCGTCTGCAACTGCTCTGGGGCAAACAAATCGGCCTGCGGTTGATACGTCACCAACAGGAAGTCTTCGGAACCGTAACGTTTACTGATATCACGGTAATAGGCCAGCGACTCGTCGCCCTCTAGTACCAAGGCATCAGCGGAAGCGTCAAGCTGCAAGGTGGGAATATAGCTCCCCAACCAGCCGACTATAGCAAGCAATATCGCCAAAACCCAAAATGCATTACGCAGTATTACGCGTTGGTAAATCGACAGCAGCATTCCACTCATATTTAACCCTTAAGCTTGGTTAGTCGCCTCGCAGGCGCGTCCGATTTTTAAAACCTTATTCTTTATTCGCCCCAGCGCGGCACTAATTCCTGCGCCACGCCAAGGTGATCCAAAATTCTCGCCACCACAAAATCAATCACATCAGCCACGCTTTGGGGCTTGCGGTAGAAGCCAGGCGACGCGGGCATCACCGTCGCACCCATTTGCGTCAGGCTGAGCATATGCTGCAAATGAATTGCCGATAAGGGCATTTCTCTGGGCACCAAAATCAATTGGCGGCGCTCTTTGAGCGCGACATCGGCGGCGCGTTCAATTAAATTATTACTTGCTCCGCAGGCAATGGCAGACAGCGTACCGGTACTGGCCGGGCACACCACCATGGCGCTCGGCGCACCGCTGCCAGAAGCCACTGGCGCCATCCAGTCTTCAGGGCCATGCACCTTAAGTTGTTCCGGCGTACATTGAAAGCGCTCGCACAAATAGCGCGACAACGCCGCAGGCTTGGCCGGCAGGGTCTCCTCGGTTTCCGTCGCCACAACTAACAGCGCCGCCTTGGAAATCATAAAATGCACCTCGCAGCCCGCTGCCAACAGACATTCCAGCAGCCGCAAACCATATTGCGCGCCAGAGGCGCCAGTCATCGCCAGCGTAACCGATTTCATTGCGACGCCTCCCAGCGCTTGCGCAGCGCCTTTATCAAGCTCTGATGTACACCACCAAAGCCGCCGTTACTCATAATCACCACGTGATCCCCTGCCTTTAAGCTAGCACTGAGTTCGGCAATGGTTTGCTCAAGATCCACGCTCAACCGCGCTGGTGTTGCGCTGTCCGCAATCACTGAGTCTAAGGACCAATTTAAGCCCGGCGGCTGATACCAAATCACTTCGTCTGCACATGCTACTGCAGGCGCCAAGCGATCTTTATAGATACCCAAACGCATGGTATTGGAGCGTGGTTCTATCAAGGCAATAATTCTTCCCTCTGCCACCCGTCCCCGCAGGCCCTGCAAGGTTGTCGCAATCGCCGTGGGGTGGTGAGCGAAATCATCGTACACGGTAATTCCCGCCACTGTGGCAAGTAACTCCATACGCCGCTTAACACCCTGAAACTGGCATAAAGCATCAATACCATCTTTGGGCTGAACACCAATATGG